>NZ_JAGIQB010000221.1:0-802 GCF_017815025.1 Cupriavidus phytohabitans
TGGCCCGCCTTGCGGCGTGCCCTCGTGCCGTTGCAGCACTACCCCGCCATCCATCAGCCCGCTGTTCAGATACGCCCGGATCAGCCGGATGACTCCCGCGTCCTCGATGCGCTTCTGTAGACGGTCAATCAGGATGTCGTGGTTGACCCGGTCAAAGAATTTTTCCAAGTCCACGTCCACCACCACTCGCCGCCCCGATTGCACGTACGACTGTGCGGCTAGCACCGCATCTTGCGCACGCCGCCCGGGACGGAAGCCGTAGCTGTGCTCGCTGAAGGTGGGGTCCAGCATTGGTTGCAACACCTGCAATAGCGCCTGCTGGATCAGCCGGTCCGTCACCGTCGGGATACCGAGCTCGCGCTCGCCTCCTCCATCCGGCTTCGGTATCGTGACCCGCCGTACCGGACTGGGCCGGTACGTCCCCTTGAGCAGTTGCTCGCGAATCATCGGCCATGCCGTCACCAGATGGCGGGCGGTCTGGTCGATGTCCAGACCATCCACGCCAGCGGCACCCTTGTTGCGTCTGACCCGTCTGAACGCCTGCTTCAGGTTCTCTCGCGTCAGCGCCGCTGCCAGCAGCGCCGACCCTGTGCCCTCCGTTCCCCGTCGCGGACCGCCGGCTTCGTCGCAGACGGGTTCACGGCCGGCTTCACCGTCCACTACCCCCGCTCGCCCCGCTCGCGCGGGCTTCTGACGCATTGCCTTCGGTATCGACATGGCTTCGGACACTCCCTCTCGTTCGGTCCTTCGTCGGCGGATTCGAGCCTTGCCGGCGCTACCCCCAACTACTTCGACCTCTGCT
>NZ_JAGIQB010000222.1:0-790 GCF_017815025.1 Cupriavidus phytohabitans
AACTGCACGCCGCGCATGGCCTGCAAGCCAAGTACGGCCGGATAGAGGCGCCAGTTGACGACAGCTTCGCGCAAGGCGGCTTCGAGACGGCTACATTGCGCGAGCCGATCCTCGATGGCACGTCGATATTCGTCAAAAGCAAGTTGTTGCCACATGGTGTCGAACGCAAAGGCGCTGATCCAGCGCCGGTGCGCCGGTCCCCAGTCGGCTCTGCCGCTGTAGCGCACCCCATGTAGAAGCAGAAAGGCCCTCAACCTTTGTCGGGCGCGCTTCAAATCGTCCTTGGCGTTGCCCCAGGCGCGTGACAGATCCCGGAATGCTTCGTCTTCGACGCTGGGTACGTAGACGGCCGAGAGGTCACCGGCGCGCAACGATCGCACCAGTTTGACCGCATCGCGCCGATCGGTTTTGACGCGCTCGCCGGGCTTCTTCGGGATCAGCGACGGCGCGCACACCATGCACTCGAATCCCTTCTCTTCAAGCTGCCGGTAAAGGCCATATCCGCATGGGCCCGCCTCGTAGACGATGCGGATCCGGCGCGCTTTAGACTGCAGGCGCTTGCACAGGCGATCGATATCGGCCTTCGAGGTACCGATCCTGCCAAGCAGTTCGACCTCGCCCGCGCCGAGTGCGTAAGCGACCGTGATCGAGTCCTTATGGACGTCCAAGCCGACATACAGCGTGCTATCGTGTTCCATGCTGGCCTCCGCGCTGGAAATCGCCTGGGTGTGGCACTGTCCACACCGTGCGGCTCTGGCAGTCATGCTAACCCGCGTTTGATTCCTCGCGG
>NZ_JAGIQB010000223.1:0-768 GCF_017815025.1 Cupriavidus phytohabitans
CTGAACGTGGTGATGGTCGACATCAGCGACGCCGCCGTGCAGAAGGGCGTGGCCACCGTGTCGGGCAGCCTGGACCGGCTGATCAAGAAGGAAAAGCTGACCGAGGCGCAGAAGGCCGACGCGCTGGCGCGCCTTAAGGGCAGCACCTCGTATGACGACCTGAAGGCCACCGACATCGTGATCGAGGCCGCCACCGAGAACTACGACCTGAAGGTCAAGATCCTCAAGCAGATCGACGGCATCGTCGGCGAGAACGTGATCATCGCGTCCAACACCTCGTCGATCTCGATCACCAAGCTGGCCGCGGTGACCTCGCGCGCCGATCGCTTTATCGGCATGCACTTCTTCAACCCGGTGCCGGTGATGGCCCTGGTCGAACTGATCCGCGGTTTGCAGACCAGCGACGCCACCCACGGCGCCGTGGAAGCACTGGCGAAGGCACTGGGCAAGTACCCGATCACGGTCAGGAACAGTCCGGGCTTCGTCGTCAACCGCATCCTGTGCCCGATGATCAATGAAGCCTTCTGCGTGCTGGGCGAAGGCCTGGCGTCGCCGGAAGAGATCGACGAGGGCATGAAGCTGGGCTGCAACCACCCGATCGGGCCGCTGGCGCTGGCCGACATGATCGGCCTGGACACCATGCTGGCGGTGATGGAAGTGCTGTACACCGAATTCGCCGATCCGAAGTACCGTCCGGCCATGCTGATGCGTGAGATGGTGGCCGCAGGCTACCTGGGCCGCAAGACTGGCCGGGGCGTGTACGTCTAC
>NZ_JAGIQB010000224.1:0-747 GCF_017815025.1 Cupriavidus phytohabitans
GGAGGGCCTCAATTTGCAGGACTCCGACTTCCCGATCGAGCGTTACAGTGGACAATTGCCCCCTGGAGGCATTGCCAGAAAGTTGCTTGGTGCCGACGGCGAGACTCGAACTCGCACAGCTTGCCCCACTACCCCCTCAAGATAGCGTGTCTACCAATTTCACCACGTCGGCTGGGGAAAAACATATTGCCAGGGACCGGGTTTCCTGAAGCGCGTGGGGTCAGCGAATGATTTGTGCCCCCAGTGGGCGGCAAATGTCCCCATATGGGCTATGTGGCTCCAGCGCTCGCGTTGGGACATGCGTACGCGCCCCGGCCCCGTCAAATTCAACAATGACCGCGGTGGGGCTTGCTATGCGGGTAATGGTCACGCGCGCGCCCCGAAATGTCCACGTCGTTTGAACTTGATAGGGGCTATTTCGATATGCCTTGCGGCGTTGCTTACTGTTCATATCGGAAACCGCTCAACCTCCTGGCGCCCTGCGGTCCTCTTCACCTGACGACGAATGTTGGCCAGTTCCAACCCCAAGCGCCACTGCGCGGGGAGAATGGTGGCAAGCGATCTCACAATGCTGGCAGAAACGTAGATCCTGCGTGGTCTCTCGCAGCGTAGGGCTTGGAGTTGCCTATCGTCCTCCGCGGCGCCCAAGAGCCTGAAATTGAGGTTGGTCATAAGTATGCGGAGTAAACCAATTTCACGAATGAGAGTCAGATGCCAGTCACATGAAGAACGAGCTGGCATCGCCGA
>NZ_JAGIQB010000225.1:0-731 GCF_017815025.1 Cupriavidus phytohabitans
ACGTTGCGGCCCTTCGGGCCCAGGGTCACTTTAACGGCGTTGGCGAGGATGTTCACGCCTTCGACCATCTTGGCACGGGCGGCGTCGCCGAACACTACGTCTTTTGCTGCCATTCTTGAAATCTCCGAAGCTGAAAAGAGCGCCCCGCGCGCCTGGCGGGACGGTCTGGAATCTGGGGGTTTTGTCTGGTGAGACCGGCGTCGATTACTTGTTCACGACCGCCATGATGTCTTCTTCACGCATGACCAGCAGTTCCTGGCCTTCGACCTTCACGGCCTGGCCGGCATACTTGCCGAACAGCACGCGATCACCCACTTTCACGTCGAGGACGATATTGTTGCCCTTGTCATCCTTCTTGCCCGGGCCAACGGCGAGCACTTCGCCTTGGTCGGGCTTCTCGGCGGCGTTGTCGGGAATCACGATACCCGACGCGGTCTTGGTTTCGTTGTCCAGACGCTTGACGATCACGCGGTCGTGCAGAGGACGAAGGTTCATGCGGACTCCTAGATGCAAGATGAGTATTGATTCACAAATAGCCGTTGATCTTCAACGACTATCGGGATTTCGGTCTACCGGATGCAGGGCTGTTAGCACTCTCCCCCGATGAGTGCTAATTGTATGGGCAAAGTATTACGGTTTCAAGACGAGCCTATGCGGTTCTGTCGCAGTAACGGTACGGAAGTAGAATTTGCGGTCGTGAAACTTGAAGGCCAGAAAATGATTCAACCAGC
>NZ_JAGIQB010000226.1:0-725 GCF_017815025.1 Cupriavidus phytohabitans
CTGCATCCTGGCCCGATGAACCCGGTCAGGGGCGACGCAGCGCCTGAGGGATTGCCCCGGGTTATTGAGCAGTTACCGAATTGGATGCTAAGTCGTTGATTTTTCGGAGAACGCAGTCTCGAGAATTCCGATTCCTCACACTGAGTTGCGCGCCCTGCCACACAATCCACGGCAGCGACGCCTGCGGCAGTCCCGCCAGGCCAGCAGGGCACTTCCGCCTCCGTGGGCCGGCCCGCGGGAAAATCGCACACCGGGTTCGGAGGGAGGGGACGGCGCAACAAGCCACCGCAGGCGAGTGAACGCAGCTACTGCCTCCTCGCGCGTGCGGCATAACGCCACGGCGTCATCCGCGTAGCGCACCGCCTGGTGCATTACTGCGTCAAGCTCGTGCAGGTAGAGGTTGGCCAACAGAGGGCCTCGCAAAGACCGCCGACGACTACACGGCGCTGCTGCCGTGGAACATGCCGGCTGGGCCCCACTGAATCTTGCGCCTCACGCTGCAACTCTGAGGGGCGTCGTTAGAAGACTGCTTACGAACAACTATGTCCGTCACCCTGAAGCAGCCGCACCCACATCAGCTGCACGGCAGTCCAGCTGATATGACTCCCCGTGTCAATCGAGATTGGTTTGATTCAGTTTCACAGTTGCATGTAAGTATTCACGAGAAACGGATTTCAAACTTTGAGCCGTAGCCGGAGAGAAGTTTCTCGATCTCGGCGTCGATG
>NZ_JAGIQB010000025.1:0-99831 GCF_017815025.1 Cupriavidus phytohabitans
GTCCAGGAGCAGCTTGCAGAGAACCGCAAGCGGGCACGTCAGCGACGGGATAATGCGCCGCTGCGCCTGCTGCAGGGACTGACTGTATGCGGACAGTGCCGTTACGCCTATTACGCGAAGAAGGTGAGCAAAGCCGCAGCCAAAGGACATCAGCGGGATTACGCCTATTACCGCTGCGTAGGAACCGACGCCTATCGTTTCGGCGGCGAACGCATCTGTGACAATCTGCAGGTACGAACCGACAAGCTCGACGATCTTGTGTGGCAGCAAGTTGTGGAGTTGCTCAGGCAACCAGATCGACTGAAGAGAGAATACGAACGTCGACTGGACGTGTTGGAGCGAAATGAACAGAGCGGCTTCGATACCACCAGCCTGGACAAGCAGCGGCTTCAGCTTGAAAAAGGCAAATCACGACTGATTGACAGCTACGCTGACGGTATCATCGACAAGGCCGACTTCGAGCCGAAGATGCAGCAGTTGAAGAACCGGCTTGAGCAGATTGAACAGCAGATCCTGGAATCACGGCGCCACGGAGCAGTGCAAAGCGAGCTGTTTCTGGTCATCAACCGGCTTGAGGAATTTGCAACCGCTGTCACCGAGAGGCTCGATACGATTGACCTTGAAACCAAACGCAAGATCGTTCTGGGTCTGGTCAAACGTGTCGAGATCCACAAGGATGAAATCGTCGTTGTGTTCCGCGTCGATCCGCAGCCGCCGGCTCCAAGCAGCGAAAATTCGAACGACTCAGACGAGGGACTGGAAAATATGCAACATTGTAGGCGGCGTAGTCAGTCCGGTGCTGGCTAACCTGTTCCTCCACTATGCGTTCGACCGGTGGATGCAGAAGCATCATCCGGACGTGCCATTCGCGCGTTATGCCGATGATGTCATCTGTCATTGCAAGAGCGAAGCGCAGGCGCGGCTGCTCAAGCAGGGGCTAGAGACGCGGCTGGCCGAATGCAAGCTGGATTTGCATCCAGAGAAGACCAAGATCGTGTATTGCAAGCAGGCCAACAGGCATGCAAGCTATCCGCTATGTCAGTTCGACTTCCTGGGCTATACGTTCAGACCGCGAAGTGTCAGAAGTCGGGTGGGTAAGCTGTCGGTTGGCTTCGTGCCTGCAGTCAGTAACAAGGCTGCAAAAGCGATGCGGCAAGAGTTGCGTCGCCGCAGTGTGTTGCACCGCTATGACTTGAGTTTGACTGAGTTGGCGGACCGAACGCGTCCGACGTTGCTTGGTTGGATTCACTACTACGGTCGATTCTATCGGTCTGCGCTGGGGCGGGTGCTGCTTGTGCTCGATGCCGCACTGGTCCGCTGGGCGCAACGGAAGTACAAACATCTACGCGGTCGTAAGCGGCGTGCAGCGGCATGGTTACGAGACGTCAAGTCTCGGCAGCCGGGCCTCTTTGCGCACTGGGCCGTGGAGACCTCGGTTGGACGATAGGAGCCGGATGAATCGAGAGGTTCACGTCCGGTTCGGTGAGGGCGGGAGGGTGCGATTCCCTTGCGCTACTCGACTGCAGCGGTGCTCTGCCATTCGGGCGACGACTTCGCTGACGGGAGTTTGGGGCTCGCACTCTAGTGTTGATTTCGATACCAGGCGTTCGATCTCGATTTCCAAGGTGTGATGCGGCATGTTGTTCCCGTACTCTCTGTGCCTTTTTGTTGTGCAGCGCTACCCGTTAGCGTTCGCCAGCATAGTGGCGGGATGGGTCACAACCGTTGATGCAGATCAAGGCGGCATTTGCGCGGTGCCAAACGAACACACTGGTGAGGCGCCGGAGAGAAAAGTGTTCGCAAATGCAATCCATCCCGCGCGCCAAAGCACCAGCCGCCGCCGATCCGCCTTCCGCCACCGAGCCACGCCATTCCAACACAGGCCGAGCAACAGGAACGCGATTCCAATAGACCCCGGCAACACAATGCCGAAGTTGAATAACCCCATCCCCGACAGCGCGACAGCATCGCCAAGCAGGATGGCCCCAACCAGTGACAGGCCGAGGCGTATCCAGTGTGTGCTGCGTTTCATTGCCGGTCTTGCGTCCACCAAATCAGATCGTCCTCTCATCCATATCGCCGTGGATATAAAAATGACTTGAGTCAAGGTTCATTTCTATCCTCGTCAATGCTACAGCTTCGCTGAAATTCTGTTGACGCCACCCAACGAAATGTAAATTCCGATAAGGCTTAGGAAGCGTCCTACATTCGCCCTAAAGTCCGCTTGGTACTGTCGCGCCAACTCAGCGCGGAGAGTAGCGCTACGGACGCCACGGCGTAATTGAGATATGGGTAACGCTGCTCAATCAGTATGGTATCGATTGGTCGATTTTTCATAATCAGACCCAGCAGTCGAAGGATGGCAAATGAATCGAGCGATATCTATTCCATTGATGCTGGCCTTAGTCTGCTCCGGATGTCTCCATTCGCCCCCCAATTACCCAGGTGGCGGCGGTGACAATATCAATCCGGCCGACTATGTGACCACAGCGTGCCCGAACCTCAGTGGCAGCTATGAGGGTAGCGGAGAGTTATTAGATGGGGATGCTACAGCTCAACGACTAGAGAAATCGATGCGAATCGATTACGTCTTCCCTTTCGCCAACGACGAGGATTTGCATAGAATTCAAGCGGCCGCCCGAACGGAAAATGGACGTCTAAAGTATCCCGGCGCTGTCCAGGTCGCCTTGATAAGGACGAGAGTCCTTAAGCTGAGTTTCGCCTACCCGAACGGTAAAGCCGCGACTCATGAATTTTCGTTCGAAGACACCAACAGATTTGTCTGTACCGGTGCGAGTGGAAAAATCATTTGGGGCGGGGCTAGCAAAAGGGGGCGATCAGAGTTTGGACCCAATACAACGGACTCTGTGGCAACACTATATTTGGACAACCAAGGCAATCTGATCAGTGAGGAATCGACCCAAGTTCACATGAGCCTGCGACTTGGCGCAATCCCGACCGGAACGGCTAGGCATTTCGCGAAATATAGATTCAAGCGGATCCAATGATGAAAGCCCCCTTCCGTCGCAGCTCAAGCCGCACGCGGCTCGCCGCGTGCTATTGCGTGGCGCTTTCCGCCTGTGCCCCGATGATTGCGACGGCCCCATCGACGAGGTCACCCAACCAAACGTGGCCGCCCGACGCATCCAGATCCTGATCGCTACAACCGTCCAACTGGACACGAGCTATTCCCGCACGCTGCCCGAGAGGTCTGTCTGGTCGAGGATGGGTCGTGTTCCGCAGGGCGACGTTTACCGGCCCATCGGCACCATTTTCACGATCGAGGGCCGTCAGGTCCACGAGGCCTACCTGGTCATCCGCGACAAGACCCTGGTGGGCTTCTATTTGCCCGGGGAACAGAACTATTCCCCGCTGTCCACCGCGGTACCTTTGAACTTGGGAGAATCGGAATGAAACGGGTTGCACGCATGGTGATCGCCGGGCTGGCGGTATCGTCACTGCTGGCTGGGTGTGCTTCGGGTGTGAAACACGCCGACATGGCAGCGTCGATGCCGACGCTGAAGCCGGGCGAGGGTCGGGTCTACTTCCTGCGCTCGGCGTCGATGTTCGGCGCCGCGATCCAGCCGGATCTGCGTCTTAACAACCAGGTGGTGGGCGAGTCCAAGCCCGGCGGCTTCTTCTTTGTGGATCGGCCGGCCGGCAAGTATGTGGCCTCGGCTGCAACCGAAACGGAGAAGACGTTGAGCTTCGTGCTGGATGCCGGTGAGACGAAGTACGTGCGCAGCTCGCCGTCGATGGGGCTGATGGTGGGCCGCGTCGTGCTGGAGTTGGAAACGCCGGAGAAGGCGAAGGCAGACCTAGCCTCGCTGAGCTACACCGGGGATCTCGTCAAGGCGCCGGCGAAGTAGGAGGCACGGCGAGTCACTGGGCCGGTACCGGCTAGACCGCGGCCCGCCGCGCGATGCAATCGAGAAAAGGGGCAGATCTATTTCAAGATCTGGATCAGAAATAAATCTGTCCCTCTTTTTCCCGCTTGTGGCCCGGCGCACCGGGAAAGTCTAGCGCTGGTTGCCTCCGGCGTGGGCCGGCTCCGCGGGCGGTAATCAATAGAGGCCCGGCAACAACCGCCACGTACTGGCGCGGTACGCCGCGTACTCGTCGCCAAACTGGTCGAGCAACAGCGCTTCCTCCGCCCGGATGCGCGCCAGCAGTACCGGCACCATCGCCAGCGTCAGCACCACCCCCACGCCCGAGCGGAATCCGAGCACCCATCCCAGCGAACTGATCACGAACCCGAGGTAGCTCGGATGCCGGATCACGCCGTAGATGCCGGTCGTCACCAGCGTATGCCCGGGCTGGATCGCCACCAACCCGCTGAACCGGCGCCCGAGCACGAACACCGGCCACAAGCGCAGCACGCCGCCGGCTGCAAACAGGGCCACGCCGATCCAGCGCACGGTATCGCCATCCAGCGTCCAGAAGCCGATGCGGTCGGTATAGGCCGGGAGGTAAGCCGCGAGCAGCCCCAGCACGCCGAACGCGCCCAAGACCCAGCGGTTGCCGCGGTCTTCGCGCATGCCGCTGCTGATGTTGCCGCCGGAGAACAGCGCGGCCACGGCCAGTGCAAACAGCACGATGGTGAGGGCCACGCGCGCGGGATGCGCGAAGAAGGCGCCGATGCCGCCCCAGCCTGCGATCGCGATGGCCAGGTAGGCAACGGTGCCGGCAAGGGTGGCGAATGCCAGGCCGGGAGTCGGGCGCATGGGGACCTCCGCTGCGACGATCGATGCACCCGTGTAGCGTAAGCCCGGCATGACGGGCTGTCGAGCGGGCGTGGACGTGCTTAAATTGCGGCTTCGCCCCGCTGTCGGATGCGCCGCCGTCGCAGGGCCGCCCGCCATGAAGCCCCAACGCCATCCCGTCATGCCACTGATCGACATCCATAACCTCCAGCAAGCCGCCCTTGCCTTTGGCGAGGCCCGCAACTGGGGCAAGTACCACAGCCCCAAGAACCTGGCGATGGCGCTGAGCGTGGAGGTGGCCGAGCTGGTCGAGATCTTCCAGTGGCAGACCGAGGATGAGTCGCGCCAGGTCATGTCGACGCACAAGCGCGAGCACGTGGAGCAGGAGCTGGCCGATATCACCATCTACCTGACGCAACTGGTGACGGCGCTGGGTGTCGACCTTGATGCCGCGGTGCGCGCCAAGATGGAGATGAATGCCAGGAAGTACCCGTTGCCGGAGTGAGTCAGCGGGTTGGATGAACTGATGCCGAAAGCCCAGGCCTGCGTTGCATTGCGCGACGGCGGCCTGGCCTCATGAGGCGGATGCTCCTGTCACCAGGATGCACAGGAACAGCACGGCATTCAGCATCGACAGCCCCCAGACCGTCAGCACCATGGCCGACGCGTCGCGCAGGCGCTCGCGCAGGCGGTGTCCGCCCGGCAGCCATTCCCCCCGCGTCCGGCGGGACCAGCAGCAAATACCCGCGCTGCACATGCCCAGCCACGCCAGCGTGCCAAGCGATTCCCATCCGGTTTGCCGCGATGCCTGCACGCGAGTCGGCGATGTACGTAGCGGTATGGGAGCCGGGGGCGGACGATCGATTGCGGCGCGTGTGACGGGGTCTTCAAGAACGCCCGACCCGGCTACGGAACCAGGCGGAGGCTGGGGCGCGATGTCCGGGGGCGCGGGCTGCGGCCGGCCTGGGCGCGTCAGCCTGGGCGCCATCTTTGGCGTCGCTTGCGGCTCGTTCTTCGCAATGTTGTGCACAGGCGCCTCGGGCGCGTTGGGTTGCGATGCGGTGGCGCGCGGAGCCGGCTTGCGGCTCCTGTGCGGGCGCCAGCTGGCAAAGACGCTGTCCAGGCATGCCACCGACGTGCAGGCATCCCGGCGCCGGCGCCATGCGATGACCTCGTCCTGCCCGATTGCGCCGGCGCGCAGCAGTCGCTGCTGCTGTGCATGAATGCGTTCATGATTGCGATAGAGCATCGCGTAGTCGCAGATCAGGGTGGCGGCGCTTGGTTGCCGGCTTTCCCTGCATGGGCTTCCTGAGGCGAACAGATCGTCGCAGCGGGCGGCTGGGTGACGCAGCGCGTGCTTGCAGGCGATATCCGACGCCTGCGCACCGGCGGTGAGCAGAAGGTTGATCGAGATGCAGGCGGCCAGACGGGCCGGAAGCCTTTTCATCCTGTCGCCCCGGGGGCATGCCGAGGGAGGGGCGGCGCAAACGGGGCGTCGATGGGCTCCTATTCTGCGGCTCTGTCGCGGATGTTCGGTGCGGTCGCACACGGTACGGCAGCGATGTGTCCCGGGCACTGGCGCACCGCGGACTGCATATTGAGCGCGGCGCACTGCCCTTGCGATCGCTTCCTGCGCGCCTTGCTCATTTGATCAAAAGCCTCCCCGGCGCTTGATCATTTCATGAAGTCCAATGCTGCGGATGCGGTGGCGTACAGCCTGCGCCCCAGCCGGCTTTGTCTCCCGGCGTCCGCATACGAAGGCTCCACGCGTTCCCCGCTGCACCTGGCTCCCAGCCGCGCCGCGACTGGCATGCCCCATGCAGTTACCGGGCAGGGCCGCCGCTAGCGGCCGGCAACAGGGGAGACGGCAATGAGGCTCTGCAACACAATAGGGATGGCGACGGCACGGTCTGCTTGCTACCTGCCAGCCGAAGCCTCACTGTCCTCGCCATTGCCGTTCGCTGCCGACGTCGAGCCGCCGCTCGGCGCGCACCTTGTGACGCCGCGCCACGGTTACGCGCACCACGGCATCTACGTCGGCGATGGCAAGGTGGTCCACTACGCTGGCTATTGCCACCGTCAGCAGCGCGGCCCGGTGGAGGAACTGGGCCTGGCTGCGTTTGCCGCCGGGCGCGGCATTACCGTGCTGGCCACGCCGATGGCGCGCTACGGTGTCGCCGAATCTGTCAGGCGCGCGCGCTCGCGCCTGGGCGAAGACCGTTACCGGCTGCTGACCAACAACTGCGAGCACTTCTGCACGTGGTGCCTCTATGGCGAAAGCCGCAGCGAGCAGGTGCGGCAATGCATGATGCATCCGCTCAGTGGCTTGCGGCTGTTGGCGAGCCTGCTGGCCTGCTGGTGGAAGACGGCAGCCAGGCAGGCATGGGACGGTGTCCCGGCCTGAGCGCAAGGCAACGGCTGGCGTTACGCCAGGATCCAGAACAGTACGATGCTGTTCACGGCGATCAGTCCCGCCGATACCAGCACGATCCGCGTCGCGGTCCGCGCCCGCTCGCGCCGGCGCGCGGCATCCGGTAGCCATTCAACCCGTCTCCTCCGGCACCACCGGACCACGCACACGCCGCACAGGATCAACCATGCCAGCGCGCCAAGTGGTTCCCATCTGCCAGGCAAAGATCCCTCTATGGGGTAGATGGGGGTCCATCGGGTGGCAGGGCCGGGAGGCGGTTGATTGGTCGCTACCGGGGCGACGGGGCGCTCTGGGGTTTCTCTTTCGGTCACGGCCCGGTGCGGAGGCTGCGGCGCGGCCAGAGGGGCGGCATCCGGGAGCGGCCGATCGGTCGTGGCCGGAGCGATGGGGTGCTCGTTGATTTTCCTGTCGGCCACGAACTCAGGCGGAGGCTGCGGCGCAGGTGGTGGGACCGTATCGGGGAGCGGCCTGCTCTTCACGACAGGGGCGACAGGTTGCTCCCGGCCTTCTGCAGGCAACACGGCCTCCGCCAACGGCTGCGAAGCGGCGGGAGACGCGGGCCGCGCCGTGGCGGGCTGGGTGTCCCGCTGCTTTTCCTGCGGCTTCTCCTGCTGCCTCTCCTGCTGTTTCTCCCGCGGCACCGGCTTCGCGACAGGCTGAGGCTGACGCACCGCCGTCTGCATGCCAGCGTCCGGTTTGGTCTTCCTGGCATTGCTCGCGGCTTTGGCGGGTACCGGGAGCGCCTGGGCAGCGGGGGGAACAGGCTTCTGGCTCGCGTAGTCACGCCAGTTGGCAAAGACCCTGTCCAGGCACGGCACCGAGGTGCAGGCATCGCGCAGTCTTCGCCATGCGGCGATTTCATCCGGGCCAATTTCCCCGGTGCGCAGGAGCTGTAACTGCTCGGCGTAGACGCGCTCATATGTGCCGCGGAGCATCGTGTAGTCGCAGATCAGGGCGACGCCACTCGGCGGCTTGTCCGCATGCCTGCATGTGTTCGCTGTGGCCGGCTGGCCGTCGCAGCGGGCCGCCTGCGGAGCCGCCACATGATGGCAGGCAATATCCGAAGCCTGCGCACCGGTGGCGAGCAGAAGGCTGAGTGCGACGTAGGCGGCCAGTCGGCCAGGAAGCCTTGCCATGCAATTACCCCGCGGTAGCGGGATGCGGTGCGCGATGGCGCCGAAGGGTTCCTATTCTCGCCCTGTGCAACAGATGCTCCGTACGTTAGCGCACGGAACACAAACATTCCTCATGGTGGAGCGCGGCAAGCCCGGGACCCTGGCGTCAGCCATGACAGCCTGTCTCCCCTGCCTTCGAGCCGGCAGGCACCCGCGCGGTAATCATCCAGCAGGCAGCGGTGAAGTGCACAGTCTGGCCATGCACATAGGGCCTGAAGGCGTTGCCGACGACTTCGACAACCCGGGCACGCGTGCCTGCGTCTGCATCACCCAGTGCCAGGCCGACTGGGCCCAGGTTCGTGAAATAGTCTTCCAGCGCGCGCGCTGGAAGCGCGCATGCCACGTCGATCGGCGTGATGTCGATGGCGGTCCAGCCGCTGCCTTCGAGGATGGACCGCACGAACCGGCGACCGCCGAACGCGAACTGGCCGGGGGCACCGGGTTGCCGTGGCAGCAGGTTCGGCAACAGTGGCGCCGCGGCGCGCTCGGCGGTGGTCATGAAGGGGTTGTCCGCGGCGCTGCGCCAGGCGAGGCAGTGCAACGCGGCACCCGGCTTCCCGGCACGTCGCAGGTTGGCAAAGGCGGCGACCGGGTCGGTGAAGAACATCACGCCAAGGCGCGACACGATGGCGTCGAAGCTGCCCGGCGCGAAGGCATGGGTTTGCGCATCCGAATGGACAAAGGCCGCCTGAACGCCTTCCCGTTGCGCGCGCGACCGCGCAACGTCCACCAGCGGGCCGGAGATGTCGATTCCCGTGCAATGCCCGCGCGCCCCGAGCAGCCGCGCCAGCGCCAGCGTCGTCGCGCCCGCGCCGCATCCCACGTCGAGCACATGCTGCGCCGTGCCGGCATCGACCGCGCCGACCAGCAGCGCTTCCAGCGGCTGGAGCATCCGGTCGAGCAGCGCCTGCTGCGCGACCCAGGCCTGGCCGGTCGGGCCGTTCCACAACGCGGCCTGGTCGCCGCCATTGCTGCGCTCTGCTTGCTTGTCACCCATGGTTGCCTCTCCTTGCTCGCCTTCATGGTATTGAAGCTACACTGTGTGTTCAAGCCAACTTGAGTTGACATCCTCGCCGGCCTGAAGTCCGGCGATCCCTACGGCGCTCAGGCGCGGCATTAAACCGCCCCTGAGTCGCTTCGGTGGGTTCCTGCTGCTGGCGACCCGACTGCATCGCTCACTTCACAGGCTAACCGGGCGTGTCCCGCCCTTAGAACATTGATTGCGCCAACCACATCGGCGTTTTCCTCGAAGCCGCATTCCACACACTCGAACCAAGCTTGGGTCTGCCTGTTGTGTGCCGATATGTGGCCACAGCACGGGCAGGTGCGGCTTGTATTCTTCGGCGACACGGCAATGAGATAGCCGCCGTTCCACGCCAGCTTGTAGTCCAGCTGGCGGCGGAACTCGGACCAGCCTTGATCGAGGATGGCCTTGTTCAGGCCAGACTTGGCCCGCACGTTTCTTCCCGGCGCCTCCGCCGTGCCTGCGGCCGAATTGGACATATTCCGCACCTGCAAGTCCTCGATACACACCATCGCGTGGTTTTGGCTGATCGCGGTCGTGGTCTTGTGCAGGTAGTCGCGGCGGGCGTTGCCGATCCGGGAATGAATGTGCTGAACGCGGGCTTTCGCCTTGTTCCAGTTTTTGCTGAACTTTTTTTTGCGGCTCATCGCCTGCTGGGCCTTGCGCAGCGCGGTTTCATGCCGCTTGACGCTGTTGAGCGGCGCGTAGAACGTGCCGTCCGAGAGCGTAGCGAACCGCGCCACGCCCATGTCGATGCCAACCGCGCCGCCGTTGGGGACGTGCTGCTCGACCTCTCGCTCGGTCTGGATCGACACAAACCACCTGCCGCCCGACAGGCTCACGGTGACGTTTTTCACCGTGCCGAGCGTCTCACGGCTGTTGCGGTAGCGCAGCCAGCCGAGCTTCGGGAGGAACAGGCGGCTGTTGGCCTGATCCTGCTTGATCTGCTTCGGGTCGGGATAGCGGAAGCTGTCGCTTTGGCCCTTCTTCTTAAAGCGTGGGAAGCTGGCCCGCCTGGCGAAGAAGTGCGCGTAAGCCCGCTCCAAATCCTTGAGAGTCTGTTGCAGCGGATGAGTGGGCGCATCGGCCAGCCAGGCGGTGTCTGTGCTGTTGCGCCACTGGGTGAGCAGCTTGCACAGGCCGGCGTAGCCGAGCTTCTTCTCGCCCTGCTCATGGCGTTCCTTCTGCAACGCCAGCGCCTTATTGAACGCGAACCGGCACGATCCGGCGAAGCGGCGCATGTTGCGCTGCTGCTCGCTGGTGGGCATCAACTCGTACTTGAAGGCTTGAAGTCGTTGCATGGCTCAACAATACCTCAAAGGCATGTCCAGCTGCCTGCTGCGCAAGGAACGGCCCGACATCCAAAACCGCTACTGGGCGTCCTCTGGTCGCCGTCTTACTTCGTCTCATCCTGCGGCGGCGCTCCGAGCTCCATCGTGCGCCAATACATCGAACAGCAACAGACGCAACATTCAAGCCCAAGGACGGCTACGCCGTCCGCGCTATCCTTACCCGCCCTGAACGGCGGGGCTTGCCGCGCACAGGGTTAAGCGGTGAAAAGCCTGGATATCGCCTTGGCGTAGCGCGCGAGTATACCTGCGTCGAGGCTACCCTCCTATGAGGAAAAGGGCCTGCTCGCCCCGATCGGTCGGCGTGGCATGTGACGCGTGTACGCAGCCGGAGTACTCGAGCGGCTGGCGCTCGCTGGGGCGGGCGGCGGGGTTCTCGCTGGATGACATCGCCAAGATGTTCTCACCGGGGGGGGCGGGTCGCAGGTCGATAGGAAGTTGCGCGCAGCCAAGGCCAATGAACTGGACCGCACGATCCGCAAGCTCACGGCGATGCGGGACTGACTGCGGTACGCGGCCGTGTGTCCGGCGCTGAGCCATATGGAATGCCCGACGTTCCGGCGGATCCGGGCGGGCCGGCATCGGGGGCGATTGGGGGCAGGAAGAAGCTGGCCGTGCCATGAAGTGAAGGGCGTCGCCATGGGAAGCGCCGGTCCTCTGCCCTCCATAGGGGAGAACACGGGCGGTTCTCAGTCGCGCACGATATTCCACACAGCGGCGCGAACCCACTCGAACCCAATACGCTCTTGTTCCAGCCTCAGGTTTTTGCGGATGCGGTTGTCCCGCAAGTCGTCATAGAGCGCCCGCTCGGCGGCGTTCAGCCCGGGCAGATCCCGCAACATCTGACTATCCTCCACGCCCCATTGCGCCTCGAACGCTATCAACGTCTCGCGGTCCATCAGCAGCGATTCGGCGTGCCCGAACACGCCGCGCAGCTGGCTGAGCATGGCAAAGCCGTGGGTGTCGATGTCGCCCCAGTAGTAAAGCCGGCAATCCGACAGCCAGCGCGCGCCGGCGAGGAGGCTGAAGCCATAGCCCGCACCAAAGATCACCAGGCTGTCGGTGACCTCCGGGAACGCCAGAAAATTTATCTCGTTCTCGGTGATGAACACGCGCGAGACGCCGGGCGCCAGCGCCGCAAAGCTGTCAGCATCCAGCGTGACATCATGTGTTGGTGCGTTGCCAGGCAGCGTGCGGTTGTTGCGGTCGAGGATGCGGAATCGAATGCGCAGCGGCTTGTCGAGAAAGCCATAGCGCGCGGAGAACTGGTGGATGCCGGAGTACTCCGAAGCGATGGCGCCTGGCGGCAGCGACAGGTCGAGCAGCTCGGCCAGCACGCCGCGATGCGCCTCGATGAATTTGGTATGCACGCCCGGCAGATCGACCTGGCGCAGATATACGCCAGGTCTCGGGCGCTGCTGCAGCCAGCCGACGATGGCAAGCAGCCTGTCCCACGCGTCGTGGAGTTCCAGCGCGCGCAACGGCCGCTGCATCAGCCAGGGTAGCAGCAGCGGCTGCGTCGCGCGCGTGGTCGCGGCAATGGCGCTAAAGCGCTCGACCTCGCGGCGCTTGCCCAGGAGTGCGACGGCATCGTCCAGCGTATCGACCCACGCCGCACACGGCATGGCATTGGCACCAAACGTGCGATGCCGGAATTCGCGCATTTCCAGCCGGCAATGCGGCAGTTGCCGTAATTCGCCAATCCAGGCGCGCGCTGCCTCGAAGCGCTCCGTCAGTTCGCCTGAGGACGGTGCGCGCAACGTCAGCCGCCTTGGGAACAGCGCCTCCTGCGGTCCCGGGCCGAGCAGCGCGCGCAGGATGTCGCCCTTGTCCCAGAGCCGCTGCACCTGGATGCGCACGTCGGCGGGACGGCTCCAGTTCATGCGGTCATCCTGGCTTTCTCGGCGCGGTACTCGTCAATCGTCAGGTTGCGCACCTTGGAGGCGCGCCCTTCGTCGTTTTGCACGAATGCGACGCTGGATACGTAAGGTTCGATGATGTGGATTTTCTGCAGCGGCGTCACAATCAACAGTTGCAGATTGAGCTTCGCGAACAGCCGCAAGCCATATTGCGCCGACTCGTCCGAGCCGCGCCCGAAGGCTTCATCGATCACGACAAAGCGGAACGAGCGCGAACGCACCGCGCCCCATTCAAGCCCGAACTGATAGGCCAGGCTGGCGGCCAGGATGGTGTAGGCAAGCTTTTCTTTCTGGCCGCCTGACTTGCCGCCGGAGTCGGAGTAGTGTTCATGCTCGGCGTTGTCTTCACGCCAGCGTTCGCTCGCGCCGAAGACGAACCAGTTGCGCACGTCGGTCACCTTGGCGGTCCAGCGCCGGTCCTGTTCGGTCAGGCCGGTGCGGCCGCGAAAACGTTCGATGATGCGCTTGACCTGCAGGAACTTGGCTTCGGAGTACTGGCTGTCCTCGGAGCCGGTCAGCACGCCTTCGGTACAGGCGCGCAACTCGGACTGGAAGTCGCGGATTTCTGCATCGGGCGTTACCTGTGCTTCCAACCGGATGTAGCGCCCGGTGTTGTAGTCGATCTGCGTCAGGGACTCGTTGATGCGCTCCACGCGTTCGCGGATGGTCTGCTGTTCCTTGCCGAGTTGCGCGTTGAAGTTGGCGATCTCGTTGATGGTGTTGACGTTCAGCAGTTCCTTGAAGCGGGACTCGAAGCGGGGCAGATCGTCGGCGCGCAGCTTGTCGAGCATGCCGCGGTATTCAAAGCCAGCCGAGACGCTGGCATCAACCTCGCTGGTTTCCAGCTTGAATGCATCCTTGTAGGCGGACATCGCTTTCACGATGTTCTCGCTGAGGCGCGCTATCCGCTTGGCTTCGGCGTCGAGGCGTTCCTGGAGCGCGGTGCGCATATCGCGCTCGCGGCCGTCGCATGCTTCCACGGTCAGCGTGTGCTCGCCCAGTATCTCCGCGCGCAGCACATCGATGGTGCCGCCCGGCACGGCTTGCGCCAGGTCGGCGCAGGCGTCCAGCGTTGCCTGGGTTTCGTCGCGCAATGCCAGGGCGTCGCTCTTGCGGCCCTCTGCCTTGGAGCGCTTGTCGCGGTGCTCGTCCAGCTGCCTTTCAGTGTCTTGCAGCGCGGCCTGGACCTCGCCCAGCCGGTCCGTCAGTTGCCTCAGCACATCCGATGCGGATTCCAGCTGACGCTTCTCTTCGGCCAGCCGCGCGGCTTCGCGTGCCGGGGCCTGCCAGTCAAGCTCTTCGAAGTCGGCAAAAATATCGAGCTGGGACAGGGCGGTAAGCTGGTCCCTGAGGGCGTCGCGCTCCTTCATCAGCGCGGACATCAGCGCGGCCAGCTTTGCCAGCCGGGTTTCCAGCGCGCGCGCATCCGCTTCCAGCGCTGCAATCTTGGCGGCATTGCTCCAGCCCAGCACGTAGCGGCTGCGATCGTCCAGGCGGTGCCGGTCGTCCTTCTCATGGCGCTCGCCCGGCATCTTGACCTGTCCCGCGCGCGTGACGGCGCGGGTTTCGCGGCGGAATTGCTCGTGCGTGGCGCAGCAGGCAACGTCGAAGCGCGCGGCGACTTCCCGTTCCAGCCAGCCGTAGAAGGGCGAGTCCGGCTTGATGGCGAGCTTGCGCGCGAGCGAGTCGCGGTGCAGCGCCGCGCTGTCCGTCCTGGCGCCTTCGCGCACGCGGAAATAGACCAGGCGGCCTTTCAGATGCGTCCGGTCCACCCATGCCGATACCTCCGGATAGCGCGCATCGGGCACCAGCAGCGACAAGCCGAAGTTGTGCAGCAGGCGCTCGGCCGCGCCTTCCCAGTCGCGCTCATCGTCACGTACCTGCAGCAGTTCGCCGGCGAAGGGCATGTCGTCTTCGGACAGCGACAGCGCCTCGCACATGGCGCTGCGCATCGCGATCTGCGCCGCCGGGATATTGCTGCGGCGCGCTTTCAGGCTGCGGATTTCTTCGCTCAGCGCGTCATGATCCAACTTGTCCTGGCGGAACGCGACGTTGTGTTCGGTCAGGTCGTTCTCCAACGCGGCTTGGCGGGACTTTGCCGTGTCGGCAAGCGCGGCAAAGCGCGCCTTCATGGCAAGGAAGGCCGGCTCGTCTTCCGCCGGCGTCTCGCCGACCGCGCGGACCAGCTCGCCGTAGCGCTCCGCCCTGTGCCGGCGCCTGGCGCTCTCGTCGGTCTGCACGCGGATGTCTTCGGCGAGCCGGCCGAGGCGGTCGCCGCCGTTCTCGGCGATATTGCGGCGCAGTTCTGCCTCGTCGTTGCGCTGGGTGTCGCGGCGCTCCTGCAGGCGGCGCACGTGGCAGTCTTCGCGCTCCCATTCCTCGGTCTGGCCGGCAATGCGCTTGTCGAGCAGCGCCAGCTTGAGCTTTGCAAAATAGGGGCGCAGCGCCTCGCGGCAGGCACGCAGCTGCTCGGAGGCTGCGACCCGTTCGGCATGGCGCTCGCAATCGGCGACCAGCGGCGTCAGCATCGCCTCTTGCCGCTTGGCCTTGAGGACCGCCTCATGCGCGCGATCCAGGTCGTCGAAGTGTCCCAGCAAGGCTTCGATGCGCGGCGCGACGTCGAACGGCTCCAGCATGTGGCTGCGCACGAAATCGGTCAGGTTGCCGACGGACTTCATCGACACGGTCTGGTGGAACAGCTCCAGCGCCTGATCGTTCTCGATGCCGAAGCGCCGGCGGAACCAGGCGCCATAGGGATTGAATGCGTCAAACACCTCGGCCTTCAGCCCGCGCAGCTTCTTGCGCAGCGCGGCGATATCCGTACCGAAGTGGGCAAAGTCGCTGGCAATGGACAGTTCCTGTTCCGCGCCGACATAGAAGCGTGCCGGCTGCCCATGGGCTTCCTTCATCCAGAACACTTGCGCCAGCGTCACAGTCTGGTCGTACCCGGCGTTGTGGAAGACGCCGAGGATGACGGAGTAGCTGTTCTGGTCGCGCAGCGCCACGGGGCGCGCGGTGCCGGTGACTTCGTTGCGCTCGGACTTGTAGTGCCCGAGGACATAGCTGCGCAGGGTGCGCTCGCGGCTTTCGGCGCCGGCGGCCTTGTTGTAGGCGATGCGCTGGGCGGGCACCAGCAGCGTGGTCACGGCGTCGACCAGCGTTGACTTGCCTGAACCAATGTCGCCGGTCAGCAGGCCGTTCCTGCCTTCCGGGCGGATGATCCAGACGCGCTTGTCGAACGTGCCCCAGTTGAAGACCTCCAGCCGCGACAGGCGAAAGCCGGACAGCGTGTCGTCGTCGGTGAAGTCCAGGCTCAGGTTTTGCGGCTCATGCATCGGACAGCCCTCCATTGGGCGCGCCTGCCTGGCCGCTCAGCTGGATCTGGTAGGCCGCCAGGCGGGAATCGAATTCAGACAGCCATTGCGCGTCGATAAAGGCCTTCAGGATGCGGCGTACTTCAAAGCCGGTCCGGTTGCCCGCGCGCGCGCCGGGGTCCGTCTTCAGCCGGCGCAGGAAGCCCAGCTCAACGATCTTGTTCACATGCAGTTCGATCTGGTCGATCAGCTTGACTTCGTTTGTCCCGGCCGGCAGGAACACGCGCAGCAGTTCGGCGATTTCATCGAGCGTCAGGACCAGCCGCGTATCGCCGCCGGTGGCGTCGAACTCGGCGAGCTTTTTGCGCAACAGGGCCAGCGTCAGGCTCACCGGGAACGACAGCTGCCTGCGCGCGATCAGCCGTGGCGGGCGCCCTGTGCTGTCGTCGTCGCTGTCCGGCTGCGAGCGCAGGAAGGCGTAGCCTTCGGCCTCATCGAGCACCAGTTCCAGCCCGAGCACCGCAACGTAGTCGCGCACCGTCGGCTGCAGGTTGAGCAGCGCATGCCACGCCGCGGCATCGGCGTCGCGGTAAAGGACGCCCTTCAGCAGCGGCACCACCAGCGCCGACAGGGCAAGGTCAGGCGGCGCCGAAGACGAGCCGGCTGCGGCAATTTCATTCTGGTCTGGTGTCATGTTCATCGGACAAAAATTACCCTGGGCAGGCTGGCCTGCCTGACCACGGTGCCCGCCTCCGGGCTCTGCACCGTCCAGCTGACGGTGTCGGTCGCGTCTTCATCCACCACGGTGCGGAAGGTGTCGCCCGAGAGCTGCAGGTAGGCGACCAGTTCAGCCAGGCCATGCTGGAGCGGGCGCATGTCGCACAGCGCCTGCAGCGTGACCTGTGTGCGGCTTTGCAGCGCGTGGCGTACGTGTCCGGCCAGTTCTGCCTTGTCGATCACGACTTGCGAGAACAAGGCTTCCGCATCGACCTCGGCGTCGCCGGCTTCGATGTCGCGCTCGGCAATGCGCGGCTTCAGGGCCGGCACGAACAACGGCCGCTCCATCGGCAGTTCGATATCGGCGGCGGTATCGTCTACCGCCATCACAACACCAGGCGGCGGCGCGTCGCGCACGGCCAGCGCGCGGGCCTCGATGCCGCGCAGGATATCCATGATGCGGCGGTTCTCCAGCCAGGCCTTGTCGTCGAGGAAGCGCCGCAGTTGTTGCGAGAGCTGGGCCACGGTGCGCTGGGTATGCTCGCCGGCCTCCAGCCAATCGTAATGCACGCGGCGCAGGCGCGTGTCGGGCTTGAGTTCCGATACCGGCGGCAGTGCCAGCACATGTTCGAGCAGGGACGAAAGTTCTTCCTGGCGGCGGCTGCTCATCAGGAAATCCCAAAAGGCGCGGAAACTGCGGCCCTGGTCGGAATCGGCGATGGCATCGCGCTCGCCCATGATCTCTTCGAGCAGTGCGCCCCTTGAGCCTTCCCACAGCGCAATGCGCTCGCGCACGCGGCGGTCCAGCGAGCGGAAATTGTCTTCCACTTCGCGGAAGTCTGTCAGCAGTTCGCGCGCCAGCGAGACGAACTGCTGGAAGCGGTCTTTCAGCGCGGTGTCGTCCAGCAGTGACAGGTCGCCGCCTGCCACGCGCGCGATTTCCGCATCCAGCTCGTCGCGTCGCCGGTGCAGTTCCGCCATGCGCGCCTGCGGGTCGGTCTGCGTGCCTTCTTGCATCTGCTTGAGCAGGTCGAACAGCGTCAGCAGGCGCGACTCCGTGCCGACGAAGCTGCGTTCGGCCAGCGTGCCGAGCCAGGCGATCGCCTTTTCGGTGGCCGGCGTCAGGTCGAACTGCGGCTCGTCCGAGCCCTGCCGGTAGAACTTGCGCAGCCAACCCCTCTCGTTGGCGGCCCAGTCGTTCAGGTAATCGAGTGCGGCTTTGGGAAAGGCATCCTGGCCAAGTCGTTCGCGCAGGGCAAACAACTCGTCCTCGAGCGCTTCGGCGAGATCGGATTGCCCGATCGAACGACGATTGGGTTCGACGAATGCACGATGGAGAAACGCCGCGACAAGGCTGGCATGGTCGGAGCGCAGCAGGCGCCAGGCGGGATGGCTCTGGCGCAGGCGCTCAAGGGTGTCGAAATCGAGGCTCACAGGGACAAGCCAGGCGCTTCGGCAGTGCGCTGGCAGGTTGGCAGGGTGAGCCCCGGATTTTACGCCAGCGATACCAGGCGCGATGTGATGCGTGGATCGTGTGACATGGCTTTGGTGTTCCCTTATCCCAGCCTGAACTGACCTACCGCCCCCGCCAGGCTTCCTGCCTGCGTTTGCAACGCCGCGGCCGCCGCGGTCGACTGCTCAACCAGCGCCGCGTTCTGCTGGACCATTTCGTCGAGCTGGCTGACCGCCTTATTCACCTCTTGAATGCCGTGTGTCTGTTCCATCGCAGCGTGAGTGATCTCATTAATAATTCCGGTCACCTTCGACACATTGCCGACGATCTCGTCCATCGTCTCGCCGGCGCGCCGGACCTGCCCCGAGCCGGAGGTGACGCTGCCCACCGTGGATTCGATCAGCGTCTTGATCTCCTTGGCCGCCTGCGCACTGCGCTGGGCCAGCGCGCGCACTTCGCCGGCCACCACGGCAAAGCCCCGACCCTGGTCGCCGGCACGCGCCGCTTCCACCGCGGCGTTCAGCGCCAGGATGTTGGTCTGGAAGGCGATGCCTTCGATCACGCCGATGATGTCGGAGACCTTGACCGAGGCATTCTCGATCTGCCCCATGGTGGCGATGACTTCGCCGATTACCACGCCGCCATCGGCGGCCACGCGCGAGGCGGCGCTGACCGACGCGTTGGCATGCTGCGCCGAGTTGGCCGACTGGCTGACGGTGGCGGTGATCTCTTCCATCGACGCCGCAGTCTGTTCCAGGCTGGCGGCGGCGGATTCGGTACGGCGCGACAGGTCGATATTGCCGGCGGCGATCTCGTCGGACGCGGCGCGCACGGATTCGCTGGCGTCGCGGATCTGGCGCATGGTGATGCAGAGCTTGTCGGCAAAGGTATTGAAGGCGCGCGCGATCTGGGCGACTTCGTCGTTCCCGTGCGCGGGCAGGCGCTGGGTCAGGTCGCCGTCGCCGGAGCCGATGGCGTCCATGGCGTCGCGCACGGTGCCGAGGCCGCGCAGCGACATGGTCGCCACGCCCCATACCACGATGGCGGCAACGCCCGCGATCAGAACCAGCGCGATCACCGAGGCGATCAGCACCGAGCGCATGCCGGCCGTGGCCTCGGCCTGGTCGAGCGCGACGATGAGCATCCAGTCGGTGCCGGGGATGGCGCGCGCGCCGAGCAGCTTGGCGCTGCCGCCGATGTCGACCTGCAGCGGGGGCTTCGCGCCGGCGAGCGCGCCGAGCTTGTCGGCGGTCAGCGCGGGAACGAGATCGGTGACGGGCTTGAGTGTCAGCTTGCCGTCGGTATGCGCGACGATTTCGCCGGATTTGGCGACCAGCATGCCGAAGCTCGCCGGCGTGGGATGGATCGCCTTGACGTTGGCGATCACGGTGTCCATGGCGACGTCGCCCGAGACCACGGCCTTGACGCCGCCGTCGCGGATCACCGGCACGGCGAACGCCACCACCAGCTTGCCGGTGCCGGCATCGACATAGGGCGGCGTGACCACCGGCTTGCCTGCCGCGGCGGCCTGCTTGTACCACGGACGGCCGGTGGGATCGTAGTCGGGCGGGATGCCTTCCGGCTTGGAAAATTTGGCAGTCTTGTCGGCATAGCCCACGTAGACATTGGCAAAGCGGCCGGCGTCGGCGATCTGCCTGAGCGCAGCGTCGGGTTCGGGCTGCAGCGCGGCGTCCTGCAGCGAATCGATCATCTGGCTGTGCGACGCCACCCACTCGGCGATGGCGCTGCTATGCCCGCTCTGCACGGCGGCCAGGCTGCTATCGATGGCGTCTTCGTTATAGCGGCTGGCGACTAACTGGTTCAGCGCGGTATTGATGGCGAGCGCGGCCACGACAATGGCCACGCACAGGGCCATGATCCGGGCGCGGAGAGTAGTGAACATCTGGGGAGTTCCTTTGTAGGGAATCGTGGGGGGCAGTTGTCTCGTGGGATTTCCACCCCGCTGTATACGGGTGCGCCCCTTGCCGACTTGAGAGCGGAACGCGAGATGTTCGGGAATTCGCCGAAGTTGACGACGCAACCTGCCAGTTTGCTGTGTGATCGGAGCGTCGTCAGGGTGTTGAAGGCATGGCTGTCAGGGTGTTGAAGGCGAAGCTTCTTTACAACGCTTTACAAAGGCTTACACCGGTTATGCGTTTCGCAACATATTCTCCGGTCAACCCCACAACAACAAGCGGAGAGACGCCGTGCTGAACCTTTCTCATACATCCACGCCGCTGCGCATCCTGGCGCTGAGCGGCGCGCTCGCGCTGGCAGCCTGCGGCGGCGGCGGTGGAGATGATTCCGGTGGCCAGGGAACGCTGAAGGTCTCGATGACCGATGCGCCCGCCTGCGGCTATGACAATGTCTTTGTGACCGTCAACAAGGTGCGCGTGCACAGCAGCGCCAACGCCGATCCGGGCGCCGGCGGCTGGGTCGATATCGATGTGGTGCCCGCACGCAAGATCGACCTGCTGTCGCTGACCAACGGCGTGCTGACCACGCTGGGCCAGACCGTGCTGCCGGCCGGCAACTATCAACAGGTACGGCTGGTGCTCGATGCGAACCGCGGGGGCGGTTCGGGCGCGCTGGCCAACTCGGTGGTGCCTACCGGCGGCACCGAGCAGTCGCTGGACACGCCGAGCGCGGTGCAGTCCGGCATCAAGATCAACCGTCCGTTCACGGTCGCGTCCGGCACGCTGACCGACCTGGTGCTGGACTTCGACGCCTGCAAGTCGGTGGTCACGCGCGGTAACGGCACCTATGGCCTGAAGCCGGTGGTGACGGCGATCCCGACGGTGGTCAGCGGCGCGGTCACCGGCGTGGTGGCCTCTGCCCCTGGCGCGCGCGTCTATGCCGAGCGCAACGGCGTGGTGGTGAAGGCCACGGTGGCCGATGCCAACGGCAACTTCACGCTGTCGCCGATCGAGCAGAGCAGCACCGCCGGCGCGGTCGACGTGGTGGTGGTGCCGGGCGCCGCCAATGGCCGCGGCACGGGCATCGTGCGTAGCGTGCCGGTGGTGGCTGGCGGCAGCACGGCGATCTCGAATTCGGCATCGCCGATGACGTTGCCGACTTCCGCGTACCGCCGCGTCTCCGGCACGGTTACGCCGGCTTCGGCCGAAGCGACGCTGCGCGCGCTGCAACTGGTCAATGGCGGCACCTTCGAGATCGCGGCGACCGCCGCGGCCACCGATACCGGTGCCTACAGCCTGTTCGCGACCGAGCCGGCGCTGCCGGTGGCCGCGCCCGTGATCGGCACCTACCAGGCTTCGCTGCCGATCCCGCTGCAGCCTGACGGCGCCGCGGGCGGCAAGTACAGCGTGCAGGCCACCAGCAACAGCGGTGCGGTGGTGACGCAGCAGGTCGATGTGAATACCGCCGACGTGATCCAGAACCTGTCGTTCTAAGCGGACCAGGTTAGCGGTCGTTTAGCGGGGGACCAGCCGGAAGCGGGCGCAAGCCTGCCTCCGGCTTCTTCGTTTCTGGTGCCCTGCCCCGGTTCGGCCTGGCGCCCCGCTGGCCGCGGTTTCCCGCTAGACTTGGATTCTCGCGTCCCGGGAGATCGCGCCATGGCAGCACGCACCGCGGCCAAGTCCGCACCTGAGCCGTCACCAAAGCCTGCGTCTGCGCCCACAGCGGCGCCAGCGGCGCGGCGCAAGGCCGGCGGCCTGTTCCGGGTCGGCATCGGCGGCTGGAATTTCGCACCCTGGCGCGACAACTTCTATCCGGCCAGGCTGCCGCAATCGCGCGAACTGGCCTACGCCAGCCGGCACCTCAGCGCGATCGAAATCAACAGCACTTATCACGGCACGCAGAAGCGTTCGTCGTTTATCAAGTGGCGAAACGCCGGACGATTTCGTGTTCGCGGTGAAGGCGTCGCGCTTTGCCACCAACCGGCGCGTGCTGGCGGAATCGGCCGAATCGATCGGACGCTTTATCGACAGCGGCATTGCCGAACTGGGCCGCAAGCTCGGTCCATTGGTATGGCAGTTCGCGCCGACCAAGCAGTTCGATGCGGAGGATTTCGAGGGCTTCCTGCAATTGCTGCCGGCGTCCGTCGAAGGCGTGAAACTGCGTCACGTGCTGGAGGTGCGGCATGACAGCTTCATGTCGCCGGACTACCTGAAGCTCGCACGCAAGTACAAGGCCGCCACGGTGTTCACCGATTCGCCGAAATTCCCGTCGATGGCGGACCTGACCGCGGATTTTGTCTATGCGCGCCTGATGGAAAGCAGCGAGAAGCTGAAGACCGGCTATGGTCCCAAGGCGCTCGACGAATGGGCCGAACGCGCGCAGTCATGGGCGCAGGGCGCGCAGCCGGCCGACCTGCCGGTGCTCGAAGACCGCAAGCCGGCCGCACGCAAGCGCGAGGTCTTTGTCTTCTTCATCAACGGCGCCAAGGAACGCGCGCCGGCCGCCGCGCAGGCGTTGCTGGAGCGGCTTGGCTGGACGCCGCCCGCCGATGCGGATGGCTGACGCCGGATCGCTATAATCCCGCATGAACTCGACCCCCGCCCAGCCGCAAGCCGGCCCCGCTTTTTCCACGCTCCCACTGTCGCCCGCCATGCTCGCCACGCTGGCGCAGCTCGGCTATGACGAGATGACGCCGATCCAGGCGGCCAGCCTGCCAATCACGTTGGCCGGCCAGGACCTGGTCGCGCAGGCCAAGACCGGCAGCGGCAAGACTGCGGCGTTCGCGCTGGCGCTGCTGAACCGGCTCGATCCGCGCCGCTTCGACGTGCAGGCCATGGTGCTGTGCCCGACGCGCGAACTGGCCGACCAGGTCACGCAGGAAATCCGCCGCCTCGCGCGCGCCGAAGAAAACATCAAGGTGCTGTCGCTGTGCGGCGGCTCGCCGATGCGCCCGCAGGTGGACAGTCTTATTCATGGCGCGCATATCGTGGTGGGCACGCCGGGCCGCATTCTTGATCATATCGATCGCGGCAGCCTGGACCTGGCGGCGATCAACACGCTGGTGCTTGACGAAGCCGACCGCATGCTCGACATGGGTTTTTTCGACGATATCGCCTACATCGCCAGCCGCTGCCCGAAGGAGCGCCAGACGCTGCTGTTCTCGGCAACGTATCCCGAAGGCATCGACAAGCTTGCCCACAAATTCCTGCGCAAGCCGCAGTCGCTGAAGCTGGAAGCGACGCATGACAACGCCACCATCCGCCAGCGCTTCTATGAAGTGGAGGAAGGCGAGCGCCTGGGCGCGGTGGGGCGGCTGCTCGACCATTTCCGCCCGGCCAGCACGCTGGCGTTCTGCAATACCAAGGCGCGCTGCCGCGAACTGGTGGAGCTGCTGCGCGCGCAGGGCTACCAGGCGCTGGCCCTGCATGGCGACCTGGAGCAGCGGGATCGCGACCAGGTGCTGGTGCAGTTTGCCAACCGCAGCTGCTCGGTGCTGGTTGCCACCGACGTGGCCGCGCGCGGGCTCGATATCGCGCAGCTGGAAGCGGTGATCAATGTCGAGATCACGCCCGACCCCGAGGTGCACGTGCACCGCATCGGCCGCACCGGCCGCGCGGACCAGGAGGGCTGGGCGTTCAGCCTGGTCAGCATGGACGAGATGGGGCGCGTGGGTAACCTCGAACAGCACCACGGCGGCGAGTTCGAATGGCATGCGCTGGCCGAGCTGACACCCGCGAGCAACGAGCGGCTGCTGCCGCCGATGGTGACGCTGCAGATGCTGGGCGGGCGCAAGGAGAAGATCCGCCCCGGCGACATCCTGGGCGCGCTGACCGGCGAGGCCGGCTTCACCAAGGAGCAGATCGGCAAGATCAATGTGCTGGAGATGTCGACCTATATCGCGGTGGAGCGCAGCATCGGCCGCGAGGCGGTGAAGCGGCTCAATGCGGGCAAGGTCAAGGGCAAGAAGGTCAAGGTGCGCCTCATGACCGAGTGAGCGGGGCGCCGGCAGCCGTGGTTGCACCACAACATTGCTTACAAAGATTCGTGTAAGTCACCCTGTAAGCCGGCGCATTCCTTTGCTACTCTGTTTCCATTGGCCGCAAGGCAGGTAGCGCCAGCCGCATGATTTCTCGACGGAAGAGGAGTTGGTGATGAAAACTGCACGCCAGGTTCTGGAATCCAAGCCGACTCAGGCCATCTACAGCATCCCGCCGACGGCGACGGTCTATGCCGCGCTGCAGCTGATGGCCGAGAAAGGTATCGGGGCCCTGCTGGTGATCGAGCACGGGGCCATCATGGGCATCCTGAGCGAGCGCGACTATGCACGCAAGGTGATCCTGATGCAGCGCACCTCGCGCGAGACGCTGGTGCGCGACATCATGACCACCTCGGTGATCTACGTCAGCGCCGGCCAGAGCACCGACGAATGCATGGCGCTGATGACCAAGCACCGACTGCGCCACCTGCCGGTGATGGAGAACGATGAGCTGGTCGGCATGCTGTCGATCGGTGACCTGGTGAAGGACATCATCTCCGAGCAGCAGTTCATCATCGAGCAGCTGGAGCATTACATCCATGGGGGTGGGCATTAAGGCATTGATGGGCCCCGTGGCGAATTGACGCGCCGGCCCTCTCCCCCGGCCCTTCTCCCGCGGGCGGGAGAGGGGAGAAAGCCGCAGGGGTTTGACGACACCCCGTAGTCTCCGCTCAGCGCGATATGCGCTTACCGCATATAATTATGCGGTTACTGAATTACGGTCACTCCGCTGCGGCTTCCTGCCGTTCCTGGCGGACCTTCCGGCCGCCAATTCCCCTTCTCCTATGTTTGCCTCGCGGCACATTGCCGCGTACCCGTGTCTGCAATGTCGTCGTCCGCATCCGCCGCCCAAGCCATCCCAACGCCCCTCCAGGACCATCGCGCCATCATGCGTGTGATTGGCGGCATCGTGCTGTGCATCCTGCTGGCGGCGCTGGACCAGACCGTGGTGATCCCGGCGGTGCCGGCCATCGCCAATGACCTGAACGGGTTTGGCCACCTGTCGTGGATCGTGACCGCGTACCTGATCGTGTCGACGGTGACCACGCCGCTGTACGGCAAGCTTTCCGACAGCTTCGGGCGGCGCCGCCTGCTGATGGTGGCGATCACGCTGTTCATCGGCGCCTCGGTGGCGTGCGCGCTGGCGCAGACGCTGGGGCAGCTGATCCTGTTCCGCGCGCTGCAGGGCGTGGGCGGAGGCGGGCTGATGTCGCTGGCGCAGGCGGCCATCGCCGACGTGGTGGCGCCGCGCCAGCGCGGGCGCTACCAGGGCTACCTGGCCACGGTGTGGGCGGTGGCGTCGATCGCGGGGCCGCTGGTGGGCGGCTGGGTGTCGGACCACATGTCGTGGCGCTGGCTGTTCTGGGTCAACGTGCCGCTGGGCCTGCTGGCGATGGTGATGTGCTATCGCGGCCTGGCGGTGCTGCCGTCGCGCGGCGGTCGCGCGCGTGTCGACTGGCTGGGCGCGCTGCTGCTGGCGGTGGCCATCGTCGCTTTCCTGCTGGCGATGAGCTGGGGTGGCGATGTCTATGACTGGCTGTCGCCGGAGCTGGCTGCACTGCTCGTCGCCGCGGCCGTGGCGGTGGCGCTGCTGGCGTGGCAGGAGCGCCGTGCCGCCGACCCGATGCTGCCGCCGCGGCTGTTCGGCAACCGCGCCTATGTGATGGGCGTGGCGGCATCGGCGCTGTCGGCGCTCAATATCTTCCTGTGCATCTTTGCGCTGCCGCTGCACTTCCAGCTGGTGCGCGGCGCCGATGCCTCGACCTCCGGCCTGCTGGTGATGCCGTTCCTGGTGGCGACGGTGGCGGGCAACTTTATCGTGGCCTGGGTCGCGCCGCGCGTGGGCCGCATGCGCGGCATCCTGACGGCGGGCTATGTCGCCGGTGCGCTCGGCTTGATCGTGCTGGCCCTCGTGACGCCGGCGGTGCCGCTGGCTGTTGTGCTGATGGCGATGACGCTGGCCGGCGTTGGCCTGGGCATCACCATGGTGGCCACGCTGATGAGCGTGCAGAACGTGCTGGAGCGCCGCGATACCGGCGCCGGCACTGGCGCGCTGCTGGTGCTGCGCTCGCTCGGCAGCGCGCTGGGCGGGGCGCTGGCGGGCACGCTGCTGACGCTGGAATTCCGCCATGCGCTGGCGGCTTCGGGCGTGACGCAGGCGCTCGACCTGGGCGCGCTGCGCCATGGCAGCGAGGCACTGGCGCAGCTGTCGCCGGCGGTGCGGCAGGTGCTGGCTGGCGGCGTCGAGTCGGGTTTCCACCTGATCTTTGCCGTCGGTGCGGTCGCGTCGGTGCTGGCGCTGCTGGTCGTGCGCAGCATGCCGGACCTGGAGTTGCGCGGCAGCGTCACCGAGCACGCGGCCACGCTGGCGATGGACTGAAGCGGCGGGCGGCAGCGGGCACGTCATCGGCGTAGACTACGCGTACCCGATACAGCGAGCCGATCCCTGGAGCCCGTCGCCATGTTCCGTCGTTCCCTGACTGTCCATCCCCTCGCCTTCGCTGCCGTCGCGTTTGCCGCGTCGGCACTGCTGCCCTCGCCTGCCCGCGCCGCCGACAAGCCCGCAGCGCCCGCTGCCACGGCGCCGGCCGGCACTTGCCCCGCATCGCTCAACTTCACCTTCCCGCGCCTGCAGGACGAAGCGCCGCAGAACCTGTGCCAGTACGCCGGCAAGGTGGTGCTGGTGGTCAACACGGCCAGCTATTGCGGCTTCACGCCGCAATATGAAGGGCTCGAGGCGCTGCACGCCAAATACAATGCGCGCGGCCTGGTGGTGCTTGGATTCCCGTCCAACGATTTCTCGCAGGAGCCGGGCTCGGAGAAGCAGATCGCGGACTTCTGCTACAACACCTACGGCGTCAAGTTCCCGATGCTGGGCAAGTCGCACGTGCGCGGCAGCGACGCCAATCCGATGTACGCGCTGCTGGCCAGGCAGACCGGCACCGCGCCCAAGTGGAACTTCTACAAATACCTGATCGGCCGCGACGGCAAGGTGGTGGCCAGCTACGACAGCCGCACCAGACCGGACGACAAGGAACTGGTGGCGAAGATCGAATCGCTGCTCGGCGCGCAGCGCTGAGCAGCGCCCTGCCCCGGTCGGCTCAGTCGCGCACCAGCCCTTCCGCGCGCATCGCGTCCTGCACCGCGGGCCGTGCGGCCACGCGCGACAGGTATTGCTGCAGCGACGGGTATGCGCTCAGCGGCATCATCAGCATGCGCGCCCAGCCCAGGATGGTGAAGCAGTACGCATCAGCCACGGTGTAGCGGTCACCCATCAGGTATTGGCGGGTTTGCAGGTGGCGGTCAAGCTCGGCGAAGCGCGCCTGCAGCCTGGCCTTGCATTCCTGCTGCGTGCTTGGCGCGGTTTCTTTGTGCCACAGCCACGGGCTGAACACCTTGTGCAGTTCGGTGGAAACCAGCGTCAGCCAGCCGGTGGCTTCCAGCCGTTCGCGCGTGCCGGCGGCCGGCAGCAGGTTGCGTTCCGGCACCAGATCGGCAATGTACTGCAGCAACGACGCCACTTCGGTATGGCGTGAGCCGTCGTCCAGTTGCAGCAGCGGCACGTAGCCGCGCGGGTTGATGGCGTAGTAGTCGTCGCTGCCATTCTCGGGCTGCGCCAGCTTGTGGTGCTGGAGGTCGACACGGGCCAGCGTGACAGGCAGGCCGGCTTCGCGCAGCGCGATGTGGACGGACATCGAGCATGCACCTGGGGAGTAGTAGAGCTTCATCGCGATCCTGTTTGGGGTTGGCTGGCCGCCACGCCGTTGTGGGGCCGTGTGGGCAGTCTAGGATCGCGGGCTCGGTGCGGCAATGCGCGGGCGTGCGGAGGGCGATTGCAGATTTGCACAGCGTCTCGCCGTGCGATGGTTTGCCCCTCTCCCGCGTGCGGGAGAGGGGCAAACCTGCAGCAAACCTACTCCACTTCGCGGAACAACCGCCCCCACCCTTTCAGCTCGCGTGTATCCACGCCGCACAGGCGCAGCGATTTCCACACCACCGTCGAAATGGTGTCGTACAGCGGAATTCCCGTCTCGGCTTCAAGCTCCTCGGCCAGGTGCGCCGCACGCAGGTTGGTGCAGAACGTGGTGATCGCCTGCGGCCCGTGCTGCGCGAGGCCGCGCACCATCTCGCGGATGGTGTCCGCTTCGACTTCGGCAAAGCTGTAATTGACGTGCAGGTCGAGGTGGCTTTCCGCCACGCAGTGAAAGCCGCTGCGTTCGTAGTTGGCGATGATGCGCTGCTGCACGTCGTCCAGGTACGGCGTGGCCAGGCCAAAGTTGCGCGCGCCGGTCTTTTCCAGGATCTCGTTGAGCGCCAGCACCGAGGTGGTGGCCGGGATGCCGGTCGCCTCGGTGATCTGCCTGCACAACGCTTCATCCTTGTCAAAGCCGAGCCAGCCGGACGAGGTGCCGTTCCAGGCGATGACGTCGACGCGCGCATCGGCCAGCAGGCTGGCGGCTGCCAGGATCTTGTCGAGGTTGAACTGCCCCAGCGCCTGGTCGCGCAGCGAGATCTCGGTCACGGTGAAGCGCGAGAAATGCGCGCTGACGTTGGGCAGGCCGGCAACCATCGCGCTGGTGATGGGCTCGAGCGCCGTGTTGGAAGACGGCGTGAGCATGCCGAGTCGGATTTGCTTGGTCATGTTGTGGTCTCAGGAGTGGATGCGGGGCCGGGACGTTGCCGGCCCCCTGTTCGTCTTGGAATTCGGTGATCGCGGCGATCCGCGAGGATCAGACCGGAATCTTGGTCTCGTAGTCGATGGCGGTCGAGGCCAGCAGCAGTCCCACGCCAGCGGCGGCGAAGAACATCAGCGCCAGGAAGTACGAGCCGGTGAACTGCACGATCATGCCGACGATGATGGGCACGGTGATGCCGCCGATATTGCCGCCCAGGTTCATCACGCCGCCCAGGAAGCCGACCTTGTTGCGCGTGCCGAGCATCGACGGGACACACCAGAACAGGCCGCACCAGCGCAGGAAGAACAGCGTGGACGACAGCAGCACCACCACGATGATCGGGTCGCTGACATAGGCCACCGAGAAGATCGACGCCGTGGCAACGACCGCGGCAATGCCGAACAGCGTGCGCATCACCACGTTGGGACGGCCGCCCGCCTCTTTCCACTTGTCGGCGATCCAGCCGCCGATCAGTTCGCCGATAAAGCCGCTGAAGAAGATGATGAAGCTGGCGCCGCCCATCTGCTTGATGTCGAAGCCGTGCACCTTGTTCAGGTAGTTGGGCATCCACGTCAGCAGGCCGTAGAACACGGTGTTGAAGCACATCCAGCCAGCGGCCATGCACCACACCGAGCGGTACTTGAAGAAATCCATGGAGCGGCCCGACAGGTTGGCCGGCTCGGCGCGGTGCTCGTTGGCCTGCGCTTCTTCGATATAGCGCGCTTCCATCTCGTTTACGCCGCGGTGCTCGCGCGGGGAATTGCGCACGTAGTACCAGGCCATGAAGCCGGCCAGCACGGTGCCCACGCCGGCGACGATAAAGGCCAGGCGCCACGAGCCCAGCGAGGCGATCAGCCACGTGATGATGATCGCGCCGAGGGCCGCGCCCAGCGGCGCGCCGCCGTCCAGCAGCGTGGCGCCGCGGCCGCGTTCGTTCTGCGTCATCCAGATCGCGTTGAGCTTGCCGCCGGCCGGGTAGATCGGCGCTTCGGCAGCGCCCAGGCCAAGCCGGGTCAGCATCAGCGAGGTGGCATTGGTGGTGAACGCCGCGATGGTCTGAGCGAGACCCCAGAACACGGTGGCGCAGGCGATCACGATGCGCGGCTTGTACTTGTCGGCCAGCATGCCGCCCGGCACCTGCATCAGGGCGTAGGTCCAGAAGAACGAACTGAGGATCAGGCCCTGCATGGTGGGACTAAGGTCGAACTCCTTCGCGATCAGCGGCATGGCCACCGAGAGCGAGGCGCGATCGATGTAGTTGATCGCGATGAGGAACAGCATCATCAAAAAAATCTTCCAGCGCACGGAGGTCTTGGCCTCCGTCAACACTGTCGCCTGGCTTGTCGTTTGCATGGCGGCGTCTCCTTGTCTCGGTCCTTTGGGTGGGCGGTTTTAATGGGTGTCGCGCAACAGGCCGGAGTATAAGATACGTAATCTGTAATTACAACGCTCGTAAGTTATTGATTTTACGATGTTGCGGATGCACAATTTTGGGATGTGATAGCCTTCTCGTGGTGCATTTCCCCAATCTGGTGACGTCTGTGACACAAACGCTTTCCCCAACTACGCGCCTGCGCACCCTCGGCATGTCCGCCGGCATCGCTGCCCGGCTGCGCACCATGATCGAAGAGGGCGAGTTGCCGCCCGGCGCCCGCATCGACGAACGCGCCTTCTGCGAAACCTTCGACGTCTCCAAGACGCCGCTGCGCGAGGCGCTCAAGGTGCTGGTCTCCGAGGGACTGGTGCTGCACCGGCAATACATCGGCTACCGCGTGGCGCCGCTCGACCTGGAGGAGTTGCGCGCTACCTTCGAGACCCTGCACGGGCTCGAGGCACTGGCCGGCGAACTGGCGGCGCGGCGGCTGGGCGACGCCGCCATGGCGAAGCTGGAGCGGCGCCACCAGGCCATGATCGACGCACATGCCGCGGGGCGGCGCACCGACTATTTCCGCATCAACCAGGAAATCCACCAGCTGATCATCGACGGCGCCGCCAACCCGGTGCTGGCCGGCGTCTACGCCACGCTGATGAGCAAGGTCCACCGCGCGCGCGGCGCCGCCAATGCCGACACCCTGCGCTGGCAGGAGTCGCATGAGGAACATGAAGAAATCATGGCCGCGCTGCGCGAGCCCGGCAGGCCGCGCCTGGCGCAGGTGCTGCGCCGGCATTCCGAAAACACCGCGACCGAGGTACTCGCGGTGGTGGCGGCTTCGCTGGCCGAAGCCGGCGCGCGCGACGCCGGCCTGAAGCAGTCCGCCTGAACAATCCCCAAGGAAGACAACGACAATGAAACTGGTTCGAGTAGGCAATCCCGGCGCCGAGCGCCCGGGCGTGATCGATGCGGAGGGCCGCGTGCGCGACCTGAGCGGCGTGGTGGGCGAGATCGGCCCGGGCGAGCTGGCGCCCGCGGCGCTGGCGCGGCTGGCGCAAGTGGATGTGGCATCCCTTCCTGTGGTCGAAGGCGAGCCCGATGCTATGCGCTTCGGCGTGCCATGGACAGGCATCGGCAAGATTGTGGCGATTGGCCTGAACTATGCCGATCACGCCGCCGAGGCCGGCATGCCGTTGCCGGCCGAGCCGATCGTGTTCCTGAAGGCCAACAGCTCGCTGAACGGCCCGAACGACGACGTGATGCTGCCGTTGGGCTCGGAGAAGTCCGACTGGGAGGTCGAGCTCGGCGTGGTCATCGGCACCGTCGCGCGCAATGTCTCGCGCGAGGAGGCGCTGAACCACGTGGCCGGCTACTGCGTGGTCAATGACGTGTCCGAGCGCGAGTTCCAGATCGAGCGCGGCGGCACCTGGGACAAGGGCAAGGGCTGCGACACCTTCTGCCCGGCCGGCCCGTGGCTGGTGACGCGCGATGAAGTGGCTGACCCGCAGGCGCTGGGCCTGTGGCTGGAGGTCAACGGCGAGCGCGTGCAGCGGGGCAGCACCGCGACCATGGTCTTCGACGTGGCGACGGTGGTCAGCTATGTCAGCCGCTTCATGACACTGCTGCCAGGCGACCTGATCGCGACCGGCACGCCGCCGGGCGTAGGCATGGGCTTCAAGCCGCCGCGCTTCCTGAAGGCGGGCGACACGATGCGCCTGGGCGTGGAAGGGCTCGGTGTGCAGAGCCAGCGCGTGGTCGCCTACGGCGAGCGCTGATCGCAGTCCCGGCGCAAGCCGGGCAGGGCGCGGCGTCACCCGGCAAGGTGATGCCGCCGCGCGTTGCGCGATGCTGCAACGCAGGTAAAAAGCGCGCGTTTCGATGGTTCCCCGTCGAAACGCTTTCACACAAAGCGTTGGGTTTCCATACAAAGCGTGCCGTGCGCGCAACGGTTCCGGTGTCGAAAACGCCCGGATCGCATCGATTTACAGGAAATCGCACACTTGGCATTTCGCTTGCGTTTTCTGCGTGAAATACTGGTTATACAGGTTTCGCCAGAGAGCAAACGTCATGTCAGAGCACGCCCCCGAGATCGAGTCCTACCTCGGTACCACACTCAAGCGCCGCTACTGCGGGCTGGCCGACACCCTGGAGAGCCGCGCCGAGCTCGAGGCGATCCGGCGCAACATCCACCAGAATCCCGAACTTGCTTTTGACGAGGTCCGCACCTCCGGGCTGGTCGCCAGCCTGCTGGATGCGTGGGGCTTCGCGGTCACGCGTGGCGTGGGCGGGACCGGCGTGGTCGGGACGCTGAAATGTGGCGAGGGCAGGCGCAGCATCGGTATTCGCGCCGACATGGACGCGCTGCCGATCCACGAGCGCACGGGGCTGCCTTACGCGAGCGCCAATGCAGGCCGCATGCATGCCTGCGGCCACGACGGCCACACCGCGATCCTGCTCGGCGCGGCACGGCAGCTGGCGCGTACGCGCAACTTCGACGGCACTGTCCACCTGATCTTCCAGCCGGCCGAGGAAATCGGCGCGGGCGGTGGCGCCGAGCGCATGCTGGCCGACGGGCTGTTCGAACGCTTCCCGTGCGACGCGATCTTCGGCCTGCACAACCATCCGGGCGTGGAGCAGGGCAACTTCCTGTTCCGCTCGGGCCCGTTCATGGCGGCGTGCGACACCGTCACCATCACCATCCGCGGCAAGGGCGGCCACGCAGCGCGTCCGCACCAGTCGGTCGATCCGATCCTGGTGGCCGGCAGCCTGGTGATGGCGCTGCAATCGGTAGTGTCGCGCTTCGTGGACCCGAACGAGGCCGCGGTGGTGAGCATCGGCACGCTGCACGCCGGGCACGCACCCAATGTGATCCCGGACAGCGCGCGCATGGAGATCAGCGTGCGTTCTTTCAGCCCCGATGTGCGCGCGTCGCTGGAAAACCGCATCCGCCAGCTGGCGATCTCGCAGGCCGAGGGCTATGGCGCGGTGGCGGAGGTCGACTACGTGCGCGGCTATCCGGTGCTGGTGAACAGCGAGCGCGAGACCGAGTTCGCGCGCCAGGTGGCGCAGGAACTGGTCGGCGCCGACAAGGTGGTATCGCAGGCCGCGCGCATCACCGGCAGCGAGGACTTTGCGTATTACCTGCAGCAGCGTCCGGGCTGCTTCGTGCGGCTGGGCAACGGGGCCAACCAGCCGCTGTTGCACAACGCGGGGTATGACTTCAACGACGAGAACCTGACGGTGGGGGCGGCGTACTGGACGCGGCTGGTGGAGCGTTATCTGGGGCGTTGAGCGGAGAAAGCAAACGCCTACCGGAAGAATGCGCTCGGCGGCACGCCGAACTGCCGCCTGAACATTGTCGCGAACGCGCTGGGGCTGTCGTAGCCCAGATCCAGCGCCACGTCGACCACCTTGCTGCCGGCCGCGAGCTTTTCCAGCGCCGCCAGCAGCCGCGCCTGCTGGCGCCATTGCCCGAAGGTCATGCCGGTTTCGCGCGCAAAGCGGCGCTGGATGGTCTTGGGATCCACACCCAGCTTTGCACCCCAGTCCGCCAGTGTCAGCGCGGTGTCGGGCGTATCCACGATCGCATCGCAGATCTGCCGCAGGCCCGCGTCCGCCGGGCGCGGCAGGTGCAGCGGCAGCGATGGCACCAGCAGGACTTCATCGAGCAGCAGGCGCATCAGGCGCGCATCGCGTGTATCCGGTTCATAGGGCAGGGGGATGTCGATCGCGGCCAGGATCAGCTCGCGCAGCAGCGGCGAGATGCCGAGCACGGTGCAGCGCTGCGGCAGGCCCGGCGCGGCATCCGGGCGGATATAAGCGGTGCGCATCTGCACGTGGCCGACCATGCGGATCCAGTGCATGGTGCCGCCCGGCATCCACATGCCGCGCGTGGGCGGCACGATCCACTGGCCTTCGTCGGTGGCCACCACCATCACGCCGTGCACCGCGTGGATCAGCTGCGCGTGCGGGTGCTGGTGCGGCCTGGTCGTTTCGCCGGGCAGGTAGTCGGCGGCCATCGCGGCGACCGGCATCGGGCTGCGGTCGTAGCGGACGTAGCGCGGCGGATTACTGTCGGTGTCGCCCGGCGGGGCAGTGTCGTCGGAAGCACGGAGCGCGCGCGGCATGTCCTTTTCTCCAAGGTTGCGGACCCATTCTCGCAGGACAGGCGCGTGCGCGCCAGCTAGCATCCCTGCTCACAGTCCTGACTGGCCAGCGCCCCCGCTGGCGTTTTCCGTTTGTCGAGAGCCGCCAATGAGCACAACCATCGACTCCGCGCCAGCCGGCGCCTCAGCAGCCAGTACCTCCGCCACGCCGGCACAGGCCGAACGCACCGGCTTCCGCGTGCTGTCGGCGATCAGCTTCGCCCACTTCCTCAACGACATGATCCAGTCGTTGATCCTGGCGATCTACCCGATGCTCAAGGGCGGCTTCAACCTGAGCTTCACGCAGATCGGGCTGCTGACCATGACGTACCAGGTCACCGCCTCGCTGCTGCAGCCGGTGGTTGGCCTGTACACCGACAAGCACCCCAAGCCGCATTCGCTGGCGGTGGCGATGGCCTTCACGCTCGGCGGCCTGCTGCTGCTGTCAGTGGCGCCGACCTACGGCGTGCTGCTGGTTGCGGCGGCGCTGGTCGGCACGGGCTCGTCGATCTTCCATCCCGAGTCGTCGCGCGTGGCGCGCATGGCGTCGGGCGGCCGGCACGGGCTGGCGCAATCGATCTTCCAGGTCGGCGGCAACGGCGGCAGCGCCATGGGGCCGCTGCTGGCGGCGCTGATCGTGCACCAGCAGGCCAGCCTGGCGTGGTTCTCGCTGGCGGCGCTGGTGGGCATCGTGGTGCTGTGGCGCATCGGCGGCTGGTATTCGCGCCAGCTGGCGCAGGGCGCGCGCAAGCGCAAGGCCGCGGGGGCCGCGGCCAGCGCGGTGCCGGCGCGCGTGGTGGTGCGGGCGATGCTGGTGCTGATGGTGCTGGTGTTCTCCAAGTACTTCTACATGGCCAGCCTGACCTCGTACTACACGTTCTACCTGATGGAGCGCTTCGGGCTGGCGCAGCAGAACGCGCAGCTGCACCTGTTCCTGTTCGCGGTGGCGGCTGGCACCATCCTGGGCGGGCCGATCGGCGACCGCATCGGGCGCAAGCGTGTGATCTGGGCATCGATCCTGGGCGTGGCGCCGTTCACGCTGCTGCTGCCGCACGTGGGCCTGCTCTGGACCACGGTGCTGACCTTCATCATCGGCTTTATCCTGGCGTCGGCGTTCTCGGCGATCCTGGTGTTCGCGCAGGAACTGATTCCCGGCAAGGTCGGCATGGTGTCTGGGCTGTTCTTCGGCTTTGCCTTCGGCATGGGCGGCATCGGCGCCGCGGTGCTGGGCGGAATGGCGGATACGCACGGCATCCGCGTGGTGTATGAGTACTGTGCCTATCTGCCGCTGCTGGGGCTGCTGACGGTGTTCTTGCCGGACCTGCGCGAGCGCGTGCACGCCTGACGCGGTTGGCTTCCCGGTGCGCCGGGGCCGCAGGGTGGGGCGCATGCCGTCGCCGGCGGGGGGCGCTGGGCCTTGCTGAGCCCGGTCAGCGCGCGGCAAGCTGAGTGCGTGGGCACTTCCGCTGCTGCGGTGGACTGCTGCCGGCCGGCGTTTTGCGGCATCATGGCGAGCATGAAGTCCGCCATGCCCCCGCTGCCTCCGCTTACTCCGCTTACTCCGGTCAGCTCCCAGCCTGTCCCGACGCCGGCCAATGCCACGCCGGCCTGCGAGCGCTGCCTGGAACTGGCTGCCGACCCACGCCGGCGCGAGCCGCCTGCTTGCCTGGCGCTGCGCAATACCGCGCCGCTGGTCAGCCAGAGCGCCGCGGGCGTGCCGTTCAGCATGCTGACCTTTGCCTGCCGCGACTGCGGCACGGTCTGGCGCCTCTATGACCGCGCCAATGAACTCTTTGTCTCCTGGGTGCCGGAGCGCCCGCTGGTGCGCTGAGTGGTTCGCTGAGCACCGTTGAGCGCGCAACCGATCGGCTAAGATAGCGGCTGTCGCGCGCCGGCCGGCGGCTCTGCCCGGCGAAGGCGCGCCCCAGACCCTCTCCCGGTATTCCCGACATCATGGCCTTCCTGTTCCGCCCGACCCTGCTGGCAGCCACCGTTGCCGCCGGCCTGCTCGCCGCCGCCGCACTGCCCGCCGCCGCCGCAGACAACTACCCCAGCCGCCCGATCCGCCTGATCGTCGCCTATCCGACTGGCGGCATCAGCGACACCGTGGCGCGCGCGCTCGGCGAGCGCCTGTCGGCGCAGATGGGCACCTCCGTGGTGGTCGAGAACAAGGCCGGCGCCGGCGGCAGTATCGGCATCGACGCCGTCGCCAAGTCAGCGCCGGACGGCTATACGCTCGGCTTCGCCTCGACCAGCCCGCTGACGCTGAACCCGCATGTCGGCCACGTCAACTACGACCCGCAGAAGGACGTGGCGCCGGTGATGAGCGTGATGTACTCGCCGGTGCTGGTGGTCGCCACCAACGGTTTCAGCGGCAAGGGCTTCGCCGACATGGTCGGCCAGGCCCGCGCCAGGCCGGGTTCGGTGCGCTGGGCGACCTCGGGCCTGGGCACGGTCGGCCATGTGGTGCTGGAACAGGTCAGGCAGAAGTCGAAGGCCGACATCACGCTGATCCCGTACAAGGGCGCCGGCCAGCAGATGAACGATGCGCTGGGTGGCCAGTTCGAGGTGATGAGCACCAACGCCAGCCCGGCACTGACCCAGCATATGCAGGCCGGCCGCCTGCGCGCGCTGGCGGTCGGCGCTCCCAGGCGGCTGGATAGCCTGGCGCAGGTGCCCACGCTCGCCGAGCTTGGCTATCCCAAGGCCAACCTGACTTCGACCTTCGGCGTCTTCGCGCCGGGCAAGACCCCCGCGGCGATCATCGATCGCCTGAATGCCGAGTTGAACAAGGCACTGGCCGAACCGGAAGTCCACGAGCGCCTGCTCAAGGGCGGCGAAGTGCCTACCGGCGGCACGGCGGCGCAATTCGCCAAGGCGATCCGCGAGGAGTACGCGGAGAACGCGCGCATCGTCAAGGAAGCCGGCATCAAGGCCGATTGACCGGCGACCGCCGGCTCAGGCGGTATCGAGCCGGCTTCCCAGCCCATAGACCGACGACAGCCGCACGCCGTTGTGCGGCCACAGCGACAGCTTGGTGCGCACGCGCGACAGGTGGCTGTCCACCGTGCGCGAGGTCGGCTCGACGTGGTGGCGCCACACCTGGTCGACCATGGTCTGGCGCGGCACCACGCTGCCGAGATTCCGGAACAGCAGCACGGCCAGGTCGAACTCCTTGGGCGCCAGCGGCACCGGCCTGCCATGCACCCAGGCACGCCGCTCCGAGGGGGCGAAACGGAACGCGCCATGCGCTACGTCGCAGGCCTGCGTGGCCGGCCGCACGCGCCGCAGCAGCGCCTGCGCGCGCGCGCCCAGCTCGCCCAGCCGCAGCGGCGCGGGCAGGTAGCTGTCGGCGCCCTGCGCAAAGCAGGCCGCGACAAAGCCCTCTTCGTTCGAGCCGCCGGTCAGCATCACCGGCAGGTCATGGCCGAGCGAGCGCCGCACCCACGCCAGCACATCCAGTGCCGGGATTCCCGGCGTTTCGCAATCGAGGATCAGCAGGTCGAACGTCTCGGCGTGCAGCGCGCCCAGCAGCGTGCGGCCGCTCAGGTAGCGGCGGCACTGGTGGCCGTCCAGGCGCAGGGTCTGTTCGATGCGGATGGCAAGGGTCGGATCGGTCTGCAGCGAGGCAATCTTCACGGTCGTGCTCCTGCCGGGGCGTGCCACCGGCAAAGAATGCGGGCAGGAATGCAAACGGGAACTCAAACGCAAATGCTGACGCGGTTGTGCCATCGGCGCCGGTTGCCCGGCGCCGCGGCGATGCCATGTTATGGGCACGGTGCCGAGGCAAGAAGTAAAAGATTGTTGAAAGCCTGAATTGAGGTCTTTCCTATTCGTCCCGCCGGTCGCGCGGTCTTAAATGACCCGCTACGGCCGGCAGCCATGGTGCGCTGCCCTGGCCGGCAAACGTCGCCGGAGACCACACATGGGAAAGAAGATTGCATCGCTGGAAGACGCGCCCGCCGATGCGGCGCTGATCCGCCGGATCATTGCCGGCGGCGGGCATGAGTGCGTGACCTTCACTGAAAGCCGCAAGCTGCTGCTGGCGCTGCGCAATGCGTGCTTCGACCTGCTGCTGCTCGACTGGTCGATGCCGGACCTGTCCGGGCGCGAGGTGCTGGCGTGGGTGCGCACGCATCTCGACCGGCGCGTGCCGGTGATGTTTCTCAGCGGGCGCGATGCCGAGCAGGACATCATCAGCGCGCTCGCCGCCGGCGCCGACGACTATATGGTCAAGCCGGTGCGTCCCGCCGAACTTTCGGCCCGCGTGGAATGCCTGCTGCGGCGCGCCTATCCTGCGGTGCAGTCGCCGCACGCCCCGCTGCGGCTGGGCGAATACGCCTTCGACTGCGCCATGCGCTCAGCCACCTGCAACGGACATCCTGTCTGCCTGACGCCCAAGGAGTTCGACCTCGCCGTGCTGTTGTTCCGCAACGAGGGCCGCATCGTCACGCGCGACCATATCACCGCCGCGGTCTGGGGGCGCGAGATCTCGTCGCTGTCGCGCACCATCGATACCCATGTGTCGCGCGTGCGCAGCAAGCTCGGCCTGCAGGCGTCGCGGGCGCTGCGGCTGACGCCGGTCTACACGCATGGCTACCGGCTGGAACGGATCGAGCGCGCTGCCGCATGAGGGCAGGCGCGCGCCCATGAAAAAAGGCACCCGGAGGTGCCTTTCGCCATCGACTGCTGATCGTGTAACGCTCAGAAGATGTGGCGGATACCGACGGCGGCGCCGGTCTGGTTGTTGCGGCCCGGCATTTCGGTGATGGTGCCGCCCGAGACCTTGTTGAAGTCCACGGTGCCATAGACCTGGGTGCGCTTGGACAGCGAGTACTCGGCCAGCAGCACGCCGGTGTAGCGGCGGCCGTTGTTGTCGTTCACGCCGTTCACGTTCTCGACGTAGTCGCCGTAGAACACGCCGGTCAGGGCCAGTGCCGGGGTGGCCTGGTAGGTCATGCCGATGTAGCCGATGGTGTCCTTGCGCGGATTAGCCGCGAAGTTGCCGCCAGCGGGGACCGGGTTCTGCGTCGCGCCGCCGGTGAAGTTCAGCGAAGCGTCGACCGAGCCGGTGCGGTCCTGGCCGCCGATGTAGCCCAGGAAGATCTTTGCCGGGCCGATCGAGTACTTACCGGCAGCGCCCCACATTTGCTGCTTCTGGCCGGTGGTGTTGCGGACTTCCTGGTACACGCCGCCGATGCCGAACGGACCGTAGGTGTAAGCGGCACGCGCGCCCCAGTACTGGTTCTGGCTCATGCTGCCCGGCTGCTCGCCGAAGCCGTAGCTGGCGCCAACGTCCAGGCCGCCGAACTTGCCGCCGTAGCTGACGACGTTGTCGTTACGGAAGTTGGTCAGGAAGAACGGCCAGGCGTTGTTGGTGTAGTTGCCGATGGTCAGCGGATCGTAGTCGCCGAAGAAATTAAAGCCTTCGGTGTACTGGCGGCCCAGCTTGATCGTGCCGAAGTCGCCCGACAGGCCCACATAGGCTTGACGGCCGAACAGACGGCCACCCTGGTTGGCACGGCCGGTGTCCGGATCGAAGCCGTTTTCCAGCTGGAAGATCGCCTTCAGGTTGTTGCCCAGGGCCTCGCTGCCCTTCAGGCCCCAGCGGCTGTTGGTCACTGCGCCGTTGGTCAGTTCCCACGAGTTGTCGTTGTTGGCGCTCGAGTTCGTCTGGAAGCGGATGCTCTGGTCAACGATACCGTACAGGGTGACGGACGACTGGGCGAATGCCGAACCCGCCAACAGGCTGCCGGCTGCGAGGACGATGGCCGATTTCTTCATGGTGCTCCTTTTCTGTCTTGTACTGTTCTCCGCCGGATCACGGCAGGGACGAAGGTCTACGTTTCGTGTAAACGCCGGCGAAAATTTAACAAAACGTTAGCAGTAAGGACACAAATGTCCGCCAAGCCCGGCTTTCAAGCAGGATTTTGGTGCGAATCCGTTGTCTGGCCGCTACATATTCCAGTTTTGGTGCGTCGCGCAAATGCCGCCATGCAGCTTGGGCACTGGGCTGAGAGGCCACGGCGGTGCGCAAAAGACGACAGGCCAGGGCGCAGACACTGCGCCCTGGCCTGTAGCGGAACGGATGGGGACCGGCCGCGCGGGCCGGCCCGGATCAGCCTTGCGGGATCTCGATCTTGACTTCGAGCACCTCCAGGTTGTCCTGGCGTTCGAGGCTGACGCGCAGGTCCTGGTCGCTGATTTTGACGTACTTGGAAATCACCGCCACCAGTTCGCGCTGCAGCGCGGGCAGGTAGTCGGCGGGGGCGGAATGGCCGGTGCGCTCGTGGGCGAGGATGATCTGCAGCCGCTCCTTGGCGACCGACGCGGACTTTTTCTTCTCCCCCAGCAGGAAGGAAAGGATCGACATTGGGATGTGCCTCCGGACCGTTTATTTGTTGCCGAAGATGCGGGAGAACAGCCCCGGCTTCTGGTAGTCGGTGAAGCGCATCGGCTTGTCCTTGCCGAGGAAGCGGTCCACCACGTCGCCATAGGCGTCGGCCACGTCGCTGCCTTCCAGGTGGATGGCGGGCGTGCCCTGGTTCGATGCGTGCAGCACGGCTTCGGATTCAGGCACCACGCCGATCAGCTTGATGCGCAGGATTTCCTGGATGTCGGTCAGCGACAGCATCTCGCCGCCATGCACGCGCTTGGGGTTGTAGCGCGTGATCAGCAGGTGCTCCTTGATCGGGTCGCCGCCCTCGCTGGCGCGCTTAGTCTTGGACGACAGGATGCCGAGGATGCGGTCCGAATCGCGCACCGACGACACTTCGGGGTTGGTGACGATCAGTGCCTCATCGGCAAAGTACATCGCCATCAGCGCGCCCGACTCGATGCCGGCGGGCGAATCGCACACGATGTACTCGAAGTCCATCTCGATCAGGCCGTTGATGACCTTCTCCACGCCTTCCTTGGTCAGCGCGTCCTTGTCGCGAGTCTGCGAGGCCGGCAGGATGAACAGGTTCTCGCACTTCTTGTCCTTGATCAGCGCCTGGCGCAGGTTGGCTTCGCCCTGCACCACGTTGATCAGGTCGTACACCACGCGGCGCTCGCAACCCATGATCAGGTCGAGGTTGCGCAGGCCGACGTCGAAGTCGATCACGGCAGTCTTGTGGCCGCGCAGGGCCAGGCCGGCGGCAAAGCTGGCGCTGGTGGTGGTCTTGCCGACGCCTCCCTTGCCGGAGGTCACAACGATGATTTTTGCCATGGCTCTTTGGTCCAGTAATTAGGTTGAAGCTTGCGCTGCTTGATTGGGGTCCCCGATGCCGGTGCGGTTACTTGAGCCGCAGCGCCTCGAGGATCAGTTTTTCTTCGGCCAGGCGTACCTGGGCCGTCTTGCCGAGCACATCGGCCGGGAGCGTCTGCTCCGCGGTGCGGTAGATGCCGGCGATGGAAATGAGCTCGGGCTCCATGCACGTGCTGAAGATGCGCGCGGCGGTGTTGCCCTTGACTCCCGCCAGCGCGCGGCCGCGCAGCGGGGCATAGATATGGATGTTGCCTTCGGCGATGACCTCGGCGCCATAGCTGACCACGTCGAGGATCACCACGTCGCCGTGCGCGTAGACCTGCTGGCCCGAGCGCAGCGGCTTGTCGATCAGCAGGGTCTGGTGCTGGCGCACTGCGGCGGCGACCGCGGCATCGGTGGTGGCCTGGGCGGCGGCGCGGGCGGCTTCTTCGCGCGCGGCCTGCTCGGCCGCGGCCTGTGCGGCGGCTTGTGCGGCAGCCTGTTCCGCCTCGGCAGCGGCCTTGGCCTCGGCGGCACGGTCGGCGCCGGCCCCGCTGCCGCGGCGGCTCTGGCTGTCGAGCAGCGGCAGGCCGAAGCGCTCGGCCCATTCGCGCTGGCCCGCGCGGGCCACCACGCCGATGGCGCGTGCCTTGAGCGTGGCAAGAGTCTCGATCACCGTGCCGAGCGCGACTTCGCTATCGTCCTCGAGCGCGCGCAGGTCCAGTGCGATCACGTCATTGGAGAAGAAATCGGGAGTGGCTTCGAACCGGGAGAGGAGGTCATCCCGCAGCGCAGCCATGTCGGCGGTCTGGAGGGCGAGAAGGAGGGCGTCGACGTTGCCACTGCGCAGCTCGAAGCGTGGCGATTTCTTCTGGGACATAGCCGGGTGACCGTGGAAATGCCACATTCTAACGTTCTCTTACTCGCTAACTGTAACAATTGGCGCGATACGTGAGATCGGAGAGAGATGGGTGCCCTGTGCGTTCCATCCGCGCCCGCGTTGTGCCTCAGGCGGCTCGCGAATCAAATCCCGAGTGATGGGTGACACGCAGCACCGGCACGCGCCGCCGTAGCAATTTGCAAAGCCTTGTTACGATTGCGCCATCTGATAGCGGAGGTTCCATGGGCGCCATCGTCAATTGCGTGGCCTACCGGCAGGGCAAGCGGCTCGGCACGGTCGGCATGGAAGAGATTCCCTCGGTGCTTGGCGTGCCCGGCACTTTTGTCTGGCTCGGGCTGCATGAGCCCGACCTGATACTGCTGCGCCAGGTGCAGCTCGCCTTCGGCCTGCACGACCTCGCGGTGGAAGACGCGCTCGATGCGCACCAGCGGCCCAAGCTCGAGGCCTATGGCGATTCGGTCTTCGTCGTGCTCAACACGGCGCAGCTGGTCGAAGACGAAGTGGTGGTCGGCGAGACGCACCTGTTCGTCGGTCCCAACTACGTGGTCTCGGTGCGCCACGGCGCGAGCAGCGCCTACACCCCGGTGCGCGAGCGCTGCGAAAGCGATCCGCAGGGCCTGTCCAACGGACCCGGCTACGTGCTGTATGCGCTGATGGACTTCGTGGTCGACCATTACATGCCGATCGTCACGCGGCTGGAAGACACGCTGGAGGACCTTGAGCAGGGCATCTTCCACGACGAGTTCGATCGCGGGGCGATCGAGCACCTGTACCGGGTCAAGCGCCAGGTGCTGCGCCTGCGCAATGCGGTCAGCCCCGTAGAGGACATGTGCGGCCAGCTGATCCGGCTGCATGAGCAACTGGTGCCACGCGAATTGCGCGCTTACTTTCGCGACATCGAGGACCACGCCAGCCGGCTGGTGCGCACGCTCGACGTGGTCCGCGAAATGCTGACCACCGCGGTGCAGGTCAACCTGGCGCTGGTGACGGTGGGCCAGAACGAGGTGGTCAAGCGGCTTGCCGGCTGGGGTGCAATCCTGGCGATCCCCACGGTCGTGTTCAGCCTGTACGGGATGAACTTCAATTTCATGCCGGAGCTGAAATTCCACTATGCCTATCCGGCGGTGATCGGCGTGACGGCGGTGGCGTGCGGACTGCTGTGGCGCCGGCTGCACCGCGCGGGATGGATATGATCCTTGCAGATGATTTATCGATGCGAAGAATGATTAATCCATGTTTTTATGGTGGTTGATTATTCGTATCGATAAGCTGGTGGCCTACCGGGCGCCTTCGCTGACTCCTACACTGGAGCAAAGTAGGCGCCGCGCCCGGAGTCCGCCATGTCGAAAGCCCGTTCCCCGCATGCCGCCGTGCTGGCCGGCATCCTCTGCGCATGGCTGTGCCTGCCGCCGGCTGCCGCCGCACCCCAGCCGCCCGCTCCCGCGCAGGCGCAGACCCGCGACGCTGTTGCCGCCTATGAGTTGGGCCGCTTCGACGAGGCCTTGCAGGGCTTCTCCAGCGCCGCGCGCCAGGGCAACCGCCTTGCGCAATTCAACTACGCGATGATGCTGCTGCGTGGCGAGGGCACTGCCGCGCGGCCACAAGAGGCATTAGTGTGGCTGCGCAAGGCGGCCGACAATGGCATGACGCATGCGCAATACACCTGGGGCGATCTTTACGAGCGCGGCGAGCTGGTGCCGAAATCGCTGGAAGAGGCGAACCGCTGGTATGAGCGCGCGGCGCAAGGCGGGCACGTGCAGGCGCAGATGGAGCTGGCGACGAATTACTTCACCGGGCGTGGCTTGCCGCGCGACTATGCGCAGGCGTTTGCGTGGTACCGGCGCGCGGCGAGTGCGGGGGATGGTGGCGCGCAGTACATCGTCGGCAGCTTCTATGAGCACGGCGAGCCTGGCGTGGTGGACCGGGATATCGAGCAGGCGAAGATCTGGTACGCGCGCTCGGCGGCACACGGAGATCCGGGGGCGCTGGCGAAGTTGCGGTCGCTGCTGGAGGAGACGGTGAGGGGGAGGGCGGGGATGTGAAGGGCGCGTCGGAGTACGCAAACCTTCATTGACTGAAGGCCGGCTCCCTCTCCCGCAAGCGGGAGAGGGAGCAAACAATCGGGTTAGGTGCGGCCTCTCAGCCCAGTTTCTTCCTCAGCAGCTCGTTCACCTGCGCCGGATTCGCCTTGCCCTTGGTCGCCTTCATCGCCTGGCCGACCAGCGCGTTGAACGCCTTTTCCTTGCCCGAGCGGAATTCCTCCACCGACTTGGCATTGGCCGCCAGCACGTCGTCGATGATCTTTTCCAGCTCGCCGCTGTCCGACATCTGCTTCAGGCCCTTGGCGGCGATGATGGCGTCGGCATCGCCGTCGTGCTCGCCCGCCCACATGGCCGGGAACACGTCCTTCTTGGCGGTGTTGTTCGATACCGTGCCGTCCGCGATGCGCGCCAGCAGCCTGGCCAGCTGCGCCGGCTTGACCGGTGCGTCGTCGATGGCGATGCCTTCGCGGTTCAGCTGCGACGCCACGTCGCCCATCAGCCAGTTGGCGGCGGGCTTGGCGTTGGCGGTGCCGGCATCGGCAACCACGGCCTCGTAGTAGGCGGCAAATGCCTTGGTCGAGGTCAGCGTGGTCGCGTCATACGCTGACAGGCCGTATTGCGACACGAAGCGCGCCTGCATCGCGGCCGGCAGCTCGGGCAGGGCATCGCGCACGCGCTCGATCCAGGCCGGTTCGATCTCCAGCGGCATCAGGTCCGGATCCGGGAAGTAGCGGTAGTCGTGCGCGTCTTCCTTGGTGCGCATCGCGCGGGTTTCGCCGGTGTCCGGATCGAACAGCACGGTGGCCTGCTGGATCTTGCGGCCGTCCTCGATCTCGGCGATCTGCCACTGCACTTCGTATTCGATGGCCTGCTGCAGGAAGCGGAACGAGTTCAGGTTCTTGATCTCGCGGCGGGTGCCGAATTCCTTCTGCCCGTACGGGCGCACCGATACGTTGGCGTCGCAGCGGAAGCTGCCTTCCTGCATGTTGCCGTCGCAGATGCCCAGCCACACTACCAGCGAATGCAGCGCCTTGGCGTAGGCCACCGCTTCGGCGGCGCTGCGCATGTCGGGCTCGGTGACGATCTCGAGCAGCGGCGTGCCGGCGCGGTTGAGGTCGATCCCGGTCATGCCGGCAAAGTCCTCGTGCAGCGACTTGCCCGCGTCTTCTTCCAGGTGCGCGCGCGTCAGGTTGACGGTCTTTTCGTAGAATTCGCCCTTCTTGCCTTCGACCTGGATGGTGATGGTGCCGCCCTGGACCACCGGGATCTCGTACTGGCTGATCTGGTAGCCCTTGGGCAGGTCAGGGTAGAAGTAATTCTTGCGCGCGAAGACGCTGCGCGGCGCGATGGTGGCGCCGATTGCCAGGCCGAACTGGATCGCGCGCTCGACCGCGCCCTTGTTGAGCACCGGCAGCACGCCGGGCAGCGCCAGGTCCACCGGCGAGGCTTGCGTGTTGGCCTCGGCCCCGAAGGCGGTCGAGGTGCCGGAGAAAATCTTGGAGGCCGTCGAAAGCTGCGCGTGCGTTTCGAGGCCGATCACCACTTCCCATTGCATGGCGGTATTCCTGTTCGGTTCTTTCGTTCTGTCTGTTGCGGCGGGGCGGCGGGCCGCCCCGGGTTCGGTCTGTCTGGCGTCTGTCCGGCTGTGGCCCTCAGGGCTCGGGGCTGGCAAGCCAGGAATCGAGTTGCGCAAGCGCCGCGGCGCGCGCGACCGCGTCGCCGCCGACGGTAACCGCGCGCGCCTTGCGTACGCCGCCGGCGCTGTTGCTGCTCGCGGGCACGTCGCGGCGGACGTGCAGCTCGCTGGTGCCGTCAAAGCCGTGATGGGCGCCGGGGTAGATCTCCAGCCGGAAGCGCGCGTTGGGCTGGCGCGCCAGCACGGCGGACTGCAGCATGGCGCAGCGCGTGGCGGGCGTCCAGTCGTCGGCGCCGCCGATCATCAGCAGCACGGGCGCGCGCAGCCGGTAATCGTGCTGGCGCACCGCGCGCTTGCAGCCGGGGTAGAACGCGACGGCGCGCTCCACTTGCGGCGTGCCCGTCGGCCACGGACGGCTGGCGTCGACGGTGGCCAGCACCGCCTGCGCGCCGTTGGACCAGCCCAGCAGCACGATGCGCGCGGGGTCGACGCCCGGCTGGGTGCCCAGCCAGCGCAATGCTGCCAGCGCATCGGCGCGGCGCGTGCGGTCGTCGATGCCGCGGTTGTCGATCGGCTCGGTGCAGGTGCCGTGAGGCTTGCCACGGGCGCTGAAGCTGTCCGGCATCAGCACCGCGTAGCCGCGCGCGGTCAGCCACTGGGCGTATTCGCGGTAGCGTTGCTGCAGCAGCGCCGACGCGTCGGCGCCGTAATCTGCGGCCACGGTGGTCATGGGCTCGTGCGGGGACAGCAGGCCGCCGCAGCCATGCAGCGCTACCACCACCGGCAGCGCACGTGGCGAGGCGCCTTCGCGCGGCACGAACCAGTAGGCGGTCAGCGCCGGCGTGGCCGCGTCGCCGCGCAGCAGCACGCGTTGCGCGGGCACAGGAGCTGAGCTCGGGGCTGCCGTTGCCGGCGCGGCTCCCTGGCGCGTCACCGTGCCGGGCGCCAGCGCGCCGGCCGGCGACAGCAGCGGCGGCTGCACCAGCGCCGGCGCCGGCAGGTCGGGTGTATGCGCCGCGGCGCCGCCCGACCATGCAACCAGGCCGAACGCCAGCACCGCTGCCGCAGTGCGGCGCGCGGCGCGGACGGCGCTTGCGGTGTCGGGTCGGGGCCGGAAGGCGGGTGTGCGCGGCATGGCGGTGGCGATATCAGCGGGTATCAGCGCGTGGCGGCGCAGCCGCCGCTGCCGGGCTCGAACATCACGGGCCAGGCCTGTTCGTAGATGCCGGCCGTGCAGCGCTGCTGGCAGTTGGCATGCGCCAGCGTGACGCGGCGCGGGTCCTGCCAGACCATCAGCTTGCAGCCGCTGCCGTCGTTGGCGCGCAGCTCGATATGCGGCCTCTTCTGGACCTGGCGGAAGTCGGCCAGGTTGAAGGTGCACGAGCCGCGCCGGCCCACCCACAGTTTCCACGAGAGCTGCTGCACGGTGTTGTCGGAAACGCGCAACTGGGCATCCTCGCGGAAGCCGTCTTCCTCGGTGCGGCGGCAGTCGCCGGCCAGGTCGATGTCGCGGCTGGCGATGGGCGTGGGCTTGCCGATGATCGGCAGCTGGATGCAGCCCGCCACCAGCGTGGCGAATACCAGGGCGGCGAGCAGCCGGAGGAAGGTCGGGGTCATGGTCAGGCCTTGGCGGGGCGGCGCAGGTGCCAGTCGGTCGCCTGCTGGAACGCATGCGCGGTCTGCAGCAGGCGCGCTTCGTCGAAGTAGTTGCCGATCAGTTGCAGGCCGACCGGCATGTTGCCATCGCCGAAGCCGCACGGCACGCTCATGCCGGGCAGGCCGGCCAGGCTGGTCGACAGCGTGAAGATATCGGCCAGGTACATCTGCACCGGGTCCGAGGACTTCTCGCCCAGCTTCCAGGCCACCGTCGGCGCCACCGGACCCATGATCACGTCACACTGGGCGAAGGCGCGCTGGAAGTCGTCGGCGATGATGCGGCGGATCTTCTGCGCCTGCAGGTAGTAGGCGTCGTAGTAGCCATGCGACAGCACGTACGTGCCGACCATGATGCGGCGCTTGACCTCGGCGCCGAAGCCTTCGGCACGGGTCTTCTTGTACATGTCGAGCAGGTCGCGGTACTCGGCGGCGCGGTGGCCGTAGCGCACGCCGTCGAAGCGCGACAGGTTCGACGAAGCCTCCGCCGGCGCGATCACGTAGTACACCGGGATCGACAGCTCGGTCTTGGGCAGCGTCACCTCGACCAGCGTGGCGCCCAGCTTTTCATACTCGGCCAGCGCGGCGCGCACGGCCTGCTCGACGTCTGCCGACAGGCCCTTGCCGAAGTACTCCTTCGGCAGGCCGATGCGCAGGCCCGCCAGCGGGCGCTCGGCGCTGGCGCCGGCGCGCGGCTGGCCCAGCAGGCGGGTGTAGTCCTCCTCCACGCCGCCTTGCTCCGGCGGGATGCTGGTCGAGTCCTTCGGGTCGAAGCCGGCCATGGCGTTGAGCAGCAGCGCGCAGTCCTCGGCCGAGTGCGCCATCGGGCCGCCCTGGTCCAGCGACGAGGCGAACGCGATCATGCCGTAGCGCGACACGCGGCCGTAGGTCGGCTTGATGCCGGTGATGCCCGAGAACGACGCCGGCTGGCGGATCGAGCCGCCGGTGTCGGTGCCGGTGGCGGCGGGCGCCAGGCCCGCGGCGACGGCCGCGGCCGAGCCGCCCGACGAACCGCCGGGCACGCGGCTGGTGTCCCAGGGATTGCGCACCGGCCCGAAATGCGAGTTCTCGTTGGACGAGCCCATCGCGAATTCGTCCATGTTGGTCTTGCCCAGCGTGACCATGCCGGCGGCGGCCATGCGCTCGACCACGGTGGCGTCAAACGGGCTTTCGTAGCTGTCCAGCATCTTCGAGCCGGCGGTGGCGCGCCAGCCGCGGGTGACGAACACGTCCTTGTGCGCGACCGGCACGCCGGTCAGCGGCGCGGCTTCGCCGCGCGCGCGGCGCTCGTCGGCGGCGCGCGCCTGCGCCAGGGTGCGCTCGGGGTCGACGTGGATAAAGGCGTTGAGCGCGGCGGCCTGCTCGATGCGGGACAGGTACTCGCGCGCGAGTTCCTCGGCGGAGACGGTGCGCGCGGCCAGGGCGTCGGCGAGCTGGCGCAGGGAGGTCACGGAATCAGCGGAAAAGGGCATGACAGTCGGGTTGGCATTCGGGGTGGCGTACTGGCTGGGGCGGCCGGGGCGGCAAGGTTCTGCGAGATTCGCCAGGTTCGGCAAGGCGCGCGGCCGGCGCAGGTCACTCGATGACCTTGGGCACCAGGTACAGCCCGTTCTCGGTGGCCGGGGCGGGACGCTGGTAATCGTCGCGGCGGTCGTTCTCGGTGACCGCGTCGTCGCGCAGGCGCTGCACCATGTCGCGTACGGCCGACAGCGGGTGCGCCAGCGGTTCGATGCCGGTGGTGTCGACCGCCTGCATCTGCTCGACCAGCGAGAAAAAGTTGTTCAGCTGCGCAAGCGTCTGTTCGGCCTCGGCATCGCTGGTTTCGATGCGGGCCAGGTGGGCGATGCGCTTGACGTCGGATAGGTCGAGGGCCATGGCGTGGTGGTTCGGATGCTCGGATGCGGAAGGTGCCGGCAGCGGCCGGCGGCCGGCCGTGCGGCGGTGACGTCGCGCGGTCGGCCAAGGCGTCTCCGGAGCGCTGCAACGGCGCAACGGAGTCGTCGGAATTACAGGGTTTTTCAGGCCGTAAACGCCCGAAGCAGCAGGAATTATAAGGTATCATTGCGTGCTCCCGACCTTTGGCAACGCCTTCGTCACTTTGCCGCAGGCCGCTCCCCGGCTGGCCCGCCGTGCCTGGCGGCCGAAGGTGCCCGAAGGGCGAACCTGGGTCCTCTGATTAGGCCTTTGCCACCGGCCACGACAGCCCGAATTCAACGGGTCCTGACGCGCCGGTGCCTGCACATTTTCGTGCGCATTGTCGCGAACTTTTTCGCGAGGCCTAATCAAAGGTTCCCGTAGGGCTGGCCCGCGCGGCATGCCGGCGGCGGCGCCGACCCCGACTCCAATCCAGCACCCCGGCCGGGCACCCCGCGCCGGAGCGTGGGCGGGCCGGGAAGCCGAGAACCGTTCCGTATTCAACACCCAAGTACTTCGTGGCCGGGCCGCCCGCGGCGCCGGCCGCTTCGCCTACCCGCGAACACCATCACAGACAGGATTCCTGATGTTCGGATTTCTCCGCAGCTACTTCTCCAACGACCTGGCGATCGACCTCGGCACCGCCAACACGCTGATCTACATGCGCGACAAGGGCATCGTGCTGGACGAGCCCTCGGTCGTCGCGATCCGCCAGGAAGGCGGTCCCAACGCCAAGAAGACGATCACGGCGGTGGGCAAGGAAGCCAAGCAGATGCTGGGCAAGGTGCCGGGCAACATCGAAGCGATCCGTCCGATGAAGGACGGCGTGATCGCCGACTTCACCGTCACCGAGCAGATGCTCAAGCAATTCATCAAGATGGTGCACGACAGCAAACTGCTGCGCCCGAGCCCGCGGATCATCATCTGCGTGCCGTGCGGCTCGACCCAGGTCGAGCGTCGCGCCATCCGTGAATCGGCCCTGGGCGCCGGTGCCAGCCAGGTGTACCTGATCGAGGAGCCGATGTCGGCCGCGATCGGCGCCGGCCTGCCGGTGTCGGAGCCGTCGGGCTCGATGGTGGTGGACATCGGCGGCGGCACCACCGAGGTGGGCATCATCTCGCTGGGCGGCATGGTCTACAAGGGTTCGGTGCGCGTCGGCGGCGACAAGTTCGACGAGGCCATCGTCAACTACATCCGCCGCAACTACGGCATGCTGATCGGCGAGCAGACCGCCGAAGCGATCAAGAAGGAAATCGGCTCGGCCTTCCCGGGCTCCGAAGTCCGCGAGATGGAAGTCAAGGGCCGCAACCTGTCCGAGGGCATCCCGCGCGCCTTTACCGTTTCGTCCAATGAAATCCTGGAAGCCCTGACCGATCCGCTGAACCAGATCGTGTCGGCGGTGAAGATCGCGCTGGAACAGACCCCGCCGGAACTGGGCGCCGACATCGCCGAGCGCGGCATGATGCTGACCGGCGGCGGCGCGCTGCTGCGCGACCTGGATCGCCTGCTGGCCGAGGAAACCGGCCTGCCGGTGCTGGTCGCCGAAGACCCGCTGACCTGCGTGGTGCGCGGCTCCGGCATGGCGCTGGAGCGCATGGACAAGCTGGGCAGCATCTTCTCCTACGAGTAAGCACCAGGAACTGCACGTGGCGATGCGCGGGCTGCCGGATCGTTGGATCAGGGCGGTGTCGCGGCGCCGCATCGGCCGGGGGATCGCCCCGGCAACGCCCGCCGCCCTGCGGCGCCGTGCCCCCGCCGGGCGCGGCACCGCGGGCGGCGCGGTGTTTGCGGCATTCGCATGCGTGCACCGGCCTGCGTTCGGGTAAATGGATTACTCTCCTCCGCCGCTCTTCAAGCAAGGCTCCTCCGCTGTCGCCAGGCTGGTGCTCTACGTGGGCATCGCGCTGGCGCTGCTGGTGGTCGACGCCCGTTTCAATGCGCTCAGCGTGGGCCGGCAGGTGGCCGCCACCGTGCTGATGCCGGTCGAGCGCCTGGTGCTGGTGCCGCGCGACGCGCTGCGCACCGCGTTCGACTACGCGCAGTCGTCGGCGATACTCGCCTCCGAGAACCGCGAGCTGCGCCAGATCGCGGTGCAGCAGGCCGAGGCCTCGGTGCGCCAGGCACAGCTGGAGGCCGAGAACAACCAGCTGCGCAAGCTGCTGGGGCTGGCCCGGCAATCGGCCACGCCGGTGACGGCGGCCGAGATCCTCTATGACGCACGCGACCCCTACAGCCAGCGCATCGTGATCGACAAGGGCAGCCAGCAAGGCATGCGCGCCGGCTACCCGGTGATCGACGAGCGCGGCGTGGTGGGCCAGGTCACGCGGGTGTCGCCGTTCCAGTCCGAAGTGACGCTGCTGACCGACAAGGACCAGGCGATTCCCGTGCAGGTGGTGCGCAACGGCCTGCGCAGCGTGGCCTTCGGCGGCGCGCGCGCGGGCCAGCTGGACCTGCGCTTCATGGCCGCCGCCGCCGATCTGCAGCAGGGCGACCTGCTGGTGACATCGGGGCTGGACGGCATCTATCCGCCGGGGCTGCCGGTGGCGAAGATCGTCCAAATCGAGCGCAAGGCCGACACCGCGTTCTCGCGCATCTACTGCGAGCCGGTGGCCGGCGTGCGCGCGCACCGTCAGCTGCTGGTGGTGCGCTATGACTCCGCCATCCCGCCGCGCGAATCGGTCGAGGCCAAGCCCGACGCGCCGGCCAAGGGCGCCAAGTCCGCCGCGGCACGCGCGGCCGCGGCCAGCGCCGCGGCGGCCAGGGATGCCAAGGAGGGTCAACGGTGACCAATCCCCAATACCTGCTGCGGCCCGTCAATCCCGCGTTTATCGCGCTCAGCTTCGTGCTGGCATTCCTGTTCAACCTGATGCCGTGGGGCGACACGCTGTGGATCCCCGACATGGTGGCGCTGGTGCTGGTGTTCTGGAACATCCACCAGCCGCGCAAGGTGGGCATGGGCGTGGCCTTTGCGCTGGGCCTGCTGATGGACGTGCACGATGCGCGCCTGCTGGGCGAGCATGCGCTGGCCTATACGCTGCTGGCCTACTTTGCCATCACCATCCACCGCCGCGTGCTGTGGTTCACGGTCTATACGCAGGCGCTGCACGTGCTGCCGCTGCTGTTCATCGCGCACGCGGTGCCGGTGCTGATCCGCCTGGCGATGGGCGCGCCGCTGCCGGGCTGGCCGCTGCTGCTCGCGCCGGCGATCGAGGCGCTGCTGTGGCCGCTGGCGACCAGCCTGCTGCTGGCGCCGCAGCGCCGTTCGAGCGATGTCGACGAGACGCGTCCGATCTGACGCCCGGATTTGACGCCACTCATCCCTAACAGGCCCCGCGCAGTACCATGACCGAAATCCGCAACGTCGAACTGGAAATCGGCCGCTTCCGCATCCGCGTGGCGGCCGCGGCCCTGTTCACGGTGATCTGCTTTGGCCTGCTGTTCTCGCGCTTCCTGTGGCTGCAGTGGTACAAGCATGACCAGTACTCGGCCAAGGCGGAGGACAACCGCATCTCGGTGGCGCCGATCGAGCCCAACCGCGGCATCATCATGGACCGCAACGGCATCGTGCTGGCGCGCAATTATTCGGCGTACACGCTGGAGATCACGCCGTCCAAGCTGACCGATACGCTGGACAACACCATCGAGGGCCTGTCGGGGCTGGTGGAGATCCAGCCGCGCGACCGGCGCCGCTTCAAGCGGCTGATGGAAGAGTCGCGCAGCTTTGAAAGCCTGCCGATCCGCAGCCAGCTGACCGATGCGGAAGTGGCGCGCTTCTCCGCGCAGCGTTTCCGCTTCCCCGGCGTGGACGTGCGCGCGCGGCTGTTCCGCCAGTACCCGCTGGGCGAGTCAGCCTCGCACGTGATCGGCTACCTGGGGCGCATCTCGCAGCGCGACCAGGAGCGGATCGAGGCCATGGACGAGGCCAACGATGCCGACAGCGCCAAATACGATCCGCGCAGGGACGCCGACAACTACAAGGGCACCAACTACATCGGCAAGATCGGCCTGGAGCAGAGCTACGAGACCGAGCTGCATGGCCTGACCGGCTTCGAGGAAGTGGAAGTCAGCGCCGGCGGGCGCCCGATCCGCACGCTTTCGACCTCGCCCGCCACGCCGGGCAACAACCTGATCCTGTCGCTCGATATCCGCCTGCAGCAGCTGGCCGAGGCGCTCTACGGCGACCGCCGCGGCGCGCTGGTGGCGATCGAGCCGACCACCGGCGACATCCTGGCGTTCGTTTCCAAGCCGACCTTCGATCCCAACCTGTTCGTCGAGGGCATCGACACCAATACCTGGAACGAACTCAACGGCTCGCCCGACAAGCCGCTGCTGAACCGCCCGCTGCGTGGCACCTATCCGCCAGGCTCGACCTACAAGCCGTTCATGGCGCTGGCGGCGCTGAGCACCGGCAAGCGCACCGCAAACTGGGGCATGTCGGATCCGGGCTTCTTCACGCTGGGCAACCACACCTTCCGCGACGACAAGCCGGGCGGCCACGGCTGGGTCGACATGCACAGCTCGATCGTGCATTCGTGCGACACCTACTACTACGCGCTGGCGCGCGACATGGGCGTCAACGGCATCCATGACTTCATGAAGCCGCTGGGCTTCGGCCAGATCACCGGCATCGATATCGAGGGCGAAAGCCGCGGCATCCTGCCGTCGACCGACTGGAAGCGCAAGGCCTACCGCAAGCCCGAGCAGCAGAAATGGTATGACGGCGAGACCATCTCGCTGGGCATCGGCCAGGGCTACAACAGCTTCACCATCCTGCAGCTGGCGCAGGCCACCTCGGTGATCGTCAACAACGGCAAGGTGATGAAGCCTCACCTGGTCAAGGCGGTCGAAGACGCGGTCACGCGCAAGCGCACGCTGACGGTGCCCAAGGAAAGCTACACGATCCCGTTCAAGCAGGCCGACATCGACGTGATCAAGCGCGCCATGGTTGCGGTGACGCACTCAGGCACGGCGGCGCGCGTATTCGCCGGCGCCTCGTATGAGTCGGCCGGCAAGACCGGCACGGCGCAGACCTACAGCCTGTCCAAGGGCGAGAAGTACAACCACCACGCGCTGGCCGAGCACAAGCGCGACCACTCGCTGTATACCGCGTTCGCGCCGGCGGGCCAGCCGAAGATCGCGATCGCGCTGATCGTCGAGAACGCCGGCTTCGGCGCCGCGGTGGCCGCGCCGATCGCGCGCAAGCTGATGGACTATTACCTGACCGGCAAGTGGCCGGCCGAACTGGAGGCAATGGCGCCGCCGGCCAGCGAGCGCGTGGCCGGCCGCCCGCCCGTGGATACGCCGAGCGTGTTCACCACCGGCCAGACCGCCAGCATCGCCAGTGCCACGGTGATGTCCTCCGGCGCCGCCGCCAGCGCCGTGGCCGCGGCCTCCGGCGCGCAGCCGGTGACGCCGGAAGCCATCGCCGCCGCGCTGAACGCGGAGGCAATCGCACCAGCCTCGGCCGTCGAGACGCTGGACCAGCGCATGCTGCAGGCCCTTGGCCACAGCAAGCCCGCGCCGCAGCCGGCCTCCGCCCCCGCCGTGCAGCCCGCCAGGGCGCCCGCGCCCAAACCTCGCGTCAAGCCCGTGTCCGCCAAGGCGGCCAGCGGTGCCGACGCCACCCGCTGAAGGAGACGCGCATGGATCGCCGCCGCGTCATGTCCCTGATCAAGACCGCGCTGACCGGTTTTGACAAACCGCTTTCACTGATCGTCTTTCTGCTGTTCGCCACCGGCATCGTCGCGCTGTACTCGGCCGCCATCGACATGCCGGGCCGCGTCGAAGACCAGCTGCGCAACATCCTGCTGTCTTACGTGGTGATGTTCGTGATTGCCTACCTGCCCACGCAGACGCTGATGCGGGTGGCGGTGCCGATCTACACGATCGGCGTGGCGCTGCTGATCGCGGTGGCGATGTTTGGCCTGATCCGCAAGGGCGCGCGCCGCTGGCTCTATGTCGGCATGGTGATCCAGCCGTCGGAGATCATGAAGATCTCGATGCCGCTGATGCTGGCGTGGTACTTCCAGAAGCGCGAGGGCGTGATCAGGTGGTTCGACTTCATTGTCGCGCTGGGGCTGCTGCTGATCCCGGTCGGCCTGATCGCCAAGCAGCCCGACCTGGGCACCGCGCTGCTGGTGATGGCGGCGGGCCTGTACGTGATCTACTTCGCCGGACTGTCGTGGAAGCTGATCCTGCCGCTGATGGGGCTGCTGGTGGTGGCAATTACATTGCTGATCACGTTCCAGAACGACATATGCGCGCCGGGCGTGAACTGGCCGGTGCTGCACGACTACCAGCAGCACCGCGTGTGCACGCTGCTCGACCCGACCAGCGACCCGCTCGGCAAGGGCTTCCACACCATCCAGTCGATCATCGCGATCGGCTCGGGCGGGGTGGAGGGCAAGGGCTTCCTGAAGGGCACGCAGACCCACCTCGAATTCATCCCCGAGAAGCACACCGACTTCATCTTCGCGGTCTACTCCGAGGAGTTCGGCCTGATCGGCAATGCGCTGCTGCTGGTGCTTTACTTGCTGCTGATATTCCGCGGGCTGTTCATCGCCGCCAACGCGCCGACGCTGTTCTCGCGGCTGTTGGCGGGGTCGATCACGCTGATTTTCTTTACCTATGCCTTCGTCAACATGGGCATGGTCAGCGGGATCCTGCCGGTGGTGGGCGTGCCGCTGCCGCTGATGAGCTATGGCGGGACGGCGCTGGTGACGCTGGGGGCGGGCATCGGCATCTTGCTGAGCATTTCGCGGCAGAAACGGTTGATCCAGACGTAGCGCGGGCGGCACGGAAAAAGGGAACCGACGCCCCTTTGCTAAACTGCCACCCAATTTTCCTCTACCGGTCCAAGCCTCATGAACGCCCAAGACGTTGCCGCCTACCTGCAGAGCCATCCCGAATTCTTCGAAGAGCACGCCGAGCTGCTGGCCGCGGTGCAGCTGACCAGCCCGCACAGCCACCGCGCCGTGTCGCTGCAGGAACGCCAGATGGAAATCCTGCGCGAGAAGAACAAGGGCCTGGAGCTGCGCCTGGCCGACCTGGTGCGCCATGGCCACGAGAACGACCGCACCCAGCAGCGCCTGCACGACTGGCAGCTGCGGCTGCTGGCCGAGGCCGATTCGCACGCGCTGCCGTACGCCGTGCAGGACGGCCTGCAGCAGGTGTTCGACGTGCCGGCCGTGGCGCTCAGGCTGTGGAACGTGGCCGAACAGTACGCCCATATGGAAGTCGCGCAGGGCGCCAGCGAGGACCTGCGCCTGTTTGCCGACGGCCTGCGCGCGCCGTACTGCGGCGCCAACGGCGGCTTCGAGGCGGCGGCGCTGCTGGAGCGCGACGATATCGTCTCGCTGGCGATGGTGGCGCTGCGCGTGCCCATGCGCGCGGCCGATGCCGGTGCTGACATGCAGGGCGCCGCGTTCGGCCTGCTGGTGCTGGGATCGCCGGACCCGCGCCGCTTCCATGAAGGCATGGGCACCGCCTACCTGGCGCAGATCGGCGAAGTCGCCGGCGCCGCGCTGAACCGCCTGCGCGACTGAGGCCGATGCCGTGAGCGCACGCCGGCCGCCGCGCCAGCCCGCTCCCGCGCCGGCGCCGGCGGATGACGGCGCGTCTCCGTCGGCCGATGCAACGTCCGATGCGCGGGTCGATCCGCTGGTCGATCCGCTGGTCGCGCGCTATCTCGACTGGCTGCGCGGCAGCCGCAAGCTGGCCGACCATACCCTTGCCAGCTATAGCCGCGACCTGCGCGTGCTGCAGGCGCATGCCGCGCGCTACGCGCCCGGCGTCGCGTTGCTGGCACTGCAGACCCACCATATCCGCAACTTTGCCGCCCGGCTGCATGGCAGCGGGCTGGCCGGCACCAGCATCGCCCGCACGCTGTCGGCGTGGCGCGGCTTCTACCAGTGGGCGGCGCGCCATGGCCATGGCGTCGCGGTCAATCCGGTCGATGGCGTGCGCGCGCCGAGATCCGGCCATGCGCTGCCCAAGGCGCTGTCGGTCGAGCATGCGGTGGCGCTGGTTGCCCACGCCGGCGGCACCGATGCACAGGCCTTGCGCGACCATGCGGTGCATGAACTGTTCTATTCCAGCGGCCTGCGGCTGTCGGAACTGGTGCAGCTGGACCTGCGCTATGCCAGCGTCGACGGCTACCAGTCCAGCGGCTGGCTCGACCTGGCTGGCGCCGAGGTGACGGTGACCGGCAAGGGCGCACGCCGGCGCACGGTGCCGGTCGGCAGCAAGGCCATCGAGGCGCTGCACGCCTGGATCGCCGTGCGCGACACGCTGTTGCGCCCCGGCGCGGCGCCCGAAGACGCGCATGCGCTGTTCCTGGGGCCGCGCGGGCGGCGGCTGTCGATGCGCACGGTGCAGCTGCGGCTCAAGCAGCACGCGCTGGGCGCTGGCGTGCCGGCCGACGTGCATCCGCATATGCTGCGGCATTCGTTCGCCACGCACGTGCTGCAGTCGTCGGGCGACCTGCGCGCGGTGCAGGAGATGCTGGGGCATGCCAGCATCTCGACCACGCAGATCTATACGGCGCTGGATTTCCAGCACCTGGCGCAGGTCTACGATAAGGCGCACCCGCGCGCGGGACGGCGCTCGGCGCCGCCACCGCCGGACGAGGTGGACGCCGCCGACGACGAAGCCGAAGCCGGCGACTAGATCACTCCCACTGCGCCAGCACCTCGCGGAAGCGCTCGATCTCCGGCATCAGCCAGCTGCGGAAGGCCTGTACCTTGGGCAGGTTCAGCGAGCCCGGCGCACAGACGAAGTACAGCAGCCACGGGCACGGGATGCTGACATCGAACAGCCGCACCACGCGCCCCGCCAGCAGGTCGTTGTAGGCCAGCGACGAGCGGATCAGCGCGATCCCCTGGCCCTCCGACGCGGCCTGCAGCAGCAGCGACGAATCTTCCATCAGCAGGCCCTTGCGCGGCTCGGGCCAGTCCAGCCCGGCGGCCTCGAACCATGGCTTCCACGGATCGCCCTCGCCGCGCAGCAGCGGCAGGCCGGCCATCTCCTCCGGCTTCTGCGGCAGCCGGCCGCCATTGAAGCCGGGGCTGCACATCGGGAAGAAGACGTCGTCGAGCAGCTTTTCCACGTACAGGCCGGGATAGTCGCCGCTGCCCATGCGCAGCGCGATATCGACTTCCTCATGGGCAAAGTTGACCAGCGTGTTCGACGACAGCAGCTCGACATCCAGCTCCGGATGGCGCTCGATAAAGCTTCCGATGCGCGGTGTGAGCCAGCGCGCGGCGAACGAGGGCATGGTGCTGATAGTCAGGCGCTTGTCGCGGTTGCCGGCCTGCAGTACGCGCGTGGCATCGGCGATCTGCAGCAGTGCGTCGCGCACGCGCTCGGCGTAGACGCGGCCCGCCGGGGTCAGCGCCACGCGCTTGCCGTGGCGCTCGAAAAGCGGCAGGCCGAGCTCGTCTTCCAGCGCGCGGATCTGGTGGCTGACCGCGCCGTGGGTGACGAACAACTCCGTCGCCGCGCGCGAAAAACTCTCATGGCGCGCCGCCGCCTCGAACGCGCGCAGGGCGGTCAGTGCCGGCAGGCGCGGCAATTCGCGGTGCCAGCCGCGCGGCAGGTCCTTTTCCCAGGCACTCTTCCAGGCCATGGCTGCCTCCGGTGAAGTCGGGTGTATGTGAGTTTGACTAACAAGAACAAAGAAAATATATCGTTTTGATAGTGTCCGGGCAATCACTAATATTCCTTCACCGGCCCCCGCTGTAGCGATTCACTTAACGGCGAATTCCCTAAGATTTAACTGGCCCGGTCCCCTTGCCGGGCCAGTTTCCGTGGATTCGTTGCCCATAAGCGACAGTGTGGCGCAAGTGCCCCCCGGCCGGCTGAACGGAGAACCTCCATGAAAACCGTGCTCACAACGACCGTGTTCACCCTGAATCCTGGCGAAGTCACCGCCCTGTCGGTACACGCCGCCCAGCGCCTGCATGTCGAGAAAGCCAATGGCATGGACGTATGGCTGACGCGCGAAGGCGATTCGGAGGACTACTGGCTGCGTTGTGGCGGCAGCCTGTTGCTCCGCTCCGGCGACGAGGTGGTGGTCAGCATCGACCCGCGCGCGCAGGAACCGGTACGCCTGGCGCTGATCGCCGAGGCACGCCGTCCGGCGCTGGCGCTGGCCGATGTGCCGCACCTGGTGTACCGCAGCCTGCGCCGGCTGGTTCGAGGCACGGAATGGACGCCTAACCAGGACCAGGCTGCCGCATCCTGAAGCCGACACGGAAGCGGACGGGGTATCGTCCGCGTCACACCGGCGCCGCGCGCACTTGCGCCTGGCCTGGTCGCGTGGCGCGGCCGACGATTTCCCGGCACCGCAAGGCTGACAGTGACAGGGCAGGGCCGGCGCAAGCCGGCCCTTTTCGTTACACTCTCGCCATGCATCCGATTCAGATCATCGAACGCGGCCGCGAGGACTATCAGCCGTGCTTCGACGCGATGCGCGCCTTCACCGCCGCACGCACGCCAGAGACGCCCGACCAGATCTGGCTGGTCGAGCATCCGCCGGTCTACACGCTGGGCCAGGCGGGCGATCCCGCACACCTGCTGTCGCCTGATGACAACATCCCCGTGGTGCAAATCGATCGTGGCGGCCAGATCACTTATCACGGTCCGGGCCAGGTGGTGGCTTACCTGTTGCTCGATTTGCGCCGCCGCCACCTGATGGTGCGCGAGCTGGTCCACGCCATCGAGCAGGCAGTGCTGGACACGCTCGCGGCGTATAATCTCGCAGCCGAACGCAAGCCCGGCGCCCCCGGCATCTACCTGTCCGGCGGGCCGCACCAGGGCGCCAAGATTGCCGCGCTCGGCCTCAAGATCCGCAACGGCTGCAGCTACCATGGCGTCAGCCTCAACGTGCAGATGGACCTGTCGCCGTTCCTGCGCATCAATCCCTGCGGCTATGCCGGACTGGAAACGGTCGACATGGCTACCGCGGGCGCCACCTGCCCGGTGGCGGATGCCGATGGCGCGCCGTTGCCCGTGACCGCGGCACGACAACCCGACATCGCACAGCGCCTGGCGGCTGCATTGTGCGAAGTGCTGGCAGCGCACGAATCCCGCGTGCTGGCGGCAGAAGCCGCCGACGTGAATGCCGACCCGGCCCTGGCCTCCTAGTCAAAAGCGAAATGCACGCTGAGCGCGTGCGGAGAAATGTATGAGCGACGCCCTGATCGCCCCGATCGCATCTTCCAGCGAAGCCCCGCAGTCCCCCGCGGAGGCGTACGACCCGACCCGCAAGCAGAAGTCGGCCGACAAGACCGCACGCATCCCCATCAAGATCGTGCCGGCCGAAAAGCTCAAGAAGCCGGACTGGATCCGCGTGAAGGCCGCCACCGGCAATTCGCGTTTCTACGAGATCAAGGACATCCTGCGCGCCAACAACCTGGTGACGGTGTGCGAGGAAGCCAGCTGCCCCAATATCGGCGAATGCTTCGGCAAGGGCACGGCGACCTTCATGATCATGGGCGACAAGTGCACGCGCCGCTGCCCGTTCTGCGACGTCGGCCATGGCCGCCCGGATCCGCTGGACGTAAATGAGCCCGGCAACCTGGCACGCACCATCTCCCAGCTCAAGCTGAACTACGTGGTGATCACCAGCGTCGACCGCGACGACCTGCGCGACGGCGGTGCCCAGCACTATGTCGACTGCATCTCGCAGACGCGCGAGCTGTCGCCCGACACCCGCATCGAAGTGCTGGTGCCCGACTTCCGCGGCCGCCTGGACAAGGCGCTGGACATCCTGCAGGCCTGCCCGCCTGACGTGATGAACCACAACATGGAAACCGTGCCGCGCCTGTACAAGCAGGCCCGACCGGGCGCGGACTACGCGCACTCGCTCAAGCTGCTGCAGGAATTCAAGCGCCGCAACCCCGACGTGCCGACCAAGTCCGGCCTGATGGTCGGCCTGGGCGAGACCGACGAGGAAATCCTGGAAGTCATGCGCGACATGCGCGCGCATGACATCGACATGCTGACCATCGGCCAGTACCTGGCGCCGTCGAACCATCACCTGCCGGTGCTGCGCTACGTGCATCCGGACACGTTCAAGATGTTCGAGGAAGAGGCTTACAAGATGGGCTTCACCCACGCTGCCGTGGGCGCGATGGTGCGCAGCTCGTACCACGCAGACCAGCAGGCGCATCAGGCGGGGTTTGCCTGATTCGCATCGGGTTGAAGAAATGCGTTTTAGAACGGCCGGGATTCACCCCGGCCGTTTTGCTTTGCGCAGGCCTGTTTTCCGCATCGCATTCCCCCGGCTGCCAGCCTACACTGGTAAAAAGTGCGCTACCAGGAATCCCATGAGCCCTTGCACAATCCACCGCCTCGCCGAACAAGCGCTGCTCTACAGCGTGGCGCCCCCCGCATCGCTAGAGGTCCAGCGCCGCATCTGGGCGATGGCAGCCCGGGCGGAAGCATGGCGCGGGGTGGTCGACGTGGTGCCGGGCATGAACAACCTGACGGTGATCTTCGACGGCAGCGCCGATGTCGAAGCGCTGGAGCGCAGCCTGAAGCAGGCCTGGGCCTCGGGCGAGGCGCGCAACACCACCGGCAAGGTGGTGGAGATCCCGGTGCGCTACGGCGGCGGGCATGGGCCGGACCTGGCCGATGTGGCCGCGCATACCGGGCTGTCGCCGCGTGAAGTGGCGCGCCGCCATGCCGCCGGCGAGTACGTGGTCTATTTCCTGGGTTTCCAGCCCGGCTTTGCCTACCTGGGCGGGCTGGTGCCCGAACTGGCCACGCCGCGCAGGCGCGAGCCGCGGCTGGCGGTGCCGGCCGGGTCGGTCGGCATCGGCGGCGAGCAGACCGGCATCTATCCGGCGGTGCTGCCGGGCGGCTGGCAGCTGATCGGCCACACCGATATCGAACTCTTCGTCGCGGATCGCGATCCGCCGTCCCTGTTGGCGCCCGGCGATACGGTGCGTTTTGTCGCCGAGGAAATCATCGCGTGATCGAAATCATCCGACCTGGCGCGCTCGCCTCGGTGCAGGACCTGGGCCGTACCGGCTTTCGCCGTTTCGGCGTGGGCAGTTGCGGGGCGATGGATAGGCTGGCCGTGGCGGTCGGCAACCGGCTGCTGGGCAATTCGCCCGAGTGCGCCGTCATTGAATTCACGCTGGGCCGCGCCGCAGTGCGCTTCCATTCGGACATGCGCGTCGCGCTGGCCGGAGCCGAGTGCGGCGCCACGCTGGACGGCACGCCGGTATGGTCCTGGCATGCCTTCGACGCGCACGCGGGCAAAGTCCTGGTGCTGCCGCCGGCGCGCGGCGGTACGCATGCCTACCTGTGCGTGGCCGGCGGCATCGCCGTCGAGCCGGTGATGGGCTCGCGCAGTACCGACCTGAAAGCCGCCTTTGGCGGGCTCGACGGCCGTGCGCTGCAGGAGGGCGACCGGCTGCCGGTGGGACGCGCGGGGCTGCCGGCCGATGGCGACTGGATCGGTGTCCAGGCGCCCGCGTGGGCCTTGCCGGCCGACGCCGCCGGCAAGGCCACGCCGGTGAGCATGCTGCCGGGGCCGGAGTATGAGGACTTCGAGGCGGAATCGCAGCAGGCGCTGTGGCAGGCCGACTGGGTCGTCACGCCCAACAGCAACCGCATGGGCCTGCGTCTGAATGGCCCTGCGCTGGCGCGCCGCGCCGAGCGCAGCGCCGACCTGCTTTCGCACGGCGTGGTGCCCGGCGTGATGCAGGTGCCGCCGGCGGGGCAGCCGATCGTGCTGATGGCCGATGCGCAGACCACCGGCGGCTATCCCAAGATCGGCGTGGTGATCGGCGCCGACATGTGGCGGCTGGCGCAGGTGCCGCTGGGCGCGGCAGTGCGCTTCGTGCCGGTGACGCTGGCGCAAGCCGCCGCCGCTCAGGCGGAGCTGGACCGCTACCTGCGCCAGATCGACCAGGCGCTGCAATGGCAGGGCGACGGCATGGCCATCGCCGCGCGCCGGCGCACGCTGAGCCGCGCGGCGGCCTGAGCCGGGAGCGCCTGAACCCATCGACAGAAGGCGGTACCGCGGCTTCTCGCCGCACCGCCCGGGAGAATGGCAATGGAAATCGACCTGAACGCCGACCTCGGCGAAGGCTGCGGCAACGACGAGGCGCTGCTGGCGCTGATCAGTTCCGCCAACGTAGCGTGCGGCTGGCACGCGGGCGACGCCGCCACCATGGTGCAGACGGTGAAGTGGGCGCTGCAGCATGGGGTTGCCATCGGCGCGCACCCGAGCTATCCGGACCGCGAGAATTTCGGCCGGACCGAGATGCAGCGCGACCCCGAGGACGTCTACGCCGACATGCTGTACCAGATCGGCGCGCTTGAGGCGATCGTGCGCGCGCAGGGCGGCGAACTGCACCATGTCAAGCCGCACGGCGCGCTGTACAACCAGGCCGTGCGCGATCCCGCGCTGGCCCGCGCCATCGTGCGCGCGGTGCGGGACTTCGATGCCGACCTGGTGTTCTTCGGCCTGGCCGGCAGCCAGATGATCGACATCGCCAGGGAGGCCGGACTGCGCGTCAAGCAGGAGGTGTTTGCCGACCGCGGCTACAACCCCGATGGCACGCTGGTCAGGCGCGGCACGCCCGGCGCGCTGCACGAGGACGAGGAAGTCGCGCTGAACCAGACGCTGACCATGGTGCGCGAAAAACGCGTGCGCGCCATCGACGGCACCTGGGTGCCGATCCAGGCCGAGACCGTCTGCCTGCACGGCGATGGTGCCCATGCGCTGGCCTTTGCGCGCCGCATCCGGGACCGGCTCACAGCCGAGGGCATCGCCATCCGCGCGGGCAACTAACGGCGGCGCCCGCAGTCACGCAGTCACGCTGTCACGGCTCCTGCGTACCGGCCGCGGCCGACTCGCGGCGCGCCGCGGCCTTCTTCATGGCGTGGCGGCGCAGGCTGACCTGCTCGAAGCGCCAGATCACATAGCAGAACGCCAGGAACGGCCAGAGCCACCCCAGCCATTGCGCCAGGCTGTTGAAGTGGATGAAGCGGCCCATGCGCCAGCCCTGCTCGGAAATCCATGCATAGGGATTCGACGGCAGCACGTTGGTCAGCACCACCAGCGTGAACAGCGCCACCATCGCCAGCACCGCGCGTAGCCAGCGCGGCAGGTACAGCAGCAGCGCCAGCACCAGTGAGCTGGTCAGCAGCGCGAAGCGGCCGCCTTCGGACAGCCAGTTGAAGGCGCTGTCGGCGGGAAACTGCAATTCTGCGGCGGCGGCCTTGATCAGCAGCGCGGCGGCCAGCAGGCCGGCCAGGATGCGCAGCATCGGCGCGTTGCGGCGCATGGCGATCGAGGCGAACAGGCCGGTGCCGATCCAGCTGCTGGCGGTCACCAGCGATTCCAGCAGCTGCTGGCTTTGCATGTCCTCGGGCCGCAGGCCGATGTGGACCTGCCACGCCTCCAGCCGAGGGAACAGCATCTGCAGCACCTGCATCGGCCAGGATTCGGGATCGGTCAGCCATTCGCGCACGATGCCGCCCATGCCGAACAGGTGCTCCTGCGGGAAGATCTGCGCGAACGGCCACAGCATCAGCAGGATGATGGCAAAGCTGGCATGCGGCTCGAACCACGCGTGGCGCAGCCGGGTCAGCCGGCCGTCGTCGATCAGCGCATGCGCGAACGGCGCCACCATCGCGCCGCCCAGCAGCGCGCCCAGCGCATTGGTGATCAGGTCGATGTTGGACGAGATCCGGTTCGGCAGCCAGGTCTGGAAGGCTTCCATGCAGGCCGACAGCAGCGCGCCGGCGCACAGCGCCACCAGCGTCGCGCGCCCGCCCGACATGCGCGGATGCAATGACAGCACAACCAGCGCCCCGAAGGGGACATAGCCGATGACATTGGTCAGCAGGTCGAAGTCGGTGATATAGCGCGGCTTGGGCGCGGTGACGAAGGCGAACGGCGAGATGCCGTTGTCGACCCAGCCCGAGAACGGGTAGAGGCTGGCATACACCACCAGCAGCGTGAAGCAAAGCAGCCCCACGCGGGCCAGCGGCGAATATTGCGGGCCGGAGGGTTCGGTCACGATCACTACCGCCGCCGGTTGGGCTGCCGGTTGGGCTGCCGGATGCGCTGCCGTTTGCGTCATCGGCTGCGCGGCGGGTGCCGGGGGCGGTGCGGAGGGCGGCGGGGCAGCCGGCTCCATGGCAAATCTCCTTGTCTCTCTTACTTTAGCGGTAGCGTGGCGGTCCAGTCGAGCAGCGCGGCGATGGCGGCATCGCTGGCATCGGCCAGCGCCTTGACCCCGCCGGCGCCGTCGGCGCTGGGTGCGGGCCGGCGCGCCTCGAAGGTCTGCTGGCCGAGCTGGCCGTGGTGGTACACGGTGGCGCGCAGCCGCACCACGCCCTGGCTGGTGGTGGCGCTGTCGAATACCTGTTCGAAGGCCAGCAGGTCGACCTTCAGCCCTGGCACGCTGGTGTCGCCGGACCAGGCCAGCCTGCCGCGCGCCGACACCGACTCGCGCAGGCGCTCGTCGAACAGGCGTGTCGGCGACATCACCCAGCGCTGCGTGGCATAGGGTTGCAGCCGCTGCGCCTGCGCGTAAAGCAGGCGGTAGTAGAGCGCATTGCCTTCGAGCCAGTCGGGCCCGTCGGTCTGCGATACGCGCAGCCTGGGCAGCGGCGCGGGCGCTGCGCCGGCAGCGTTGCCCGCCGTGCCGGCAAGCGCGGCGGACGGCCCCAGGTCATACGTGACGGTCGGCGTGCCGCGCGACAGCGCGCAGCCGGACAGCACCAGTGCGGCGCCGGCCAGCGCCAGCAGCGTGGCGGCGGTGCGGGAGCCGCAGTGCTGGCGTGAATTCTCGGTGGCAGGGATCACGGCGAAGTCTCGGCGGTTGTCGTTCTCTGGCATGGCGATGGGTCGTCGTTACATCAGGGCGCGCTGAAACCCGGCTCCCCCGGCCCTGGCGCGGGCGCCGGCGCGCCGAACAGCACGCTGGTCGGGCTATCGTTGAACTGGCCGGCGGCACGCTCGAAGCTGCGCGCGGTCTGGCGCGCATCGCGCGCAAGCCCGTTGAGCTGCGGCAGGGTCTCCTGGCTGAAGGTGCCAGCCGCGGTCTGCACCGACGCCGCCGCGCCCTGCAGGTCGCGCCCGACGCTGTCGACCGTGCGCAGCACCGTGCCGTTGGGGCTGGCCAGCTCCTGCGTCAGGCGCCGCGTCGATTCCAGCGTGGCGTTGAGGTTCTCGGCCACGCGCGGCAGGCGGTTGGCGGCCGGCACCAGCGAATCCGCCAGCTTCGAGTAGTCCTCGGCGGTCTTGCGCACCGAACGGATCGCGGTCATCAGTTCATTGCGGTTGGCGGCCTGGAACATGTCGTTGAGCGAGGCCATCAGCGTCTCGGCCTGCGTCAGCAGCGAATCCCCGCGCTTTTCCAGTTCTTCGAAGAAGCCCGGGCGCATGGCGATCCGCGCCACCGCCTTGGGCGAGGTGGTCAGCGGCGGCGAGGCTTCGGCGCCCGCATGCGCCGCCGTGTCGTCCAGCTGCACGTAGGCGATGCCGGTGACGCCCTGGAAGCCCAGCGTGGCGTAGGTGGTGCGCGTGATAGGCGTGTCCTGGTTGACGCTGATGCGCACGATGATCTGGCCCGGCACCTCCGGATCGAACTTGATCGAGTCCACCTTGCCCACCGCCAGCCCGCGGTATTTGACGTCGGCCTGCGGCCCGAGCCCATTGACTGTGGATCGCGTGACCAGGTCGTACGGCACGCGCACGGCATGGTCGCTGCTGAACCAGAACAGCGCGAACAGTACCAGCACTGCCAGGCCGATGGTGAACACGCCCGCAAGGAACGCGTATGACTTGTTTTCCATCATGCTTCTCCGGGGGGCGCCGGCTGCCCGGTCTGCGGCAGCGCCTGCAAGGCGCGCTGGGCGCGTTCGCCCAGGAAATATTCGCGGATGAAAGGGTGGTCCACCTTTACCACTTCCGGGATCGGCGCGGCGGCGATGACCTTGTGGTCGGCCAGCACCGCGACGCGGTCGGACAGCGCCACCAGCGTGTCGAGGTCGTGCGTGATCATCACTACCGTGAGGCCCAGCTCGCGCCGAAGTTCCCGGATCAGCGCGACGTAGTCGTCCGAAGCCATCGGGTCCAGCCCGGCGGTGGGCTCGTCGAGGAACAGCAGTTCCGGCTCCAGCGACAGCGCGCGTGCCAGCGCCACGCGCTTGATCATGCCGCCGGACAGGTCCGACGGCATCTTGTCCGCATCACGCGCCGACAGGCCCACCAGCTGCAGCTTGAGCAGCGCCGCCCGGCAGATCAGGTTGTCCGGCAGCGCTCGCAGCTCGCGCAGCGGCAGCGCGATATTGTCGATCACCGACAGCGCCGAGAACAGCGCGCCGCGCTGGAACTGCAGCCCCCAGCGGTTGCGCAGCGCCTGCAGCTGCGCCGGGCGCAATTTGGCCGGGTCTTCGCCGAAGACCTTGATGCAGCCCGAGGTCGGCCGCTCCAGCCCGACGATCTGGCGCAGCAGCACGGTCTTGCCGCTGCCCGAGCCGCCCACGATCGACAGCAGCTCGCCGCGCCACACGTCCAGGTTGACGTGGTCGTGCACCACGGCCTTGCCGAAGCGCTTGACCAGGTCGCGCACCTCGATCACCGCGGTACGCTGCGCCGGTGCGGGTGATGCTGCCGGTTCCGTTGGCGCGCTCATATCCCAACGTCCTTGAACAGGATGGCAAACACCGCGTCGGCCAGGATCACGATGGTGATGGAGGTCACCACCGATGCCGTGGTGCCTTCGCCCAGGCTTTGCGTATTGGGTTTGATGCGCAGCCCGAAGTGGCATGCCGTCAGCGCGATCAGGATGCCGAACGCCACGCCCTTGCCCAGCCCCAGCCACAGGTTGGCCACCGGCACCGCGTCGGGCAGCTCGCGCAGGAAGAACGCGGCGCTGATGCCGAGCTGCATGCGTGCTGCCACCATGCCGCCGGCCAGCGCCATCACGTCGGTCCACGCCACCAGCAGCGGCATCGAGACGGCCAGCGCAATCACGCGCGGCATGATCAGCCGGAAGCCATGCGAGATCCCCATCACGCGCATGGCATCGAGCTCCTCGGTGACGCGCATCACGCCGATCTGCGCGGTGATGGCCGAGCCGGACCGGCCCGCGATCAGGATCGCCGCCAGCACCGGCCCCAGTTCGCGGATCACCGCCATGCCGAGGATATTGACGATGAACGTGCTGGCGCCGAACATGCGCAGCTGGTTCGCCGACAGGTACGACAGCACGATGCCGATCAGGAAGCCGACCAGCGCGGTGATGCCGAGCGCCTTGTAGCCGACGTTGTAGATATTGGCCGAGACCTCGCGCCAGGGGCCGCGCTGCGGCATGCGCGCGAAGCGCATCAGGTCGAACGCCAGCTGGCCGAGCATGGTGATGCCGATGGCCAGCTGCACGCCGAACGACAGCACGTTGGTGCCAAGCAGCATAACCGGGTTGAAGCGGTCCACCATGTGCTTCGTCCAGCCTTCGTCCTGCACCGCCGCGATGCGCTCGAACACACGGCGCTGGCCCTCGCTGGCCTCGATCTGCTGCGGCATCTTGCCGTCCCACGCCTGCCACAGCAGCTGTCCGCCGATATGGTCCAGCCGCTGCACCTCGGCCAGCGACCATTGCGCATGCTCCGGCGCCTGCGCCAGGTCGTGCAACTGCGCGCGCAGATGGCGCGCCTGGTGGCAGCCGGCCAGCGCGAGCGCGGTCCAGTCGCCACGCAGCGCTACGCTGACGGTTCCGTCCCCGCGCGTGATATGGAAGTCTGGCGTCGTCTGGCGTTCCAAGGGCTAGCGATGTGATGGCCGAGTCCCGATTCTAAGCCACCCGCCCGGCTGGCGCGACCGCGGCCATGCACGGCAGGGGCGGGCACGGAGCAAGCGCGCGGCGCGGCTACAATGCGGCAGTCGGGCAGGCGCCATGCCTGCCAGTCTTTGCACCACCCTTGCACCACCTTTGCACCACCTTCGCACCACCTTCGCACCGCCGATTGCCACCAGCGCAGCTTCCCATGCCAGACGCCCCTGACACCTCTCTTACGCCCGCACCGGGCCCGTCCGCTCCCTGGCGCATCGACCCCGCCGCCCTGCGTGCCGCGCTGTCGCCGGCACTGCGCGACTGGACGCTGGAACTGGTCGAAGAAACCGGCTCGACCAATGCCGACCTGACCGCCGCGTGCCGCCACGCACCCTGGTCGGATGCCGGCCGGCTGCGCCTGGCCTACCGCCAGACCGCCGGGCGCGGGCGCCTGGGACGGCCGTGGCAGGGACAGGCGGGCATGACCTTCTCGGTGGCGCTGCCGCTCGCGCTGGCGCCGGCACAACTCACCGGCCTGAGCCTGGCGGTGGGGCTGGCGCTGGCCGAGGCGCTCGGCGATGTCGAAGCGCGACTGGGCGCCCGCGTCCGCCTGAAATGGCCGAATGACCTGCAGATCGACGGCCGCAAGCTGGCCGGGATCCTGATCGAATCGGTGCGCGCCGGGCAGAACCGGATCTGGGCCGTCATCGGCATCGGCCTGAACCTGGTGCGCGATGCGCAGATGGAAGCCGCGCTGGGCCGCGAGCTGGCCGGCGTGGCCGAGGCCGTTCCGGGCTTCGACGCCAGCCGCGACGCGGCGCGCCTGCTGGCCGCGGTGCTGGAGCGGCTGGCATCGATGCGTACCGCGTTCCTGGCCCATGGCTTCGGGCCGATGGCGCCACGCTGGTCCGCCGCCGATGCCTACCGCGACCAGCCGGTGCGGCTGCTGCACGACGGCAAGGTGATCGCCGAAGGCATGGCGCGCGGCGTCGACGAGGCCGGCCAGCTGCTGCTTGAAACGCCGGCGGGGCTGGAACGGGTCGCCAGCGGCGAGCTGTCGCTGCGCCCCGCGCCGGGGCAGGAGGATGGCGCATGAGCGTGCCGCAGCTGCTGATCGACATCGGCAACACGCGCCTGAAATGGGCGTGGTGCGAAGCCGGCGCGCCGCTGCCAGCCGGGGCGGGTTTGCCCACGCCGTGGCAGCACGGCGGCGCGGTGGCGCATGCCGATGACAATGCGCTGAAGACCCTGGCCGCCGACCTGCGCGCGCTGCGCGGCAGCGGCCCGATGCCGGCGGTCTGGATCACCAATGTCGCCGGCCCAGTGATTGCCGCCGCCGTCGATGCCGCGCTGGCCGACGCCTTCGGCGGCTGCGCATCGGTGCAGTGGGTGCGCAGCACCGCGGCGCACGGCAACCTGGTCAACGGCTATCGCGAGCCCACGCAGCTGGGTGTTGACCGCTGGGTTGGCGCCATCGGCGCGCACCGCTGGCTGCCGCACGATACGCTGCTGGTGGTGACGGCTGGCACCGCGACCACGCTGGATATCGTTACTGTCGGCGCGGATGGCCGCGCGCGCTTCGAAGGCGGACTGATCCTGCCCGGGCTGGCGCTGATGCTCGGCACGCTGGCGCGCAATACCGCGCAGCTGCCGGTGCTGGGGGTGGAGGAGGTGGAGGGGGCCGGCACCGTGGCCGGCGCGCACCTGCGCTGGGCGGACAACACCCACGACGCCATCGCCGCCGGCTGCGTGGCCGCGCAGGCGGGCGCGATCGAACGCACCTGGCGCGCGCTGGGCGAACGCGGGCCGACGCGCTGCCTGCTGTCTGGCGGCGCACGCACCGCGCTGGCTGGCGCGCTCGCGGTGCCCTTCGAGATGCACGATAATCTGGTGCTGCTCGGCCTGCATGCGATGGCGTCGGCCGAGGCTTAGTGTCCATCGCCTTCACCACCGAATCCCGCACGCTCCCGCAGCCGTTCCAATGCCCGCCCCACGCGTCCTGCGCATCGCCCTGCTGTTGCTGCTGCTCGCCAACGCCTTGCTGGTGGCCGCGCTCGCCGGCCTGTTCGGCGCCAATCCGCTCGGGGGCTGGTTCGGCACGCCGCGCGAGCCGCACCGGCTCGGGCAGCAGGTGCGCTCCGAGCGCCTGCTGTTGCTGCCGCCGGCACCTTTGCCCGCACCAGGTGCCGCGCCGCGCGGCACCTTGCCGGTGGTCCGGCGCCAGGGCTGAGGGTGCGGCTCAGCCGGCCTGGCGGACCTTGGTCAGCAGCTTGGTGGTGGAGCGGTCGTGCAGGAAGGGGATGGCATAAGCCTGGCCGCCCCAGCTGCGCACCAGCCGGGTTTCTTCCAGCCTATCGATGTCATAGTCGCCGCCCTTGACGTAGATGTCGGGGCGCACCAGCCGGATCAGCTCGACCGGCGTCTGCTCGCGGAACATCGCCACCAGGTCGACCGACGCCAGCGCGGCCAGCAGCGCCATGCGGTCCGATTCATGGTTGAGCGGGCGGTCGTCGCCCTTGCCCAGCATCTTGACCGAGGCATCGCTGTTGACGCCGACCACCAGGCTGGCGCCCAGCGCGCGCGCCTGCGCCAGGTAGGTGGCATGGCCGCGGTGCAGGATATCGAAGACACCGTTGGTGAACACCAGCGGGCGCGGCAGCGCGGCGATGCGCGCGGCCAGCTCGGCGGGGTTGTCGGCGGGAGTCAGCTTGGATTCGAAGGCGGGTAGGGACATGGGTCATGGATCGGATGGTGGAGGCCGGCGCTGGCGGTGCCGGCACGCTTGCCCGAATGGTACCCCGTCCGGTGAGGTTCGCCGTCCGTTCAGCGCTGCTCGCCCGGCCGGTGCCACCACCGATGGCGGCGGGCGCCAACAAAAAACCTCGCCGCAGCGAGGTTTTTATCGGGGTGCAGCAAGCCGCCGGATCAGGCCTGTGCCGGCTGGGCGCCGCCGGAGCCTGGCAGGCGGGCGTTCAGTTCCTTGCGGTAGCGGTTCAGGTCCTGCACGCTTTCAAAGGTGCGCTCGAACAGCAGCGACATATTGTGCAGGATCCGTTCGATGACCTTCTTCTCCCAGCCTTCGTCGAAGCGGATCTGCTCGTCCAGCCATTTCTCCAGCCAGTCCGGGTCGGGCAGGCGCGACTGCACGGTGTCGTTGGGGAACAGCGCCTTGTTGACGTGCAGGTTGGTCGGGTGCAGCGGCTTTTCGGTGCGGCGCGCCGATGCCATCAGCACGCCGATCTTGGCGAACGCGGCGCGCGCGGTGTCGCCGAACTGGGCCAGGTATTTCTTCATGTAGCGCAGGTAGGCGCCGCCGTGGCGGGCCTCGTCCTGCGACAGGGTGCGGTAGATATGCTTGATCACCGGTTCCGAGTGCCATTCGGCGGCGCGGCGGTACCAGTGGTTCAGGCGGATCTCGCCGCAGAAATGCAGCATCAGCGTTTCCAGCGGCGGCGCCGGGTCGAATTCAAAGCGCACTGCGTGCAGCTCTTCCTCGGTCGGCACCAGGTCCGGGCGGAAGCGGCGCAGGTATTCCATCAACACCAGCGAGTGCTTCTGCTCCTCGAAGAACCAGATGCTCATGAACGCCGAAAAGTCGGAATCGTGGCGGTTGTCGCGCAGGAACATCTCGGTCGCCGGCAGGGCCGACCATTCCGTGATCGCGTTCATGCGGATGGTCTTGGCCTGGTCGTCCGTCAGCAGGCTGGCGTCGAAGGTATCCCAGGGGATGTCCTTGTCCATGTGCCAGCGGACCGCTTCCAACGATTTGAACAGTTCGGGGTAGAGCATGGTAAGCCTTTGAAATTACGGCGAGATTCTACCAGATGCGAATTATTCTCTTCCCCTTTTTTAGGGCGGATGGGGGCAATTGCAACGACTTTTGCAGAGGCTTGGCGCAGCCCGCTGCATATTGCGGGCGATCAGCGGCTCGGCGCGCCGGCCAAGTGCCAGCAGCGGCGCCTGGAGGAAGGGCGCTCAGGCCGCTCAGGGCGAGAGCGCGTCCTCGGGCGTTGCGGCGGGTGCAGTGCCCGGCACTACGCCGTACAGGAACGCGGCGAGCTCGGCGGCCTGCGCTTCGGCGTCGCGCTCGCCCAGCGCCATCAGCGCCCGCGTGAACTCGGGCTCGAACAGCAGGTAGCTGGCGAAGGCGGCGCCGCGCGCCTCGGTACCGCCCAAGGGCGCCAGCAGCGCGCGCACGGTGCGCGGCAGCTGCTTCTGGTGCTCGGCGGCGAGCGCTTCGATCGGTTCGCTGGGAGAGATCGTCATCACCTGCACCGGGCGCCATCCTTCCCGGTCGCCGGCGATCTCGGGCATGCGCGCCAGCAGCCGGTTGATATGCAGCAGCCTCTCCAGGTCGGCATTGAGCCCGTCCAGGAAGATGCTGGCCAGCGCCTGCCCACCCACCTGTGCCAGCGACGGGTAGCCGCCGGCGGGCACGGTGTCGAACCAGCCCGAGCGCTGGCGCGAGGCCGCGCCGATCGCCAGGATGCGTGACGCGCCCAGGTGGATCGCCGGCGACAGCGGCGACATCTGCCGCATGGTGCCGTCGCCGAACCACTCGTGATGGCCGTCGATCTCGAGCGGAACCGACGGGAACAGGAACGGTATCGACGCGGAGGCCAGCAGGTGGTCGACCGTGATCGGCGCCGGCACCGCGATGCGCTGGCTGCGGTGCCACGGATGGATGCGGTGGTGCGACTGGTAGAAGGTGACATGGCGGCCGGTGCTGTAGGACAGCGAGGTGACCGCGAACGCCTGCAGCGCGCCGCTGTCCAGGCTGGCCTGCACCCGCGCGGGATCGAACAGCTCGCCCAGCATGCTGCCTAGCGGCGTGTTGTCGAACAGCGCCCGCGGCGCCCTGCGCTGCGTGGCCCAGCCCAGCGCCAGCGTCGACAGCCAGCGCGCGCCCGATATGCCCACGCGCAGCACGTCGGTGCGGTAGACGTCGTCGGCATGGATGCCGTGCCACAGCGCGCCCAGGCTTTGCGTGGCGGCCTGGAAGTCGCCGGCGTGGATGGCCAGCCCGGCACCGTTGATCGCACCCGCCGAGGTGCCGGCGATGATGCCGAACGGCAGCCCGCCATGCGCCTTGCCGTGGCGCGCGGCGATGCGCGCCAGCCCGCACAGCACGCCGGCCTGGTAGGCGGCGCGCGCGCCGCCACCCATCATGATCAGCGCGGTGGCGGCGGGGTTGGGGCCGTTAGGACCGTTAGGGGTGCCAGGGGCGCCAGGGCCGTTGTGCGGGGCTGGATGGTGTCCTGGCAGGGGATCGCGGTGCATGGCGGGGGCGCGGCGTAGCGACAGATCAGGCGGTGCGGCGATCTGTCATTCGTTGCCGTCCTTGGCAGCATCGTTGCCGTTGGGCGTGGCGTTGGCCGTCTTGCCGGCGGCGGGCTTCTTTGCCGCGGGCTTCTTCGCGGCGGACTTCGCGGCGGACTTCGCGGCGGACTTTGCAGCCGATTTCGCGGCGGACTTGGCCGCTGACGTGGCTCCGGATTTCGCCGCACCCGTGGCGCCGCTCTTTGCCGTGGCACTCGCCCTGGCGCCATTGCCGTTGCCAGCGGCCTTGCCTGGCGTGGTTTTGGCGGCGGGCGTGGCGCCTGGCTGTGCCGGCGTGCCAGCGGCGCCGAAGGCGCCCATGTTGAACGGTGCGATGCTGGCCGCGGCGGCGCTGCTGGCAATCTGGCTGAACTGATGCTGCAGCAGGTCCCACCACACCGCGGCGTTGGGTGCTGCCTCGGGCGCCGCCTCGGAGGACGCATCTCGCGCTGCCTCGGCCGAGGGCTCGGGAGCCGGCTCGGGCTCGGCGCCGGGCCGGGGCGCAGCCTGCGCCGCGGGCGCTTCTTCGCGCAGCCCTGCGCTGCCGGTACCGGTGTCGGCGCCGGCGCGCTGCGGCGGCGCTGCGCTGGGCGCAGTGGCGGCACGCGCCACGTTTTCCATTGCCGTCTGCATGGCGTCGGGCGATAGCGCGTTGCCGAAGGTCTGCAGCGCCACCAGCGTGGCGCGCTGCACCTCCAGGCCCTGGATCGTGGTGCGCAGCAGGTTGGTGTTCAACTGCAGCCAGCTCTCCACCGCCTTCAGGTCGGCGATGCGCTTGTCGAGGTCATCCAGGTCCATCGGCGGCGTCATCGCCTGCAGCCCGGGCATCAGGCTGCCGGGCATGCCGGCGCCGGCGCCCCACAGCCGGCGCATGAAGTCGAAGCTGTTGGTGAAATCGGGAATCTGTCCGAACATGGTCGCGTGCTCCGTGTGCGGCGCAGCCCGCGCCCGGATGCGGGCCGCGCGGCTGCGTCGTCGTTACCTGAATTGTGGCGGCCGCTTCTGGCGCAGGCTCGCCATGCCTTCGTGCACGTCGGGGCCGGCAAAGCCCATGAATTCGAGCGCCAGCGAGGTATCGAAAGCGGGACCGGCCATGCGCAGCCAGTTGTTGAGGGCGTACTTGGTCCAGCGGATCGCCGTCTGCGACCCTGCCGCCAGCCGGTTGGCAACCTCGAAGGCGCGCGCCACCAGTTCGTCCTCTTCCACCGCCAGCGAGACCAGGCCGATCCGCTCGGCCTCTTCGCCGCTGACCGACTCGCACAGCATCAGATAGTACTTGGCCTTGGCCATTCCGCACAGCAGCGGCCACACGATCGCGGCATGGTCGCCCGCCGCCACGCCCAGCCGGGTGTGGCCGTCGACGATGCGCGCGGTCTTGGCCGCGATCGAGATATCCGCCAGCAAGCCCGCCACCAGCCCGGCGCCGACGGCCGGGCCGTGCATCGCCGAGACCACCGGCTTGTCGCAGTTGATGACGTTGTAGACCAGGTCGCGCGCTTCGTGCCACACGCGCGTGCGGGTCTCGAAATCGTTGGCCATGTCTTCCACCAGGGCCAGGTCGCCGCCGGCGGAAAAGCCTTTGCCCTCGCCGCGGATCAGCGCCACGCGGATGTCGGGATCGGCGGAGACATCGCGCCAGATCTCGGCCAGCTCGCGGTGCATGTTGGCGTCGGCGGTGGCCAGCTTCTGGTTGGCCGACTGCGCCGCGCCCATGATGATCTCGAGGATGGCGCCGTGGCGGCGCAGCGTCAGCGCGCGGTAGCGCGCGTAGCGTTCGGAAAGTTCGGTGGAAGACGCGTCGTTGGGGGCAGTCATGGGTAGCCTGTCAGGTGAGTGGCGCGCAGCTGCGCCGGTTGCATCGTGGATTAACCAACCGATCGGTCGGTAAATTATATGCGCATCCGGCCGCCCATCACCTGCGGACGCTCGCCGACAGGTGCGGCCGGTTCAGGGCGCGGCCACCAGCTGGTCGATTGCACCGAACACCGAATGCCCCTGCGCGTCGAACATCTCGATCTTGACCGCGTCGCCGAACTTCATGAATTCGGTACTCGGCTTGCCATCGTCGATGGTCTCCAGCATGCGCTTCTCGGCGATGCAGCAGTAGCCCTTCTTGCGGTCGACATTGGAAATCGTGCCCGAGCCGACGATGCTGCCGGCGCGCACGTTGCGGGTCTTGCAGATATGCGCGATCAGCTGGCCGAAGTCGAACACCATGTCGGTGCCGCAGTCGGGCTGGCCGACCTTCTTGCTGTTCCAGTGCACCGTCATCGGCAGGTGCACCTTGCGCTCGCGCCAGGCCTCGCCCAGTTCGTCCGGCGTGACGGCGACGGGCGAGAAGGCGGTGGCCGGCTTGCTCTGGAAGAAGCCGAAGCCCTTGCCCAGTTCCGCCGGTATCAGGTTGCGCAGCGAGACGTCGTTGGCCAGCAGCACCAGGCGGATGGCTTCGCCGGCCTGCTCGGGGGTGGCGCCCATCCTCACGTCGCCGGTGATGACCGCGACCTCGGCCTCGAAGTCGATGCCGAAGGCTTCGCTGGCGCACACGATGTCGTCCTGCGGGCCGAGGAAGTCGTCCGATCCGCCCTGGTACATCAGCGGGTCGGTCCAGAACTCGGGGGGCATTTCGGCGCCGCGCGCCTTGCGCACCAGCTCGACGTGGTTGACGTAGGCCGAGCCATCGGCCCACTGGTAGGCGCGCGGCAGCGGCGCCATGCAGTCCTTGGGGTTGAATGCGAACGGATGGCGCGCGCGGCCGGTGTTGAGCGCGTCGTAAAGGTCCTGCAGCTGCGGCGCGTAGAAATTCCAGTCGTCCAGCACGGTCTGCAGCTTGCCGGCGATATCGGTGGCGAAGTGGGCTTGCTTCAGGTCGCGCGACACGACCGCCAGCTGGCCGTCGCGCGAACCGTCCTTCAGGGTTGCGAGTTTCATGGGATGCGATGCGGTAGGGTTGCCTGTCGTTCCCGCCCACGTGCCCTTTGGGTATGAGCGGGAACGACAGTGCTGATTTGGCCGCTAGTCTACCGTGGCCATCGCTCAGTCGACCGTGATGCCCTTGGCCTTGATCAGCTTGCCCCAGCGCTCGCCTTCGGCGCGGGCGTAGGCAGCGAATTCCTCGGGCGTGCTCGACACCGCCTCGACCCCGACGCCTTCCAGCTTCTTCTGCACCTCGGGCGTCTTCAGCGCCTTGACCAGCTCGGCGTTCAGCCGCGTGACCACCGCCTTGGGCGTGCCCGCCGGCGCCACCATGCCTTGCCAGGCGTAGGCCTCGAAGTTGCTCACGCCGCCTTCGGCCACGGTCGGCACACCGGGCAACACGGCCAGCCGCTTGGGCGTGGCCACGCCCAGCGCGCGCAGCTTGCCGGCGCCCACGTTCTGCTGGCCCGAGGCCAGGTCCAGGAACATCAGGTCGACCTGGCCGGCCAGCAGGTCCTGCACCGCCGGCGCCGCGCCCTTGTAGGGCACGTGCGTCATCCTGACCTTGGCCTGGTCCATGAACAGCTCCATGGCCAGGTGGTGCGGGCTGCCTGCGCCGGGCGAGGCGAAGTTGACCTTGCCGGGGTTCTTTTGCGCGTACTCGATGGCTTCCTTCAGCGTGTGTGCCGGGAATTTGGGGGTGGCCACCAGCACCAGCGGGAAGCGCGCCAGCTGGCCGATATAGACAAAGTCCTTGTCGGGGTTGTACGGCAGCTTCTTGTAAAGGGACGGATTGGCCGCCAGCGTGGCGGTGTCGGCGGTCAGCACGGTGTAGCCATCAGGCTTGGCATGGGCGACGGCATCGGCGCCGACGATGGTGGCCGCGCCCGGCCGGTTGTCGATCACCACCTGCTTGCCCAACCCGGGCGTGATGGCCTGGGCCACGGTGCGCGCCACCACGTCGGTTCCGCCGCCGGCGGGGTAGGGCACGACCCAGCGGATTGGCTGGGTGGGCCATTCTTCGGCGTGAGCGGGTGCGCTGGCGGCGATAATGGCGCCGGCGGCAGCCATGGCGGCCAGCATGAGATGGGCATAACGACGCCCGAGGAAGGGACGCAGGGGGCGCATCGGTAGTCTCCGTGTTAAAAAGGGGCCCGGTTCGGCAGGCATCGACACGTGCGCCGCCGGGTCTGTTGCGAAGGAAGTCTACCGACGGCTTAAAAATTGGTAAATCGATTTCGCTATAGTAAATTTACCTACGAACTTGCCCGGATCCCCGGGCGCCGATCTCCCCCGCCGCTGGTCCATGTCACGCATTGCTGAAAACGAAGAAGACGACGCCAAGCTGCGCTCCGGCATCCAGTCCATCGAAGTGGGCTTCAAGCTGCTCCAGGCTCTGGCGGCGTCGCCGCGCGCGATGATGCTGCGCGACCTCGCCGCCGCCGCGGGCATGAACCCGGCCAAGGCACACCGCTACCTGGTCAGCTTCATGCGGCTGGGCGCGGTGGCGCAGGACCCGGTCAGCGGCCGCTACGACCTGGGCGCGTTCGCGCTGCAGCTGGGCCTGGCCGGCCTCAACCGGCTCGATCCGGTGAAGAAGGCGCGGCCGATCCTGTCGCAGCTGCGCGACGAGATGGACCTGACCGCCGGCATCGCCGTGTGGGGAAACCATGGCCCCACCATCGTGCACTGGGAGGAATCCAGCCACCCCGTGACCGTGAGCCTGCGCCTGGGCGACGTGATGCCGATGCTCAACTCCGCCACCGGCCGGCTCTACGGCGCCTACCTGCCGCGCAAGCAGACCCTGCCGCTGATCGAGCGCGAGCTGGGCGCGCGCGGCAACGGCGCCGTGCCGGACATGCCGGCGTCGCTGGCCGAATACGACGCGATCTGTGCCGAAGTCCGCGAGCATGGCGCCGCACGCACGCGCGGCGGTGTGCTGCCCGGCATCAATGCGTTCTCGATGCCGGTGTTCGATGCCAACGGCCACCTCGCCATGGGGTTAATCGTACTGGGCGCGCAGAGCCTGTTCGATGCAGAATGGGGCGGTACGATGGATCGTCGCGTACGCGATATCGCCCAACAGCTCTCATCGGAACTCGGCTACCTTGGTGCCGCCCCACCGGCCGGAGAAACCGGCCAGCCCTAGTCTTCGTGCCCGCCCGGGCCCGGATGCCGCCGTCTGGCGCCGCCGGCGCTGGGTGATCGTGGTTGCGCTGGTGGTGCTGGTGCACGTGCTGGCGGTGGTGGGATTCCTGCGCATGCCGGGGCCGCTGATCCCGCTCGACGTCAGCAACACACCGACGCTGGAGGCGGTCCTGCTGCCGCCGCCCAAGCCACCGGCCCCGCCCAGGCCGCGCCCCGCGCCACAGCCGCGTCCGAAGCCCGCGGCGCCGGTCCCGGCTCCCCAGCCCGAGCCTGAACCGCCGGCCCCGCCCTTGGCGACCAGCCCGCAAGGCCCGGTGGAGATGGCGACCGGGCCGGGCGGCACCGGGACAGCGCCGGCAGCACCTGCAGCGCCCGCGCCGGCGCCTTCCGGCGGTCCGCAGGGCGGCGTCGGCGGCGTCGTCTACAGCGCGCCGCCGCCCGCCACGTACCACTACGCCAGCTTCGTCAACGGCGTGCAGAACCCCGATGGCCTGATCCGCTGGGAGCACGATGGCCGCCGCTACCGCCTCGCGGTGGAAACGCGCGTGCTGTGGTTCCGCTTCGCGTTCCAGAGCAGCGGTGCGATGTCCGAGCAGGGACTGTTGCCGGAACGCTACGAAGAGCACCGGCGCAACAAGGCCGAGTCATCGCGCTTTGATACCGCCGCCGGCACCGCCACGCTGCGCAACGGCGCGCAGTCGCCGTTCCCGCCCGGGTCGCAGGATCGCTTCAGCGTGTTCCTGCAGCTGGTCGGCCTGGTGCGTGGCAATCCGCAACGCTATGTCACCCCCGGTGTGACGGAAACGTTCCAGGTTGCCGATACGCGTGATGTGGAACCGATGCAAGTGCAGTATGTTGGAGAAGAGGATTTCGACACGGGCAACGGCGTGGTACGTGCGAAGCACTTTGTGCGGCTGCCGCGCCGCGCCAATGACCGTCGCCGGGTCGAGCTATGGCTTGCGCAATCGCTAGGCTGGATGCCGGTGCGGCTGCGGCAGACCGAGCCCGACGGCACCCAGATCGAACTGGTGTACCGCGGCAACGGCGGGCAATAGCCACGCACCGCCGCCGGGCGAATGTCAACAATCGTTAAAAAGGCGCCTCGCCCGGGTCAACGTTGCCGAGTTTCGGCGCATTCTTACTGACAGGAGCCTAGCCATGACTGTTGCCACGCCACCCGCCGAAACGCACCGCGTCCATGCCGACGGCGCCGAGCTTTACGTGCGCATCGACGGCACCGACGGACCGTGGGTGATCCTGGCCCATGCACTGGCCGCCAGCCATGCGCTGTGGGACCAGACCGCCAGCCACCTGGCGTCGCGCTATCGCGTGGTGCGTCCCGACCTGCGCGGACATGGCGGCAGCGAGGCGCCGCTGGGGCCCTACACCATGACGCGGCTGGCCGACGACGTGATCGCGGTGATGGACTCGCTCGAAATCCCGCAGGCCCATTTCTGTGGTATTTCGGTCGGCGGCATGATCGGGCAGACGCTCGGGCTGCGCCATCCGGAGCGGCTGCTGTCGCTGGCGCTGGTCGCCACCAACAGCCAGACCCCGATGGAAGCCCACCCGATGTGGCACAACCGCATTGGCCAAGCCGAGGCCCATGGCATGGCCGGCATGGCCGACGCCACGCTGGAGCGCTGGCTGACGCCGGACTTCCGCGCCGCGCATCCCGATGTGGTGGCGCGTATCCACGCCATGCTGGTGGCCACGCCGGTGCGCGGCTACGTGGGCGTTGCCGAGGCGATCATGGCTTTCGATCTCGCCGGCGCGCTTTCCCGCATCCATTGTCCTACGCTGGTAGTAGCAGGAGAGAACGATCAGGGCGCGACCGTGGCGATGGCGCAGAGCATTGCGGCCGCCATCCGAGGCGCCCGGCTGGAAGTGATGCCGCAGGCGGCGCACCTGGTGCATGTGGAGCAGCCCGAACGCTTCCACGCGGCGCTGGACGCGTTCCTCGGCAATGCGGCGTGCGGCGGCCAGTGCGACGTTCCGTGACAGACAACACACTGATGCGCCAGGCTCAAGAAACTTGTAGCGAAGGACGATGCCCAACCTATGTAGGCAGCAATGACGTGGCAACGCAGTGACCTGCTTAACTCCTTGATTTGGCGCAGGTCACCCCAAGTTTGGAGGTAAAGCCGCGGCGCCCCCCTCACGGCAACATCGACGAGGCAAGAATCAAAAGGGCATGCCGCCCAACCATGACGCCCAGGAGGTGTGCCATGCAAATGATCTACAACAGCGACAATTACTGCATCGTCGAGTTCGGTGCGGATGTCGAGCAAGCGCCGCTCGAGTTCGGTGGCTATGAAATCGTCGACAAGAACCTGAAGCGCGAGATTTTCCTTGGCGGGCAGCTGGCTGAAAGCTTCCGCGCCGACGTCAAGCGCCTGATCGAAAGCGAGCCGTCAGTGGAAGAGGTGGACGACTTTCTCGGCAAGTTCGATAACGTGATGACGCATCCGCTGGTGATGCACTGAGCGGCTTTGCGTGGTTGCCGGCCATGGCCGGCAACCCGCCATCGCGCCCGCCCTGGCGGGCGTTTTTGTTTTTGGCGGCCGGGTCCGGCATCCTGGCTCAGTACTGCTCCCACGGCAGCCCTTCGTGGCGCCAGCCGTTGAGCGTATTGCGGTGACGCTGCCCGTCAAGATCGCCTTCGAACCCGTGCAGCACGTTGTAGACGTTGGCAAAGCCCGCGCCCTCCAGCGCCCGTGCCGCCGCCGTCGAGCGGTTGCCGCTGCGGCAGATCAGCAACACCGGCCGCGCCGAGACATGGCCGGCCAGCTTCTTCACCATCTGCACGAAATACGGGTTGACTTCCCAGTCCGGCCCGTCGTTCCAGGGGACGTTGTGCGCACCCTTCGGATGGCCCACGAACAGGTATTCCATCTCGCTGCGGCAGTCGATGAACAGCGTCTCGGGCGAATCGGCCAGCAGGGCCTGGGCGTCGGATGGGGACAGGTGTTGCATGGTCGGCGGGGACAAAGTACGAGGAAGGACGAGGTAGGGCGCGGAATGGCCGGATTGGTGACGGTTACGCCTCTCAGTGTAGGCGGCCAACGACCTGACAGGCAACCGCAAGGCCTTGATACACCTGATAAAATCGTTCCTCTTTGGCCAGCATCGGCCACAGCAGCGCCCGCCGCCGGTCCAATGATCGCGCGCCGGCCGCCTTTCCAGAGTTCCCCGCCATGAGTGCCCCTGAATCCCGCGCGGCCGCGCCGCGCCCCTACACCCGGGCTGCCGAGCTGCCCCGGCTGCTGCAAGAACGCATCCTGATCCTGGATGGCGCCATGGGCACCATGATCCAGCGCTACAAGCTGACCGAGGCCGACTACCGCGGCGAGCGCTTCGCCGAACACAAGGTGGACGTGAAGGGCAACAACGAACTGCTGCTGCTGACGCGCCCGCAGGTCATCAGCGAGATCCACGAGCAATACCTGGCCGCCGGTGCCGACCTGATCGAGACCAATACCTTCGGCGCCACCCGCGTGGCGCAGGAAGACTACAAGATGGCCGATCTGGCGTACGAGATGAACGTCGAGGCCGCGCGCCTGGCGCGCGCCGCCTGCGACAAGTACAGCACGCCCGACAAGCCGCGTTTCGTTGCCGGCGCCTTCGGCCCGACGCCCAAGACCGCCAGCATCTCGCCCGACGTGAACGACCCCGGCGCGCGCAACGTCACCTTCGAGGAGCTGCGCGAGTCGTACTACGAGCAGGGCAAGGCCTTGCTCGAAGGCGGCGCCGACGTGTTCCTGGTCGAGACCATCTTCGACACGCTCAACGCCAAGGCCGCGCTGTTCGCCATCGACCAGCTGTTCGAGGACACCGGCGAACGCGTGCCGGTGATGATCTCGGGCACCGTGACCGATGCCTCCGGCCGGATCCTGTCGGGCCAGACCGTGGAAGCGTTCTGGAACAGCCTGCGCCATGCGCGGCCGGTCACCTTCGGCCTGAACTGCGCCCTCGGCGCCACGCTGATGCGGCCCTATATTGCCGAGCTGGCCAAGATCTGCGACGCCGCGGTGTCGTGCTACCCGAACGCCGGCCTGCCGAACCCGATGAGCGACACGGGCTTCGATGAAACGCCCGAGGTCACGTCGTCGCTGGTGGAAGAGTTCGCCGCCTCCGGGCTGGTGAACCTGGTGGGCGGCTGCTGTGGCACCACGCCCGAGCACATCGCCGCCATCGCCCAGCGCGTGGCCGACAAGAAACCCCGCACCTGGCCCGGCCAGTACCGCGACGCCGCCTGAGCCGGAGCCCGAGAACATGAGCGAGAACAAACTGCCCCCGCGCCCGATGCGCCTGTCCGGCCTCGAGCCCTTTACCATCGACGACGACACGCTGTTCGTCAACGTCGGCGAGCGCACCAACGTGACCGGCTCCAAGGCCTTCGCGCGGATGATCCTGAACGGCCAGTTCGACGAAGCGCTGGCAGTGGCCCGCCAGCAGGTCGAGAACGGCGCGCAGATCATCGACATCAACATGGACGAGGCCATGCTGGACTCGAAGGCCGCCATGGTTCGCTTCCTGAACCTGATCGCCTCCGAGCCGGACATCGCGCGCGTGCCGATCATGCTGGACTCGTCCAAGTGGGACGTGATCGAGGCCGGGCTGCAGTGCGTGCAGGGCAAGCCCGTGGTGAACTCGATCTCGCTCAAGGAGGGCGAGGAGCAGTTCCGCCACCATGCCGAGCTGATCCGCCGTTACGGCGCGGCCAGTGTGGTGATGGCCTTTGACGAGAAGGGCCAGGCCGATACCTTCGAACGCAAGACCGAGATCTGCAAGCGCAGCTACGACATCCTGGTCAATGAGGTCGGCTTCCCGCCCGAGGACATCATCTTCGACCCGAACATCTTCGCGGTCGCGACCGGCATCGAGGAACACAACAATTACGCGGTGGACTTCATCGAAGCCACGCGCTGGATCAAGCAGAACCTGCCGTACGCCAAGGTCAGCGGCGGCGTCTCCAACGTGTCGTTCTCGTTCCGCGGCAACGACGTGGTGCGCGAGGCAATCCACACTGTGTTCCTGTACCACGCAATCGGCGCGGGCATGGACATGGGCATCGTCAACGCCGGGCAGCTCGGCGTGTATGACCAGCTCGATCCCGAGCTGCGCGAGCGCGTGGAAGACGTGGTGCTGAACCGCCGCGAGGACTCCACCGACCGCCTGCTGGAAATCGCCGACCGCTACAAGGGTGGCGGCGCCAAGAAGGAAGAAAACCTCGCCTGGCGCGGCACGCCCGAGCAGCCGGTGCCCGTGGGCGAACGCCTGGCGCACGCGCTGGTGCATGGCATCACCACCTTTATCGTCGAAGACACCGAGGAAGTCCGCCAGCAGGTAGAAGCGCGCGGCGGCCGCCCGATCGAGGTGATCGAGGGCCCGCTGATGGACGGCATGAACATCGTCGGCGACCTGTTCGGCGCCGGCAAGATGTTCCTGCCGCAGGTGGTCAAGAGCGCGCGCGTGATGAAGCAGGCGGTGGCGCACCTGCTGCCCTTCATCGAGGAAGAAAAGCGCCTGCTGGCCGAGGCCGGCGGCGATGTGCGCGCGCGCGGCAAGATCGTGATCGCCACCGTGAAGGGCGACGTGCACGACATCGGCAAGAACATCGTGTCGGTGGTGCTCCAGTGCAATAACTTCGAAGTGGTCAATATGGGCGTGATGGTGCCGTGCAACGAGATCCTGGCGAAGGCCAAGGTCGAGGGCGCGGACATCGTCGGCCTGTCGGGGCTGATCACGCCGTCGCTGGAAGAAATGGCCTACGTCGCGTCGGAGATGCAGCGCGACGACTACTTCCGCTTGAAAAAGATTCCGCTGCTGATCGGCGGAGCCACCACCTCGCGCGTGCATACCGCGGTGAAGATCGCGCCCAACTACGAAGGGCCGGTGGTGTACGTGCCGGACGCCTCGCGCTCGGTCAGCGTGGCGTCGAGCCTGCTGTCCGATGAAGGCGCGGCGAAGTACCTGGACGAGCTGAAGACCGACTACGACCGCATCCGCACCCAGCACGCCAACAAGAAGGCGACCCCGATGGTGACGCTGGCGCAGGCGCGCGCCAACAAGACGCCGATCGACTGGAGCGGCTACGTGCCGCCCAAGCCCAAGTTCATCGGCCGCCGCGTGTTCCGTAACTACGACCTGGCGGAACTGGCCAACTACATCGACTGGGGCCCGTTCTTCCAGACCTGGGACCTCGCCGGCAAATTCCCCGACATCCTCAACGACGAGATCGTGGGCGAGTCGGCGCGCAAGGTGTTCTCGGATGGCAAGGCGATGCTGTCGCGCCTGATCCAGGGCCGCTGGCTGAGCGCCAATGGCGTGATCGCGCTGCTGCCGGCCAACACCGTCAACGACGACGATATCGAGATCTACACCGACGAGACCCGCAGCAAGGTCGCGCTCACCTGGCACAACGTGCGCCAGCAGAGCGAGCGCCCGGTGGTGGACGGCGTGCGCCGGCCCAATCGCTGCCTGGCGGATTTTGTCGCGCCGAAGGACAGTGGCATCGCCGACTATGTCGGCATGTTTGCCGTCACCGCGGGCCTGGGCGTCGACAAGAAGGAAGCCCAGTTTGAAGCCGACCACGACGACTACAGCGCGATCATGCTGAAGGCGCTGGCCGACCGCCTCGCCGAAGCCTTCGCCGAATGCCTGCATGAGCGCGTGCGCAAGGACCTGTGGGGCTACGACGCGGGCGAGCAGCTCTCCAACGAACAACTGATTGCCGAGTCGTACCGCGGCATCCGCCCGGCGCCCGGCTATCCCGCCTGCCCCGAGCATACCGTCAAGGGCCCGATGTTCCAGTTCCTCGACGCAGCCGAGATCGGCATGGGCATCACCGAGTCGCTGGCGATGACGCCGGCCGCGTCGGTCAGCGGCTTCTACTTGGCGCATGCCGAGTCGACCTACTTCACCATCGGCAAGATCGGCCAGGACCAGCTCGACGACATGGTGTCGCGCCGGCATGAAGAGCGCGCCACGCTGGAGCGCGCGCTCGCGCCCAACCTGTAACGGGGTGCGACGGCAGGGCGCCGGCCACGGCCGCGCGACCTTGCCGCCAGCCCGTTGATGCCACAGGGAATTTCCTCGCGCGACGGCTTCCTGGCCCGCTTGCGGCGGTGTATCCGGCGCCTCACAACTCCTTACAGAGCCTTTCAATCCCTCACAGACCGGGGCCGGTGCGCTCCCTAGACTGAGGGCTCGATTCACGCAAACACCAGCGCGTGAACACCGCGACGAATGTTTCGCCGCGGGGCATCCTGAAAGGAGTCTGTCCATGAAGAAACTGCTGCTCTCCCTGTCCGCCCTGTCGATCGCCGCCGCTTCCTCGCTGGCCATGGCACAAGGTACTGGTGTGGGCGCCGGCGCGAAGGCCGACGTCGGCGCATCGGTGACCGCCCCGGCGCCCTCTGCCGCCACGCAGGGTGCGTTGAACACCGCGGGTAGCGCTGCCACCGGCGCCACCAGCGCCGCCGAGAAGGGCCTGTCGACCGCGGGCGCGGCAACCGACAAGGGCATGTCGGCAGCGGGCACTGCGGCTGACAAGGGGCTGTCCACCGCCGGCGCGGCGGTCGAGAAGGGTGCCAGCAAGTCGGCCGATGCCAAGGCCGAAGCCGGCAGCAAGGCCAAGCACGACAAGCACACCACCAAGTCGGCCAAGAAGTCCAAGGCAGATGCCAGCGTCGACGCGGGCGCCGAGGCGGGCGCCAAGGTGCAGTAAGCTCGCCGCCAGCCGGCACTGGCGCGCAGGCCCTGAGATTCCCGGGGCCTGACGCGCCGCAGCAAAGCGGGACGGACTCCAGGCCGTCCCGCTTTGCTTTTGTACGCCATGCCTCGTACCGTTGAGCCGCGGAACCGTCCATGTGCGCTTTACGCGTTGTGGCCGCGCGTCATGTCAGCCTGACACCGACAGCCCGCGCGCCCGGCCGGCACTACAATGACAGCAACGCAAGCGGTTCCGCCTGCACCCGACTGCACCGGGCAATGTGCCGGTCCGTTCAACCACGTGGAGCCCCACATGATCCGCGTCCTGATCGCTGACGATCACGAGATTGTGCGTGCCGGGCTGCGACAATTCATTTCCGAAGAGCCCGACATCCAGGTGACTGGCGAAGCCGGCAGCGGCGACGAAGTCATGGCGCGGCTACGTGATGCCGAATTCGATGTGCTGGTGCTGGATATCTCGATGCCCGACCGCAACGGCATCGATGTGCTCAAGCTGATCCGGCAGCGCAAGCCTGACCTGCCGGTGCTGATCCTGTCCACCTACCCCGAAGACCAGTACGCCATCAACCTGATCCGTGCCGGGGCTTCAGGCTACCTGACCAAGGAAAGCGCGCCCGACGATCTCGTCAAGGCCATCCGCACGGTGGCGCAGGGACGGCGCTATGTCAGCGCCACGGTGGCCGACCTGCTGATCGGCGGGCTCGACAAGCCGACCGAGCAGCCGGTGCACCAGATGCTGTCCGAGCGCGAGTTCCAGATCTTCTGCAAGCTCTCGCGCGGGCAGTCGGTGTCGGTGATCGCCGACGAATTGTTTCTCAGCGTCAAGACCGTCAGTACCTATCGTTCCCGCATCCTGGAGAAAATGGGCATGAAGACCAACGCGGACCTGACTTACTACGCCATCAAGAACGGCCTGGTCGAGTAGCGGCACGCCGCGGGCCGCATCGCGGCCTGCGGGCGGATCGCACCGGACCGGGCCCGCAAACCAGAACATGTCGGAGCAGGCTTCGAACACTTCCTACCGGGCGCTGAGCATACTGCTGATCGAAGACTCGGCGGTCCTGCGAGGCATGCTGCTCGAATACCTGAAGGATTTCCCGTTTATCGAGAACGTGGACTGGGCCGACACCGAAGCCATGGCCCTGCGCCTGCTCGACACCGGCAAGTACGACGTCGTCATCGTCGACCTGCAGCTGCGCCAGGGCAACGGCATCAATGTGCTGCGCGCAATGCAGCGCAAAGGCACGGATACCGTGCGCATTGTCTATACCAACCACGCCCAGGTGCAGATGTACCGAAGCCAGTGCGCAGCCGCGGGCGCCGATTATTTCTTCGACAAGTCACTCGAGCTGGAACAGGTGTTCCGTGTGATCGAGGAACACGCGGCGGCGCCGTCCTGATCTGGCAAGGCAACCCTCAAGTACAACTCAAGCACCGCACGCGTCAAGCGCGCGCAGGCTCTTCGCCTTCCGGTTGTTCCGCGGGCGCCAGCACCGATGCCGTCAGCGGCACCTCGATGTGGATGCGCACGCCCGCGTGCGCCGACGAGTCGATCTGCATGCTGCCGCCCAGCGCGGTGACGCGCTGTTCCATGCCCAGCAGGCCGTGGTGGCCGGCGGTGCTGCCGGCGTCGAAGTCGGCCGGCAGGCCCTTGCCGTCGTCGCGCACGGTCAGCGTCAGCAGCTCGCCGCGGCACGCCAGGCAGACCCCGACGCGCTTGGCTTCGGAGTACTTGCTGGCGTTGGTCAGCGATTCCTGCACGATCCGGTACAGCGCGATCGCGGCTTCGTCGCTCAGCGCCGGCAGGTCCTCGGGCACGCTGACGTCCGTTTGCCAGCCGTTGCGCGCACCGACTTCCTCCACCAGCTGGCACACCGCGGCGCGCAGGCCGAGGTTGAGCAGCACGGTGGGGCGCAGGTCCTCGACCAGGCGGCGCTTGATCTGGATACCCTGGTCTACGTGCAGCATCACACGCGTGAGGCGCTCGGCGCTTTGCGGATGCGCCTCCTGGATCTGGCGCCGCACCCAGTGCAGGTCGAGCTTGATGGCGGTCAGGATCGCACCCAACTCGTCGTGCAGCTCGCGCGCCAGCCGGGTCTTCTCGTCTTCGGTGACGCGCTGCAGGTGGGCCGCCAGCGCCGACAGCTGGCGCGTGCGCGCGCGTACCTTGCGGTCCAGCTTGGCGCTTTCCTCTTCCAGCTGCGCGCGCACCGCCTCGGCCATGGACAGGCGCTTGGCGTGGCCCACGCCGACCGCGAGCAGCAAGGTGATATTGATCGCGGTCAGCAGGCCGATGCCATAGCGCGATAGCTGCACATCGTTCTCCGCGCCTTCCAGCCGATGCGATACCGAGCCCGCCTCGCGCGCCTGCAGCTGGTCGAGCCCGCGGCGCGCATTGTCCATGGTCTGCTTGCCATAGTCGGTGCGGACCAGGTCCAGCGCCACTTCCAGGTCGCGCTTGCCGTAGACGAGCGTCAGCGCCATCTCGTTGAGCTTGCTGTTGATCAGCTTGGAGGTGTCGCCGAACATCTTCAGCCCCTCCGGGTCGTTGGCGTAGTCCGCGCGGATCTGCGCCATCAGTTCGGCAATGCGAGGCAGGCCCTTGTAGTAGGGCTCAAGATAGGATTCCTTGCCGGTCAGCAGGAAGCCGCGCTGGCCGGCCTCCGCATTGACCAGCTCGCCGTTGAGCGCGGCCAGCTCGGTCTGCACGCGCTGCGAGCGGATCACGTCGGTGTAGCTCTCGCGCAGGCGGATATTGCCGGTTTCCGACGCCACCAGAACCGCCAGCATCAGCACGATGCCGCCCGCGAGCAGCAGCGTATGAGGAAGAAATGATTGCTTGAGCATGGGGGCATTTGTCCTGTGTTTGGGGCGCGCCGCTTGCCCGCGCAGCGCCAGGGAGCGCCCATGGGATCACATCGATCCACATGGGTCAACCTTGATGTTTCGGGCGTGCCGCACCCGTACTGCCTCTTGTAGGACTCGGCTGACAGTCGAATCGGCTCGCTGTCGGTATTGGCGCGGCGGCAGGCTTCCTACGATGAGGCTATGAGCTTGCACCTTGTGGCGCAAGTCTTCACTTGGGCCCCGGGCCAGTGCCGGCCCGGTCAGCCATCTTCGGGAGCCTAGCATGCTGCACTATGCACTCGTATTTTTCGTCATCGCCCTGATCGCGGCGATCTTCGGCTTCGGCGGTATCGCTGCCGGCGCCGTGGAAATCGCCAAGATCCTGTTCTTCATCTTCCTGGTCGTGGCGCTGGTGGCCGCGGTGATGGGCCTGGTTCGCAGGAGATAGCGCCGGCCGCGCGCCGGCTCCTGTATCGATCGCAACCTGAGGAGACCCCATGCTGACCCAGAACCCCAAAGTCCGGAAGGAACTGAACCACTTGTCCGACAGTGCTGACAGCGCCATCCGCCATATCAAGCACGCCGCACGCGATTCGCGCGAGGCTGCCGCGCCGGTTTCCGGCGAAGTCAAGGCGCTGATCGCCCAGCTGGAGCACACCATCGAAGTGCTGGCGCGGGAAGGCTCGGCCGAAAGCCTGCGTGCCGGCCAGCGGCTGCGCGACCGTGCCAGCGAGATGGCGCACCGGCTGCGCGACCAGACCACCGATGGCATGATGCGCGCCCGCGAACGGATGGATGGCGCGGTCGAACATTCGCGCCAGCGGGTCGTCGAATCGCCGCTCAAGGCAGTAGCGATTGCCGCCGCCATCGGTGCGCTGCTCGGCCTGCTGCTGGCCAACGGCCGCCACCACGAAGAGGAGTAGGCCTGGCGGCACCGGTCCCCGCGCGGCGGGGCCGAAAAAAGCATTCCCCCCTTTCCGGCGCCCTCGTCCGGAAGCCCGGCAACCCGACGCGGTGCCGGGCGTTTTTTTGTGCGCCCGCGGCCTGCCTTGCCGCCGGGCTACACGCCCCACAAGACGTTGGTCCCTTCCCGCTGCGAGGCGCGCAGCATGTCCAGGAAGGGATAGGCGCGCTGTCCCAGGTGCAGCGGCTCTTCCTCGTCCTCGGCGGCGGCGGTCCCTTCCTCGACCGCCGAGTTGGCCGGATGGTCGCGGCGGGCATCGGCCACCGCCGCTTCCAGCTTCTGGATCGCGCGTGGCAGTTCTTCGACGGTGATCACCCCTCGTTCCCCGAGATGCTTGCCGATGATGCCCAGCAGCGTGATGGCCAGATCCTTCATCATGATCAGGTCTTGCGCAGCGTGGGATTTGAAGGTGATCAGCATGGTGTGGTTTCCTTTTCCGGACGTGCGGGGAACGGCGTTCCCGGGGGCGGGTCGCCGCATGGATTGTGGCCCGGGGCCATCTTCGCGCATGATGTCAGCATAGCACCTGATAAAATTCCGCGTTCCCGATTCCAATGCCTGTTATGCGGCTCGGCGTACCTTTGCCGTCACATGCCGCATCAGGGCGTTGGTGTCGCGTTCAAGCCGCTCGGACGAGCCGGCTGAACGCGACGCCTGAATACTTGCCCACAGGGCTTCCGACATCCATGCTGCCTGTTCAGACCTCCAATCTTGCCGCTGCGTTCACCGATGCCGTGCGTGCGCTCGCCCCGGCCGATGCCTCCCTGCCCGCCGTCACTTTCGAGCGGCCCAAGGCGGCCGCCCATGGCGACCTTGCCTGCAATGTCGCCATGCAGGTCGCGCGCGCGCTCAAGAGCAATCCACGTGAGCTGGCGCAGCGCATCGTCGCCGCGGTGCAGGCCGATGCGCGCGCGCAGGGCCTGGTCGAGGCCATGGAGATCGCTGGCCCCGGCTTTATCAACCTGCGCCTGAGCGCGGCCGCCAAGGCCGACGTGCTGCGCGCGGTGCTTGCCGAGGGCGACCACTACGGCGCGCGCGAGCGCGGCGTGCACGGCCAGGTGCTGGTGGAGTTCGTTTCGGCCAACCCGACCGGCCCGCTGCACGTGGGCCACGGCCGCCAGGCCGCGCTGGGCGATGCCCTCGCCAACCTGCTGTCGTGGCAGGGCTTCCATGTCCACCGCGAGTTCTACTACAACGACGCCGGCGTGCAGATCCAGACCCTGGCGCTGTCAGTGCAGGCGCGCGCGCGCGGCCTGAAGCCGGGCGACGCCAACTGGCCCGAGTCGGCCTACAACGGCGACTACATCGCCGACATCGCCGCCGACTTCCTCGCCGGCAAGACCGTCAGCGCCTCGGACGGCGAGCCGGTGACCGCGTCGGGCAATGTCGAGGATATCGACTCGATCCGCAAGTTCGCCGTGACCTACCTGCGCAACGAGCAGGACATCGACCTGCAGGCCTTCGGCGTCAAGTTCGACCGCTACTACCTGGAGTCGTCGCTGTACAGCGACGGCCGCGTGGAAGCCGCGGTGCAGTCGCTGGTGGCCAAGGGCAAGACCTACGAGAGCGAAGGCGCGCTGTGGCTGCGCACCACCGACGACGGCGACGACAAGGACCGCGTCATGAAGAAGACCGACGGCACCTACACGTATTTCGTGCCGGACGTGGCCTACCACACCACCAAGTGGGAACGCGGCTTCAGCAAGGTCATCAACGTGCAGGGCAGCGACCACCACGGCACCATCGCGCGCGTGCGCGCCGGCCTGCAGGGCCTGGACATGGGGATTCCCAAGGGCTATCCCGACTACGTGCTGCACAAGATGGTCACCGTGATGAAGAACGGCGAGGAGGTCAAGATCTCCAAGCGCGCCGGCTCGTACGTCACGGTGCGCGACCTGATCGAATGGTCCAACGGCGGTGATGAAAGCATTCGCGGTTGCCTGGAGCAGGGCGTGGCCGACTGGCCGGAGCACTTCACCCGCGGTCGCGACGCGGTGCGCTTCTTCCTGCTGTCGCGCAAGGCCGATACCGAATTCGTGTTCGACGTCGACCTGGCGCTCAAGCAGAACGACGAGAACCCGGTGTACTACGTGCAGTACGCCCATGCCCGCATCTGCTCGATCTTCGAGTCGTGGGGCGGCGCCGAATGGGAAAGCCGCCTGGCCGAGCTGGCCGGCGCCGACCTGTCGGCCGTGACCGGCCCCGAGGCCAGCGCCCAGGCACAGGCGCTGGGCCGCCGCCTGGCCGAGTTCCCGGACATGCTGTCGGCCGCTGCCTCCGAGCTCGCGCCGCATGCGGTCGCCTTCTACCTGCGCGACCTGGCCGGCGATTTCCACGCCTTCTACAATGCCGACCGCGTGCTGGTCGACGACGAGGCGGTCAAGCGCGCCCGGCTGGCGCTGCTGGCCGCGACGCGCCAGGTGCTGCGCAACGGCCTGGCGGTGATCGGCGTCTCGGCGCCGCGCCGCATGTAATCGACGCGCGCAAGGAAGGACGCAACGAAGGGCGCAAAGAAGGGCGCACAGGGCTGCCCGGCGGTGGCCCTATAATCCCGGCATCACCTAAGAGGACTTCATGCAACAGCAACGCAAGCGCGATGCGCGCAAGGCCCGCCGCAGCCAGCAGCGCGGCGGGACGTTCCTGGGCCTTGTGCTCGGGCTGATCGTCGGGCTGGCCATCGCCGTGGTGGTGGCCCTGTACATCACCAAGTCGCCGACGCCGTTCCAGCAGAAGAGCGCGCCGCGGCCGAGCGAGCCGGGCAATGTCGCCAGCCAGCTGCCGCCGCCGGCGCAGCGCGCCGACGAGGGCCAGGGCCCGACCGACCCGAACAAGCCGCTGTGGAGCAAGACGCCGGCCAAGCCGGTGGGCCAGGCCGCCGAGCCGGAGCCCAAGCCCAGCACCCAGCCGAGCCAGCAGAACGGGCACCAGAATGGCCAGCCTCCGGTGGCGGCCACCCGCCCGGCGGAGAAGCCCGTTGAAAAGCCGGTTGAAAAACCGGTTGAAAAGCCCGCCGACAAGCCCGTCGCCACCAGGCCGGCCGAGAAGCCTGTGTCCGACCCGATTGCCGAGATCGCACAGGCCGACGCCAACAAGGTGGGCTACCTGCTGCAGGTGGGCGCGTTCCGCTCGGCCGACGACGCCGACCGCCAGAAGGCCAACCTGGCGATGCAGGGCTTCGAGGCCCGGATCACCGAGCGCGACGTCAACGGCGTCAAGATGTACCGCGTGCGCATGGGCCCGTACAACCGCATCGAAGACATGAACAAGACGCGCGAGCGGCTGCAATCGCAGGGCTTCGAGGCGTCCGTGATCCGCTTCACCAAGCAGTAAGCTGGCGTATTTGCCACGAAAGCGCCACGAAAACAGCGATAAATACGCCGTAACCAACGCAACACCCTTGTCACCAACGCGGCCGGCGCCCGGGCTGAACCGGACGCCGCCGCCGCGGTCATACGCTCATCGACCCAACCGCAAGGCCGCACAAGATGAAGAAACTCGCCGCACTGTTCGCCATGTTCGCCGCCGTGGGCGGCCTGCTGATGTCCGCGCCGTCCCAGGCCGCGCCCACCGAGGGCAAGGAATACCAGGTCCTGAAGGCGCCGCAGCCGGTCACGCCGGGCAAGATCGAGGTCACCGAGTTCTTCTGGTACGGCTGCCCGCACTGCTTCGACTTCGAGCCCGACCTTGAGGCGTGGGTCAAGAAGCAGGGCAGCAACGTCGTGTTCAAGCGCGTGCCGGTCGCCTTCCGCGACGACCTGCTGCCGCACACCAAGATCTTCTATGCGCTCGAAGCCATCGGCAAGCTCGACGCCATGAACATGAAGGTCTTCAACGCCATCCACGTCGAGCGCAAGCGCCTGCTCGACAGCAACGAGATCGCGGACTTCATGGCCAAGAACGGCGTCGACCGCAAGGCCTTCCTGGACGCGTATAACTCGTTCACGGTGACCACCAACGCGCAGCGCGCCAACAAGATCGCCGATGCCTACAAGATCGACGGCGTGCCGACCGTGGTGGTGCAGGGCAAGTACGTGACCTCGCCGTCGATCACCGGCAACAAACAGGGCGCGATCCAGGCCATGGATTACCTGGTGGAGCAGGTGAAGGCGAAGAAGATGTAAATAAGACTGGCGGCCTTGCACAGGCCGGTGGTTAGCCAAACGGCTGGTATCCTGTACCAGCCGTTTTTCATTTCGGACAGCCTGCATCCTTCCATGCGTCCCCTTAAAGTCTTCCTCACCGGCGCCTCCAGCGGACTCGGCCAGGCGCTGGCGCGCGAATACGCGTCGCAGGGCGCCATCCTCGGCTTGGTAGCCCGGCGCGAAGATGCGTTGCGCGAATTCGTGGCGACGCTGCCCAATCCGGGTGCGGCGCGCATCTACGGCGCCGATGTGCGCGATGCCGACGCGATGGCGAGGGCGGCGGAAGACTTTCTCGGGCATTTCGGCTGTCCGGACGTGGTGATCGCCAATGCCGGCGTCTCGGTCGGCACCGTCGCCAGCGAACGCGAGGACCTGGATGCGTTCCGTCAGGTGATGGACACCAACTGGTTCGGCGTGCTGACCACGTTCCAGCCTTTCCTGCACGCGATGCAGCAGCGCGAACCCGGCCCCGGCGGCCGGCGCGGCACGCTGGTCGGCATTGCCAGCGTCGCCGGCGTGCGCGGGCTGCCGGGTGCCGGTGCGTACAGCGCGTCGAAGTCAGCGGTGATCAAGCTGCTGGAGAGCCTGCGGCTGGAGCAGCGCCCGAATGGCATCCGCGTGGTCACGATCGCGCCCGGCTATATCCGCACGCCGATGACCGCGAAGAACCCGTACCGGATGCCATTCCTGACCGATGCCGACGTGTTCGCGCGCAAGGCCGCGCGCGTGATCGCCGCCGGCCGGCGCTTCCGCGTGATTCCGTGGCAGATGGGCGTGGTGGCTGGGCTGATGCACGTGATGCCGCGCTGGCTGTACGACATGCTGGCGACCGGCGCGCCGCGCAAGCCGCGGCGCGGGGAAAGCAGGGAGCCCTGACCATGTGGACGGATGCCATTGGCCAGCAGCACGCCGCGGCAAGCGGCGAGGTGCGCATCGCCTCGCTGGTGCCGTCGGTGACCGAACTGCTGTTCGCGCTCGGGCTGGCGCCGCAGATGGTGGCGCGCACCGGCTTCTGCATCCACCCGGAACGGGCCGTGCGCGCGGTGCCCAAGGTCGGCGGCACCAAGGACGTCAGGGTGGCGCGGCTGCGCGAGCTGGCGCCCACGCACGTGGTGGTCAATATCGACGAAAACCGGCGCGAGACCGTCGACGAGATCCGCGCCTTCGTGCCCAACGTGATCGTCACGCATCCGTGCGCGCCGGAAGACAATGTGCCGCTGTACCGGTTGCTTGGGGGCATTTTTGGCCGCCGTGCCGAGGCCGAATCGCTGTGCGCGGCCTTGCAGGCCGAGCTGGACGCCATCCGCGCACGTTCCTGGCCGGCGCGCCGCGTGCTCTACGCGATCTGGCAGGATCCGTGGATGACGGTGTCGCGCGACACCTATATCAGCCGCATGCTGGCGCTGGCCAACTGGCAGACGTGGCCGGATGGCAAGGATGCCATGCAGGCCTGCGGAGGCGGCGACTGCAGCCGCCCCAATGCACCGGGAGAGCGCTACCCCACGTTCCGCTGGAGCGATGCGCTGGTGCGCGAGCTAGACCTGGTGCTGCTGTCGACCGAGCCCTATCGCTTCACTGAAGACCACGCCGATGCGCTCGAGCGCCAGCTCGGCAAGCCGGTGCTGCTGGTCGACGGCGAGATGCTGTCGTGGTACGGCAGCCGCGCGGTGGATGGCGTGCGCTACCTGGCGGCGCTGGCGGCCGGCAACTAGCCGGCGTTTCCAGTCGGCAATATCAGGCCGCCCGGAAGCGGTACACGCCGTCGTCATCCAGCTGCCGCAGCAGCTCGCCGCGGTGCCACAGGCAGTGCAGGTGCGCCAGCGACTCGCCCATGGCAAAGGTCATCTGGTGGATGTCGAACTGGCGCTTGAAGATCACGCTGACGATATCGTGCGCGCAGCACGGCTTCTCGCGGCAGGCCTCCAGCGTTTCGGCGAGACGGTCGGCGTGGTGCTCGCGCAGCTGCATGATGCGGGTATGCAGGTTGCGGAACGGGCGGCCGTGCGAGGGCAGGATCAGCACGTCCTGCGGCAGCGGCTCGTAGCGGGTGAGCGAATCCAGGTAGAGCTGCAGCGAGTTGCCTTCGGGCTCCATGTCGAACACGCTGACATTGGTCGAGATGCGCGGCAGCACCATGTCGCCGGACACCAGCACATTGGTCGCTTCGTTGTACAGCGCCACGTGCTCGGGCGAATGGCCGAATCCGGTGATCACGCGCCAGCCCGAGGTGGCCGCGTCGGTGCCGATCCGGACAGTGTCGCCATCCATCAGGCGGCGGTACTGGGCCGGCAGGTCAGGAACCAGCGACGGGTAGTAGGTCTTGCGCGCACGCAGCTTTTCCTGGCTGTCGGGATCGGTCAGGCCATGCCGCGCAAAGTGCGCGGCGGCCGCGTCGCCGCCCGCGCTGGAGCCGGCACCGGTGCCGGTGCCCATCACGCGCGCGCTCATGTAGTCGCCCAGGCTCATCCACAGCCGCACGTCGAAGCGCTTGCACAGCCAGTGCGCCAGGCCGACGTGGTCGGGATGGCTGTGCGTCACCAGCACGCGCACCACCGGCAGCCCTTCCAGCTCGTTGGCGAAGATGGTCTCCCAATGCGCCTTGATGGTGTCGTTGGTGATGCCGCAGTCGATGATGGTCCAGCCGTCGCGCCCGTCCAGGCGGTCGCGCAGCAGCCACAGGTTGATATGGTCGAGCGCGAACGGCAGCGGCATGCGCAGCCAGTAGACGCCGGGGGCAACTTCCTGCTTGCTGCCGGGCTCGGGCATGGTGTCGCCGAACGGGTATTGGAGCTGGTGTTCGAGTGCATTCATGAGGAGTCTCTTGTTCGAAGCCTAGTGCCGCGCCGGTGATCCGGCCGGGGGCAGGCGGGCTTTCTCGATGCCAGGCGCGCAGGGGGCAATCCGCCGGTTCGCGCCAGTTGCCAGTCGCCGGTGTTGACGCTAACGTAAACGTCAACTCTGACGGTTCGTCTCCATCTTAAGCGAAAACTTGACTTCGCAACGAACGACCGTTCACTTTACTGGGCGCACCCATGGCAGTCACGCAATCTCCCGCCTCCGCAACGTACACCATCACCGACCTCGCCCGCGAGTTCGATGTCACGCCCCGCGCCATCCGCTTCTATGAAGACCAGGGCCTGCTGGCCCCTGAGCGCGAAGGCCCGGGCGGCCGCAAGCGGGTCTATAACAGCCGCGAGCGGACCCGGCTGAAGCTGACGCTGCGCGGCAAGCGGTTAGGGCTCACTCTCAATGAGATCCGCGAGATCCTGGACCTTTACGAGTCGCCGCGCGACACCGCACCGCAGCTCGAACGCTTCCTGCACGCGCTTGCCGCCCACCGCGGCGCGCTCGAGCGGCAGATGGAAGATCTGCAGGCGCAACTTGCCGAGATCGACCAGCATGAGCGCCATTGCCAGGACTTGCTGGCCGCCCAGACTGGCGGCAAGCCCGCGGCCACGGAGGGCGGAGATGCGCCGGTCCGGAAACGATCGGCCTGATACATCACCCGGCACGGCTTTCGTGCCGATTCGGATTGACGTTTACGTAAACGTAAATAGAATACTCCAACGCCTTCACCGCCGCATTCACGCTGGATCCCTGCCATGACGTCTGCCAACGCCAGTGCCGTACCCGCCGAACCCGAGGCGCTGTCCGCCGCGCGCGCCGATGCCATCGCCACCAGTTTCTCGCGCCAGGGTCTGATGACCAGCTTCGGCGCCTCGCTGCAGCGGGTGGCGCGCGGAGAGGTCGAAATCGCGATGCCGTGGTCCGAAGGCGTGACCCAGCAGCACGGCTTCTTCCACGGCGGCGCGGTCGGCGCGCTGGCCGACAGCGCCTGCGGCTATGCCGCGCTGTCGATGGTGGGCGAGGGCGAGGCGGGGCTGACCGCCGAATACAAGATCAACCTGCTATCCCCCGCGCAAGGCGAACGCCTGGTCGCGGTGGGGCGGGTGCTGAAGCCCGGGCGCACGCTGATCGTGGCGCAGGGCGAGGTGTACGTCGAGCAGCAGGGCCGCCGCAAGCAGGTGGCCACCATGCTGATGACGCTGTGCGTGGTCAAGACCCTGGACCACGTCTGAAGCACTCATACATACCGAATCCAACAGGAGACCGACATGACCGAACTGCCAGGCCTGAAATTCGATCTGGGCGAAGACATCGAGATGCTGCGCGATTCCGTGCGCACGTGGGCCCAGGCCGAACTGGCCCCGCGCGCCGGCGAGATCGACCGCACCGACCAGTTCCCGATGGACGCCTGGAAGAAGATGGGCGATCTCGGCGTGCTCGGCATCACCGTGGCCGAGGAATACGGCGGCGCCAACATGGGCTACCTGGCGCACATGATCGCGAT
>NZ_JAGIQB010000227.1:0-695 GCF_017815025.1 Cupriavidus phytohabitans
TATCTCTCTCGCATTGCGAAAACCGCGGTCACTGGCCCGTGCGACATCAAGCGCAAACCTCATTGATCAGCATGTCCTTAGGTTAAAATTTTCAGTTTTTTATAGAAGGCTAACATCCAATGGCTCTAAAAAGATAAAAATACAAAATGAGATGTAAGGCAGAGTCTGTGCAATGTTTACCGTGTCCATGCCATTGGACGTTTGATATATGAAAAAGCTTCCCGCAAAGAGGGGTAGCTAGAGCAGTCAAGTTATCCTCGTGCGTTACTCCTGCACCCAATGACCGTGATCTCATCGTTGACTGGCCGTACACCGCCACACAGCCCATCGGCTTCGTTTCCCATGAACGGAGTGCTTGAGTTGTACAGATGCCTGCCATTTCGATATCGTTTGCGAGTTTCACCTGGGATATTGGCCTATGGTAAGCGGGCCCGTTTGAAGCCAAGCTCAGGGGCGATATTCGTCAAAGCAGGCTCTCAATAAACATCCAAATGCAATATATATGCCAATGGCATGGGCGCTTTGGCAAGGCGCAATGGAATTAAACACGGAATGTCATAAGTGCGACCATTTTGTCATAAATCAAACATCAGGCGGGTGTTTGACAATTGCGAAAGGCGGCGTCCTCAAATCTGAAGTGCAACACCTTGCCATTTGGTAAGGTGTGGTGGATGACGAAGAAGAAGTACCGGCAA
>NZ_JAGIQB010000228.1:0-683 GCF_017815025.1 Cupriavidus phytohabitans
ACCATCGACGCCGAGATCGAGAAACTTCTCTCCGGCTACGGCTCAAAGTTTGAAATCCGTTTCTCGTGAATACTTACCTTTCGTAAGTCTTCGCTGATATGTTCTATGCACTCGCGGACAAGATCATCCAGTTGGCGCCCTGCAAGCGTGCGGATTTGCAGCCGGCGTTGCGTCAATAGTGGATTGGAAAATCGTACGGCTACCAGTTCATCCCGTCGCAATAGCCCAGCAATGGCGAGATATCCCGACGGCATGATTGCGCCAGGTAGAGTTTTCACAAAGCCATAAAGGGCGCCGACATATCGACTGGTAATCGCCGGCGTGATTTCAACGCCATCAACATTGCATGCAATGTCGAATAGCTGACGGTTTGTCGCTCCCTTGTCTTGCAGCAATATGGGGTAATGCGCCAGGTCTGCGAGCTCAACTGTTGAACGATCGGCAAGTGGATGCTCGTTGCTCATGAGCGCCATGACCGGAGCATTCTGAGTGAACTGCACCTGTACATCTGGCTGAGGACTCAGGCTGAAAACCATAGCAATGGAAGCTTCTCCGGACAGCAATCGCTGATTCGCGGCCTCAGAAGAGACCACGTCAAGCTCGACGCTTAGCAGGCTGCTGAAGTACTAGCCGCGCAAAAAGCGAAGCTTGCCTCTACAAGGCTGAAGGGCTCGCTATTTTTC
>NZ_JAGIQB010000229.1:0-681 GCF_017815025.1 Cupriavidus phytohabitans
AAGCCGTGGTCTTCGGCTTTCGCAATACGGGAGAGAACGACCAATTCAAGCCGTCCTTCACACGTTTTGCACCTGTCCCGGCCGCGCTTTTCCTGCTCAGGACGGATTGCTTCCCTCTGAGGCCAGTAACAGTTTCCTGGCGAACACCAGATTCGCCAGACCAAACAGGCTGAACAACTGCGCCGTGTTCTTGACCAGACCCTTGTAGCGAACCTTGCGATGCCCAAACAGATTCTTGACGACATGGAACGGATGCTCGACCCGCGCCCGAATCTGGGCCTTGGCTCGCTCGACGGCGATCAGCAGGTCCTTGACTGCTCCATCACGCATCGACTTGATCTTGCCGCGCTTGACGGCAACCTGCCACTTCACGGTCTTGCCTTTCATCTCCTCGCGTTTGTCCACGCCCGTGTAGCCAGCGTCGCCAAACGCATGCTCCTCGTGGCCATGCAGCAAAGCATGTGCCTGCGACACGTCCGACTCGTTGGCCGCGGTGCCTACCACGCTGTGTACCAATCCAGAGGCCGCATCCACGCCGACATGGGCTTTCATTCCAAAATGCCAGGCATTGCCTTTCTTGGCCTGATGCATCTCCGGATCGCGACTCTTCTCCTTGTTCTTGGTCGACGGTGGCGCTTCGATGATGGTGGCATCCACGATAGTGCCTTCCTTCATCATCAG
>NZ_JAGIQB010000026.1:0-99670 GCF_017815025.1 Cupriavidus phytohabitans
TAAGGAGTCCTCAGATTAACGATTCAGCAAGTCGTCGCGCTGACGTCCACTGCCGGTATTTCAGCAGCCTGTTAAGGTGAGTTTTCTGGTCTTAGCTGCACTGGCGGCTGTCACTTACGTCTCAGGAAGAGCTTTGGGGATGGATATGAGCATTGCTGACATGGCGAGGCAACTCGTGCAGCTAGGCACTGATCTGCTGCATCGATTATTGCTCTAAGCAGTCCCCCTCGGTCGTCAAGCTGCCTGGATGTGCCGAAGCGGGGCCAGGTCGCGTTCCGGCATCGAATTGGCGATCTTGACCACATAGCATCTTGCGGATGATCGATCGCTTGCCACATACCTTCAACAATTCGGTCCTGCATGATTCATCTCCCCCTTCTTGCATTGACTGATATTGTCTGCCTGGAGTGCACTGCATGATGCGCGCCGGACTGGCAGTCACGCGCGCATCGGTTGCGGCCCCCGTTGCGGACGAAGCTGCGGTCGATCTTGACCGTATCGATCGGGAAGCGGCTCAGGTAAGCCAGCGACGAATAGCCGGTGCCAAAATCGTCGATTGCCAACCGCACGCCCGTGCGCTTCAGGCGCGATAACCAGTTTGAAGCTTGTTCGGCATCGCGCATGACCATGCTTTCGGTCAGCTCCAACTCGAGCAGGTTGCCTGGCAGGCCGGCTTGCCGCAGCGCATCGATGACGGAACAAACTCGTTCTGCTCCAGCGCGCGATGCAGGTGCGATTCCATGTCGATGCGCCGCCGCAGAGATGTACGCATATCGCGGCAGTAGAACTGGTAGCCGTTCTTGCCAAGTTGCTTGGCCCCGTACATGGCCAGGTCAGCATGCTTGAGCAGCGTCTGCCATTCGTTGCCATCCTCCGGGAACGAGCTAATGCCGATGCTCGCCGTCATCCGCAGCTCCGACTGCTTGACAACGAACCCCGGCGTAAGCGCGGCCTGGATTCTGCTGATCGTCCGACCCAGGATCGTCGAGTCGCCTTTCGGGTCCAGCAGCACCACGAATTCATCGCCACCGAACCGGGTGATCAGTTCTGCGTCGTTCAGGTTTTCGCGCAAGCGGTCCGCCATCACGCGCAGCACCGTATCGCCGGCATTGTGCCCAATGGTGTCGTTAATGACCTTGAACTCATCCAGATCAGCGAAGATGACATGCAGGGTCTGCAGTGCAATGCCGACATGCGGATTCTTTGCCTCGCTGAAGATCAGGCGCCCACTGCTTACCGATTGCCCTGAGTCACGCGCGCGTTCGAGCGCAGCCAGCCGGCGTGGCTCGGCGCCCATGTCGATACCGATCGATGCAAGGTTGATGTCCAGTGGTTCGACATAGGTCAGGACATAGTGGCCGGGCCGCTTGCCCGGCGGGCGAACGCTGAACGTCACGCCTGCTTCGCGCAGGACCGGGTCGGCGCGCTGCTTTTCGACAAAGGCCTCAATCTCACCGGCCGGCACATACGGCGCGTAGTTCAGCGTCTGAAACCCGGGATAGCGCTGCGGCAGGTTCAGTCCGCTGACGAAGTCGCGAAATTCGCTTCGCGAAACGTGATCGCTGGCGCCGAACAGCGCCTGCATGGTCACCAGTACGTCGGTATAGAGTCGGATCCGCGTATCGATCTGCTGTACGACATCACCGGTATCGTTCTCAAAACGCAGACGAACGTCCCTTTCCAGCAGGTCGGCGCAGAACGCATAGACAACAGCCGTCGTCAACACGCCAAACAGCACGGTGCCCACCGTAACGGTCCGCGACCCAAGGCGTCCAAGCGTGCGCGCAAGCGTCGGCGCAAGATTGTATCCCCGGCTGTCGATCGTGCCCCGGCTACAGGGCGACAACGACTGATGCTCAGAAAAGCACTTATTGGCTGGGCCTCGTTGTCGGCGCCAGTCCTTATCAATGTCTTAACAATCTATAGCAAGCGCGGGTTGACAGGGACCAATTGCCGAAGCGCAAACACCCCGCTGAAACGGGGCATGCATGTCCTTCGCGGCGAGAGCGGCATGGGTCAGAGCCGAGGGGAAGGTGGGCTGTCTGCCGCGCCTGGCTGACCAAGGCTCTCCGGCCGTCCGTCCGTCGTGAAAGGGGAGTGGTTCCGTTGCGTCGCAAACACTTCCACCTCCACACGCTACGTTTCTTAAATGAAACTTAGGTTAGTGCTGAATTGAACTGTGAAGGGGTAAGGCTGTGCACGACCGCGACTTGCTCTTTGCCGTCTTTGGGGTGCTCGTGTTTTTGGGCATCCTTTATTTTGGTGGCGTGCCGCTCTACGACCAAGTTACAGCCGGCATTGATGTCATTCATGCTGTCATGGAAACCGCGAATCATGCCGGCGAAGACAGAGCCGGGCGCGTGCGCTGACTGCGGTGCCCGGTCAGTTGCCTGGCAAAGGATTAAAAGACCCCGCGTCTGATCAGCGGTATCTCTTGGGGTGACGCGTTCTCCCACGTGCTCGTGATGGGACACATCCTCTACGATTGGACCTCAGCCAGAAGCTTGAACTCTTGAGGAAATGCTATGCGGCATTGCCACCTGGGGGGATGCCTTATCGTCTACGACGCGGTGATCGACGAGGAGCGAAAGAAAAATGCGTTCGGGCTTCTGATGTGTCTGAATATGCTGATCGAGACGCCTGGCGGCTTTGACTATACCGGAGCCCAATGCTGTGATTGGATGAAGGATGGTTTGCTGCCGCCTCAGGATCCGGCACGTACATTGCTAATCCACACGTAACGCCGATAGGACCTTCCGTACGCATTATGAGGCGGCGACATCCGCTCGCTCCAAGCCGCCGGCCGGCTATTCGACATTCAGCCGGCAAGTTTCCGCAAATTCAGGCATCTGAGTCCAGAGCCGCCGCGGTGTCCACGGCTAACGCAAAAGCATTATTACTTAGGAAACACAAATCATGAAGCTGTACTACGCTCCCGGCGCATGTTCATTGGCGCCTCATATCGTCCTCATCGAGGCCGGCCTTCCCTTCTCCACCGAGCGCGTCGACTTGCGCGCCCAGCCGCACATAACCGAGAGCGGCATTGACTACAAGACCCTCAATGCCAAGGGCTATGTGCCGACGCTTGCGCTCGACAACGGCGATGTGCTGACTGAGGCGGCAGTGGTCGTCCAGTACATTGCTGACCAAGCGCCGGAAAAGGGCCTCGCCCCGGCGTGCAATACGTTTGAGCGCTACCGCGTGCAGGAATGGCTGAATTTCATTTCGGCCGAGTTGCACAAGGGCTTTGGGCCATTTTGGAAACCGGACACGCCGCAGGAACAGAAAGATGCGACGTGGACGCGCCTGTCGCAGCGGTTCGACTGGCTTGCGCCACAGCTCACGGATAAGGACTATCTGATGGGCCGGTTCAGCATCGCGGATGCCTACCTGTTCACCATCCTCAGATGGCCTGACCATTTCAAACTGCCGCTTGACAGCTGGCCCCCGCTACTCGCGTACCGGGCCAGGGTTGCCGCGCGTCCAGCGGTGCAGCAAGCAATGAAGGATGAAGGCATAGGCTAAGCCAACAGCTTCGTGGCCTTTGGGAGCCTGGTCGCCGTCCTTGCCGGCACGCGCCGCCCTTCTTGCCCGTTCGCGGATGGCGGACAAAGGGATCGAGCACGTTCAGCACTGTCAGGCTGCCGTCGTCGTTCCAGATGGGTTGCAGTCCGCGCTCGGCGCAGAGGGTCTCGACCTTCTTGGGATCGTCGGTTTCAAAAGAGTGGTTCCAGCCGCGCTGGTCCATATGGCCGTACGATGCGCTCTGGTCTGTCGCCTTGGGTCCGAAATTGATCGCGGTGCGGGTGCCCAGCGCCTCGATCCGTCGCACTAGAGCGGGATCCATCTCGTCAACCAGATTCCGGACATCTCCGATCAACGTCTCTCCGCCGACCGGGGCCGTCCTGCGCGAAAAGAAAGCCACGCGACCGGGGTAGTCCCGACGATAGGCCATTTCCGAATGTAGGGCGAGTCGCACTCCCGACGACAGTCGCGTGGCTTCCATGACCCTACCGCTGACAGTCGCGCGCGGCGCGCGGCCGCCCGCATAGCCACCTTCGAACGGTGGGAATCCTTCGATGAAATCGGCGAAATCGGCCGTGTCAGCGATCGGGAAGCCGCGCAGCACAATGCCGCCATGGGCGACGACAAGGTCATCGAGAACGGGTCGCACCGCACCGAGCCACTCCCGGAACCGGGTGCGATTGTGCAGGGCCACGCCGCGGGGTTCAATGAACAACGGAGCTTTTTCAATAGAAACCCACCTGAGTCCGCGTCTCCTGGGCGCATTGCAAAGCGGAGAAGTCGACCTGGTGTGCGGTGCCACACCCGTCGACGTGCCGCCCGGCATTTCGTGGACCTCCCTCGGCCCGGTCACGCTGCACATCGTGACACGGGCCGATCATCCGCGCCGCGACAAGCTGCAACGGCTGGCGGACCTGGGCCACGAGCGCTGGGCGCTGCCGGCAAGCTCGCTTTACCTGAGGCAGGCATTTGACGAGCGATTCCAGTCCCTCGGACTCCCGCCGCCCCTCGTGGCCGTGGAAAGCACGACGTCGCCCACCGCCTTCGCCGAGCTCCTGCGACACTCCGATCTGCTGGGGCTGCTGCCGCCGCGCTTTCTCAAGCAGGCCGACGGCCACGGCCTGGCCATGCTCGACGGACCCGGCATGACATGGCAGCATGAGCTGGCCGTGTGCTGGCGCGGCACGGGCTATTTGTCTCCACTGGCGAAAGATTTTCGGGATGCCATGGTGGAGTGGTGTATGGAGACGGGCGTTTGAAATCGGGGGCTTCGATACTGCGGAATCCGAATCCGTGCGATTCCTGAGCGATATAAGGGTTTAACTGCGTCGGCGCCGCGACCTGTCTGCTGCCCGCCCGCCGCTGCGCCGGATGACTTGCCGTTTGATTCCGGAACTGTCGCCTGAACTGCCGTGATGCGCACTGGCTAGCAGCAACTCCCCATCTATCGAGGAAGTATCCTGTTCGGTGAACTCCCACGATTCACTTTCGGCGAATGCCTTTGTGCCTCTCTCGCTGCTTGATCATGTCATTCCTGGGCGGGCTCATTGCCGCGAGCCTGCTTTGCCTCGCGGCGTGTGACCGGCGGCCCGCTGATCGAGCACGCTCGAACGCACCAGAGTCGGCCGCGTCTGCGGCATCTCAGGCCCCCGCGTCATCCGCCGAGGCGTCTTCTCCTACCCTCCTCACGTGGAATGCATTCAAAGCCAAGGCTGGCTTTGATGAAGCCACGCCAGAAGAACAGGTCCTTATCTGGGAAATATATCGGGACCAGTTTCTGCCCGCCAATGCGGCCGACCAGGGCGTTACTGTCGATGAGTTGAAACGCCGATTCGAGGCTCAGATCCCCCGCCCTGCGCAAGGCCAGGCCAGCAATGAACGATTCTTAGGCGCCCGCTGCACCCAGGACTGCTCAGGGCATGAAGCGGGCTACGACTGGGCAGCTGACAACGATATCTCTGATCCGGACCAATGCACCGGCGACTCCCAGGCCTTCGTTGAGGGCTGCCAGGAGTATGCAGAGGAGCGCAGAGAAACCAGTAGCAATGCGGAGAATCAAATCGCGGGCGGCGATGAGCGGAATCGACGCTGACCCTGCAGGGACAGTTGATGGCGGCATCGCGGCGTCTCACCGCTTTTGTATGCTGGCGCAAACCGGTGGCCTTCGACGAACGGCGAGGAGAAGATGCTGCCGTGAGTGTTGCACATCACCATGGCCGGCAGAGAATCTGTCCGAAAGGCCAGCTTTGTCCGAGCCGCCACCACCCATGCGACTGATTCTCGTCACTGGACGAGGCCGGCAGACGTTTTCGAAAGGTACGCGATCCGCTGCACGTTGGGTTATTACAGTACGAAAACGGCAAGCGCCCATCCAACCAGGGCCGTTCCTGCAAGGGAAGCGGCAAGCGCCACGGGATCTACAGTCGGATGGTAGTGCATGTAAAGGAGCCTCTTCTGTTGATCTGGTATTCATCAGCAAAGCGCCGGCATTTCTACTCCAAGCCTGCCGAGCGTCCCTGATGTCGATGTTCGTTCGGAATAACGTCGCGAACTCATTATTAAGGTAGTCCCCCGAAGACGGGAGCGCTTTGCTTAGTCCGCCGACCACTTTGCAATTCATGCCTGGTCGAGTGGAGTCCCTGCTCATCAACTTTGATCGGTGCCCCACCTCAGCTCATTCGCTTCGGCCCGCGCGTAAGCGCGGGCGTCACATCGGTAGTTGCCGGCGTATAGTACTAAGCGGAAGGCCCCGCTCGCGGTGGGCTATTCCAAGCTTGCCATGGAGTGCCTTGCAAGATGCGTCTCAGATCCGTGCAAGTACTTGTGGCCCTGACCGTGCTGGGCGCTTGCGCCTCGAAGACCGCCGGTACCCAGCCCGGAAAGACGGCCGCGGACGAGCGGCCTGGCGTGCCAGTCGGCCCCAGGCGCGACTGCCAGGCAGAGGCCGACGCGCTTCTCGGGACTGCCCCTCTGTCCGTTGTGCGGGCCGTGTTTAACTCCTGCACGGCGGAGAACCGAGGTAGCAAGCCAGGCCAGTGAGATCCTGGCGTATTCGTTCCGAAAGCGCGCTTGATGGAAGCAAGGACGGGAGAATGGAATTTGGGGAGGTGACTCAATGACGATGGAGCATTTTGCTGACCTCCCGCCTCCCGCGACCTACGCGTCCACGTAACCCTTGCGCAGTTTCTCCGCCACGAGCTTGTCCATCTCGCGCCTGGCCCGCTCGGCGCTGTCGAACGCCTTCACGCTCGTTTGCCCCGCGCTGCCGATGCGGCCATAGGTGACGCAAAGCTCCGCCCCCCGCACGCTGGCCCGCCAGAACTTGCGCGACGTACCCTGCTCGAAGCGCAGCGTCTGCGTGAACTCTTCTTGCACATCCAACGCGGTTGCCACCGCCTGAAGTTCATCCGTTTCATCCGTTGCGGCTGCGCCCTGCACGGTGGCAGGCTTTGCCAACGGGGCCGCCATCTCCACCTCCACGTCAAGTGCGCGATCTTCGCCTTTGGCCAGCATGGCTTCGATGCGGGCAAGCACGGCGTCCCGATCGTCGAGCCAGTCTTTGCCCGGGATGTCCAGCACCCGCCAGCCGAAGCTGCGCAGGATGCCGGGACGGAACACATAGCGTTCAGCGGTATCCGTCACCGCGTCCGACGGCGAATCGAGCAGGATTGCCAACGCGTAGCCTTGTCCCGACGGCTCGGCAATGGCCAGGTCGCAGCGGAACTGCGAGCGGCCAACGTTGGCGTGCACCTGGTGGCCGCGTGCGCGCAGCGCCTCGGCCAGAGCGTCGCGGATGCTGTCCGGCGTGGCCTCGCGCGTGAAGACGTCGCGCGCGCCCGGGTTCAGCGTGCCAAGCACCGCCTGGGCACGCGCGAACTGGCCGCGCGCGCTGGCCTGCGCGAACTGCAGGAACGCCCGCAGCGCGGCCGCGCCATCGTTGTGCACGTTGGTGATCGCCTCGGCCTGGATCGTCGACACCACCGCCATCCGATGGCGCGCGCGGCTGAAGATCACGTTCAGGCGCTTCTCGCCCCCACGCTGGTTGATCGGGCCGAAGTTCATCAGCATCTTGCCATCCGGCCCCGGCGCGTAGCAGATGCTCAGGATGATCACGTCGCGCTCGTCGCCCTGCACGTTCTCCAGGTTCTTGACGAACAGCCCGTTGAACTGGTCGTCGTCCTCGCGCACGTACTCGCGCTCGAGGCGCATCGCGAAGTCCGCGTCTTCGGCGGCCAAGGCCTCCAGCGCAGCCTCGATGGCACCTTGCTGTGCCTCGGAAAACGCCACGATGCCCAGGCTCAGCCCGGTCTCGCGGCACAGCATCTCGCGCACGGTGCGGGCGATGTAGACGGCCTCGGGCACATTGCGGCGGTCCGCATAGACGCCGTCGGCCAGCCAGTGGAAGCTGACTGGCCGCGCCAGCAACGCGTCGGCGCCGGCGATGCCGGCATCCTGCTGGTCCGAGCGAAGCCGAGCCGCCTCATCCTCGGCCTGTTCCAGCACACGGTCGGGAATGGTGACAAGGCGGCCGTCGTAGAAGGCGGCGTTGGAGAAGCTGATCAGCGATTCGTGACGGCTGCGGTAGTGCCACGCCAGCAGCGTCGCTGGCAGGTTGCGCGCGGCCTGGTTCAGCAGGCTGTCCGAATCGAGGTTGATGGCGATGCGCTCGCCCTCCTCCTCCACCACGATCTCGTCGTCGCCCTCGGCGCCACCGGCCGTAAAGAAGCTTGTCGGGGGCAGCTGCATCTCGTCGCCGACCACTACCACCTGGCGTGCGCGGCTGAGCGCGGGCACGGCTTCCTCGGTCGGAATCTGGCTGGCCTCGTCGAAGATCACCACGTCGAACAGGTCCGGCGACAGCGGCAGCGTGTCGGATACCGACAACGGGCTCATCAGCCAGATCGGCTTCAGGTCGTTGATGACGAGGCCGGTCTCGTCGTCGGAGAGATCGCGGATCGAGCGGTGGCGCATGCTCTTGCCGAACTCATGCTCCAGTTCGCGCCGGCCCGTGGCGTATTGTTTCTTGAACGCCTTGCCGTCGGCATCCAGCATCGTCGCCGACAGCGAGGACACACGCACATGCTCGGCGAAGTGCTTGTGGCGCGTGGCGCGCACCACCTGGGCGTTCAGCGCGAGCAACTCGCGTTGACGCTGCGCCACGGCGCGCGCGGCCTGCGCCAGCGCCGCGCCGCCGCAGCGCGCCAGCACCGGGTTCTCGCGCGCGAGACGGCGCAGCGCCTCGTCGGCGACCAGCGCCTCCAGCTGCGCCGGCGCATGGTCGAGCCACTGCAGCGTGGCGGCGCAGGCGGAGTCGCCTGCATGCACGGCGCGCAACAGCGGCAACAGGTCCGGCAGCTCGTCGAGCGCTTCGCGCAGGTCGCGCAGCAGTTCGGCGATGTCGCCGAGGCGCGCATCGCCGGCCAGCGCCAGCCCGTCGCGCACGCGCTGCGCGAGCTTCTCCAGCGGCTCGCGCGCACCGGCCTCGGCGCGCGCCGCCGCGACCGGATCGACGGCCTGGCGCAGATGCGCGACCAGTTCGCGCGGGCCCGCGCCCGACTGCAGGCGCTGCTCGAGTTCGTTGAGTGCGCGCAGGAAGGCCTGCATCTCGCTCACGCCGTAGCGGCGGCGGCTGTCGGCATCGGCTGCCGCCAGCGCCGCACACGCGGCGTGTTCGGCGGCCAGCGCTTCCAGCACCTTGCCGTAGCCGGGATGGATAGCGTGCTTGCCAAAGTCATAGCGGCGCTTCAGTTCGCCGCGCAGCCGCCACCATGCGGGCTGCAGCCAGCGCGCGATCGACGGCTCCAGCCGCCGCGCGAGCGCCAGCGCTGACTCGGTATCGCCAGGGCTCAGCTTGTCGTGCCAGTTCGACGTGACGGCGCGCGCGTCCGCAAGTGCCTGCGTGCGTGCGTCCAGGTCCGCGCGGACATCGCGCAGTGCCGCTTGTGCCGGCGAGGCCGGATCGAGCAGGTCCAGGTGTGCGGCAAGGCCCGTGTCGAGCAGCCATTGGCTGTCGACGGCAATGGCGCATGCCTGTTCCAGGCTGGTGTCCGGGCCGGTAAGGCTCGCCGTGCTGTCCAGCAGCGGGTCAAGCGCATCGAACAGTGCCTCGGCGTCCTGGCACAGTCGCTCGGCGCGGCCATACGCGCGCTCGTCGGCCACCAGTTGCGCAGACAGGCGCGCGAACGGATGCGCGGCCAGGCTGTCGAGACCGAAGCGCTCGCGCATCGCGCGGTGCACGCGGTGTGCAAGATCGCGCTGGCGGTCCCATGCGGCCAGCGCCGGCAGGCGCTCGCGCATCGCGGGCCCCGCTTCTGGCACGGCAGGGAGCGCTACCACGCGGCGCAACAGTGCACGCACGCTGTCGCCGAGTGGCTCAGGCGCCGCGGCCATTGCCGATTCGAAGGCGTCGATACGATGCTGGTGAGCGGCCAGGGCCTCCGCTACCTGCTTGCGGCGTGCCGCCAGTGCATCGCCGTCGTGCGGCTGCGCGATCCACTGCTCGTAGCAGACGCGCAGGTCGGCAATGAAGGCCTTCTTGTCGGTCTGCGAGTCGTGGATCAGGCAGCACAGCGAATCCAGCCCGCTTTGCTTGAGCCGATGGAACACCACGTCGAGCGCGGCCCGCTTCTCGCAGACGAACAGCACGCGCTTGCCACGCCCCGCGTAGTCGGCGATCAGGTTCGTGATGGTCTGCGACTTGCCCGTGCCCGGCGGGCCCTGGATGATGAAGCTGCGTTGGCCGCGCGCAAGGCCGACCGCAGCGTTCTGCGTCGCATCGGCCGCCACCACGTTCCACTGCTCGGCCGGCGCGAGCGGCGCGGGCGCTTCCGTCTCCACGTCGCGCGGCTCGATCGAGAACACGCGGTCGAACGCCGGATTCGCGCCGGGCTCGTCGAGCAGCTGCGCGTAGTCGCGCACCAGCGACATCTTGCGATAGTTGAAGTTCGCGAGCGTCACCTGCGTCAGGTCCAGATCCCAGGCATAACGGTGGCCCTCGGACTCTTCAAGCACGAAGCCCTGGCGCTCTTCGCTTTGCGCCGCGGCTGCGCCGCTCATCTGCGGCTGGCGCGGGCCGGCACCCGGGGGCGCGCCGGCCTCGAAACGCTGCGGCAACTCGCTCGGCCGTACCCAATGCTCGAACAGCGCGCGGCCCAGCGGGCGGTAGTCGTCCTGCGCATAGCTGTACGGCGGCAGCCAGCCGCCCGTGCGCGCAGCGGCCGTGCCTGGCCTGCGGCGCTGGAACTGCTGCATGCGCTGCAGCGCCTTCTGCCGCACCAGCCGTACGGCGGCCTTGTCGACGAGGCGCAGCTCCACCGAAGGCTCGGAACGGCGAATCTGCGCGAGGATGCCGGCATGGATCTCCTCGAGCGAGATCTTGCCGAGATCCACGGTCTCCTCGAGCCGGATGTCATAGAGCTGGCTCAGGTAATGGCGCAGCACCGGGTTGAACTCGGCTTCGCCGCCCGCGCACTGGATCACGTACTGGTCGCGCACGCCCTTGCGCCTGACCAGTTCCACCGGCAGCCACAGTAGCGGCGTCACGATTCGCTCGTCTGGCGCCTCCTTCAGGTTGTGCCAGCGCAGAAACGCCACCACCAGGCGCAGGTTGCTGAAGCCATATTCGGCGCGATCGCGGCGCGTCTCGGCGATCAGGCGGTCGAGCGATGCCGGCAGGTATGGCTGGTCGTCGAAGCGCAGCCAGCGCTGCAGCGACACCGGTTTGCCCGCCACCAGATCGGCTGCGAACGGGCCGCCCCAGGTGCAGATATGCTCGGGCCGCACGCTTTCGATCTGCAGCATCAGCGGCACGCTGGCCACCGTCAGGTTGACACTGGCCGCGGTCGGACGGAAGTGCAGCAGGCGGTTGCGCCGCGACAGGTCGAACAGGCGGTCACGCAGGTGCGTGAGCACGGCGGCACGCCGCGGCGTGGCGCCAGTCGTGCCAGCCAGCGCCCGTTCCACGTCCAGGGCTGCCGGCTGCTCGCGCCATGTGCGCAGCCGCGTCGCGAGCGCGGCGACATCGGTGGCGCGATCGTGGCGGTTGATCCCGGTCATCTCGACGATCACCGCGGCGACGATCGGGTGCAAGCGCTCGTGCAGCAGGAACAGGTTGCGGCGGTGCGCCACGAAGCTGCGCAGATCGTGCTCATCGGCGAAGTCCAGGCCGCAGGCGAGGCTCGCCAGCACCATGCCGAGCAGGAAGACATCGCCGATCTCGTCATGGTGGCCCAGAAGCCCTTCCCAGCTCGCCGGCCCGCGCAGGTAGACCGGCCGCTCGATCGGCGCGGTGGCATCAAGCTGCAAGGCCAGGTCGGCCTGGTCGCGCTGCCCGTCGTCGGCGTGGCCGAGCTGCAGCGCGCCGACGATATTCAGGCCCGAGGCCGGATGCGGCTGCACGCGATGCACCGCGCCGAGGTCCATGACGGGGAGTTCGCCATCTGGCCGCCGCAGGCGCAGCGCGCCGTCCTCGCTCACCAGTATGCTGTCGGGATCGAGTGCCGCCACCCTGCCCTGCGCATGCAACGCGGCGACCTGCGCGAACAGGGGCAGCACCAGCACCAGGACGTCGTCGACAGGCAGCGCCGCGCCCGCCTGCGCATCGATCAGTGACCGCAGCGTGCGCGGCTCGCCGCTATCGTTCATACCGGCGATGGTGTTCGTGCCGTGGGTCGTGCTGTCATTCATGCCCGGCCCTCCCTGGCCCGTTGGTGATCGAACTGGCGATCGAGTTGGCGCTGGTAGCGGTCCAGTTCGCGCTTGCCGAAGCCGGCGTCGCGGCGCAGGTTACCTTGCAGCGCTTCGACGCTGCCGAGCCCCTGAGCCATCTGGCCGGCGCGCAGCAGGGCCGCGTCCTGCTGGTCGGGGTCCGCGAGTGCCATGTCCATCATCAATGCATTCAGATAGCCGCGAACGCTGTCGTCGATCACGCCCTGCCCCAACTTTTCGGGACCGATCGCCGGTTCATCGTCACGCCAGTCCGGGAACATCATGCGCACCTGCGCAAGCACCGCCTCGCTCGCCAGCGGCGTGCCGGCGAGAAAGTGAGCCAGGAATCCGCGCGTGAGCGCCTGCAGCCGGACCTGCCCGGGGAGGTCCAGCTTTTCCAGCGCCAACGGGCCGTGCAGGCGGGATTCGATCCACGGATCAAGATCGTCCGCGCCCTCCCACCACAGCGCCAGCGCGCGGGCGCGGATAAAGGTCTCGGGGTGGCTGTGGGCGGCGCTCGCGCCCGGCTCGCTGGATTCGATCTCGACCGCCTGGCGCAGGTAGGCGGCCGCGTCCACGCTGCCCATGCCGGTCTGCACCTTGACCAGCGTCGACACCGCCGGCGCCACCGCACCGGCCGCCACGGCGCCGCCACGGTCGGCAAACAGTTCGGTGTGCAACGCGTAGCGCCGCCAGGTCTCGCGATGGCTGGCACTCGCGCCTGGCGCGGCCAGTGCGTCGTTCAGGATGCGGTCAGCCACCAGGAACTGGTTGTCGTCGCGCGACCACAGCAGGTAGTGGGCCAGCTCGTGGCCGAACACCGCCAGCAGTTCCGGCGGCGCGAGCCGCTCCAGCAGCGGACCCTGCAGGACGATGTGGACCTCCCCGGGCACATAGACCAGCGACGCGTTCATGTCCTGGCCCGGTGACTGGTAGAGCGTTGCGCGCGCTTCGATGCCGAGCCGCGACATCGCTTGCGCCAGCGCCGCGTGAACGTCGGCGTGGGCGTCAGCCTCGATCCGGTAGGTGTCCCGCAGCAGCATCGAGCGCAACGCGTCGCGGTGGTCAGCGCCGGTAGCGCGAGCGCTGGCCCAGCGCCAGACCTCAGGCTCGTGGCGACGCAGATAGTCGACCACCGTTGCGTGATAGGCCAGCGGCAGCAGCGCGCCGCGATCCGGGGCTTGAGAGTCCATGCGGGACGTTCCAGGGTTGGTGGTAGCCGATTCTACAAGGTGGCGATCGCCAGGGGAGCCTCCGTAGCAACTTCCAGCGCGAGCCGGTCCGCATGCCGCGCCGTGTAAACTCCCGCACTGGCCGATCGCCGAACATCTCCTACCTGAGAAAGAACATGACTCGACAACCACTTCGTACGCTGTGCCTGACCCTGCTGCTGAGCGCTGCCATTGCCCCAGCGCTGGCCGATGACCTGAAGAACGCTGCGGGAGGCGGCCTTGGTGGCGCCGCGGGTGCGGCCCTCGGTGGCGCACTAGGCGGCAGCACGGGCGCCGTGATTGGTGGTGCGGTGGGTGGCGGTGCGGGCGGCGCAGTGACTGCCAACAAAAAGGAACGCACTGGCGCCATCGTGGGTGGCGCGCTCGGCGGCGGCGCAGGCGCGGCGGCCGGCAATGCCCTGGGCGGCCGGACCGGCGGCATCGTAGGTGCCGCGGCCGGCGGTGCAGCGGGGTCGGCGCTGGGCGGCAATGTATCCCGCAACAACCATGCCGATAACCACGATAGCGGCAATCGCGGCAATCGCGGCAAGCACAAGGGTCAGAACAAACATCGCCACAACGACTGAGCGAGAGGATGCACGGGCGCCCGGCGGCGCTGGCGAAAGCGTCCGCCGCGGCCGCCAGCCACGGCGTCACTTCGAGGTTTGCATGACCGCCAATAGATCTCGGCGCTCGAGGCTTACCGGTTGCTCGCAAGCGTGTTATAGAGCCAGGCAAAGAAGCTCCCGGCGGCAAAGAACCAGATCGCGAACAGAAAGCCTGGATAGACGATAGACCACCAGGACAGGGGCTCACCAGTTCGCAGTCGTCGGAATTCAAGTCCGTGAAAAAGCGCATTCACGAAATCCATGAAAGGCTCGGGGAATACCAGCCAAACTACGGTGCACAAGGTATAGAACAGCAAGATCGTGGCTGACAGTGTCACGCCGGTTCTAAAGGGCTTCATAGTAGCCTCCATCTCCAACGGTTTCCGCATGACCTCAATGAGGCTTGGCTCGAGGAACGTCACCTTCGCCGAAGTGCGGGATGAAGCCGGGAGTCTTTCTGCGATAATCCTCATACTCCTGACCAAATGCAGCCAGTGCGTCCTGCTCTTCGGCATGGGCAAGTCGTACGTACATCCAGACCAGGATGGGGAACATCACCAGCGTGAGTATCGTCGGCCATTGCAGCAGGAATCCGAACATGATCAGGATGAATGCAACATACTGCGGATGCCTCATGCGTGCATAGAGCCCCGATGTGGCCAAGCGCTGCTCCTGTTGGGCCTTGTACAGGACCCGCCAGGCAGCCGACAGCATCAAGAACCCGCCGAAAATCAGGATGTCACTAGCGATGTGAAACGGCCCCAGGTGCGGATTCCCCTGCCAGCCGAGAATCATCTCCGGGAGATGGCCTGCATCGTGGGAAAGGAAATCGGTACCCGGGAACTTCGCCGACAGCCATGGCAACAGGAAATAGATGGTCAGGGGAATGCCATACATTTCGGTGAAGAGCGCCACAATGAACGCCGAAAAGGCACCGAAGGAACGCCAGTCCCGCGATGTCTTCGGCCTAGTGAAACTGAAGGCGAAGATTAGGAAGACCGCAGAGTTAATGATCACCAGTGACCAGAGACCGTAGCCGCTTTGCGCATTGGATTCCATCATCGTTCTCCCCTCGTGTCCGAGCCCTTCGAGCCGTCACGCTGTCCATGTCCCTGGACATGGCCGTGGTGCATGAAGAGATGCATCAGTGGGCATGCAGCCAGGAGCAGGAACGGCAAGAACTGAATGACGTGCGCCCGGTGCTCCGTCCAGAGAAAGTAGCCAATGACCAGAACGAACCCAATTGTGACTACCTTGGAGCGGGAAATCTTTCGCTCGGTATCGTCCCGGGACTCATGATTGCGGTGGTCATGATTCATGCCGTCCTCCAATGAGAAGGCCCTCGGATGTCGCTCAGCAGCACCGGCGGCGGCGATGATGTCGGTGCACATGTCCTTCTGGTTCTTGCCGAAAGACTGTGCCAGACGCCTCAGATTCGAAGAGGAGGATGTGCCCCTCGATGTTTTACATGATCGCGTGCGCCGTATTTACCTTGTTGCCGGCGACGGGGTATCGAGCAGTGGCGCTCTACACCCGCGTTGTGTAAGGGCAGCCCACCGTCTTGATTTGTTCGATGGCTCATGAATCGTCGCCACGCTATCAGAGCTGCGACACCCATCCCAAGAAAAATCCACGCCAGAATCTGCGAGAGCCAGGTCATGTGGAGGTCCTCCGCTTCAAGGATTGCCGCGAACCTTGCGCTCACGGTCCACCGCCTGCTGAATGTCGCGTTCGCACTGACGCGAAAGCTGCCAGCTCATCCACATGACGACGATTGGGCAGGAGAGCAGAAGGATAGCGAGCAGTATCGTGAGTGGTGAAATGCCAAACCAGTACACGACGGCGACGGCTAGCAGCGTCGCCAGTGCCGCGCAAATCCATGCGACAGTGCGCCTCATGTTGCCTCCGTACGGGCTTGGCCAAGCCGCACACGCTTAAGCAACGCGGAGTTGGCCACGACGCTCAATGAGGACAGCGCCATGGCCGCCGCTGCAAGTATGGGGTTCAACAGCCCGAGCGCCGCGATTGGAATGCCTATAGTGTTGTAAATGAACGCCCAGAAGAGGTTTTGCTTGATTTTGCGCATCGTGGCGCGGGAGAGCTGGATAGACGCCACTACGTCACGAACATCATTGCGGATGAGGATGATGCTGCCCGTCTCCTTGGCAACGTCAGAGCCAGAGCCGATAGCGATACCGATGTCGGCCGCCGCAAGTGCTGGTGCGTCGTTTACGCCATCGCCCACCATCGCCACGACATCGCCCTGTTTTTGGAGGTCATGGATGGTTTGGACCTTGTCTTCCGGCATGACCTCGGCAATCACGCGGTCGATGCCAACCTGCCGGCCAATGGCTTCGGCCGTGCGGCGATTGTCACCGCTGAGAAGAACCACTTGGATGTTGCGCGACTTCAAGGCGGCCACAGCCTCAGCCGCCTCCGGCTTGACCGTGTCCGCGACGGCCACCACGCCAAGCAGGCTGGTGGCGGCGCCAACCAGCATCGCGGTCTTCCCGTCGGCCTCGAGCCGGCGGAGAACAGGTTCGACATCACCAATCGGAATCCCCTGGCGTGCAAACAGACGCCGGTTTCCCAGCCACACCTGCTGGCCTTCAACCTGTCCGTGAATGCCCATGCCAGACAGCGCAGTAATGCCGGTTGCCATGGGAATGGCCACACCGCGATGCTGGGCGGCACGCACGATGGCTTCGCCCAGAGGGTGCTCAGACCTACTTTCCACCGCGGCCGCAAGGGTCAAGAGAGTTGATTCCTCCTGATTCGACAATGAGATGACATCGGTGACAGTAGGCTCTCCGCGCGTAATCGTGCCCGTCTTGTCAAAGACAACCGCCGTCAGTTTCTCGGCGCGCTCCAGCACTTCGCCACCGCGTATCAGGATGCCATTGTCTGCCCCCTTGCCGACGCCAACCATCAGTGCCGCAGGTGTCGCGACACCCAGGGCACATGGACAAGAAATAATCAGAACCGCGACAAACGCAAGCAGCCCATGGGGGAAATGCCCCGCCACGGTCCACCCAACCAAGGCCAACATGGCAACCGAGACAACCGCCGGCACAAAGTAGCCAGTGACCTGATCAGCGAGGCGCTGAATCTGCGCGGTGCTGGCTTGGGCATCCTCGACCATCCTGATAACTTGGGCGAGCGCGGTGTCAGCGCCGATCTTGGTCGCCTGGAAGGTGAAAGCACCGCTGCGGTTCAGGGTCCCGCCAATGACGGCGGTACCGGGCTTCTTCTCAACGGGCATCGACTCGCCAGTCAGCATCGACTCGTCGACACTGGTCTCCCCCTCGACGATCTTGCCATCCGTGGGAATCTTCTCGCCCGGGCGCACTACGACCGCCTCGCCGACCATGATGCTTTCCGCCGGAATCTCGGTTTCCTTCCCGTCGCGGATGACGTGGGCTACCGCGGGACGCAGGTCAAGCAGTCGGCGAACGGCGGCAGAGGACTTCTTCTTGATGATTTCCTCCATGTACTTACCCAGCAACACGAAGGCGATAATCACCGCGGATACCTCGAAGTAGACGTCCCGCTCTTCCACTTCTACGGGTAGCCACGACGGAAAGAACAGGACCACCACGCTGTAGAAATACGCCACGGATGTTCCCAGGGCGATGAGGAAGTCCATGTTGATGTTGCGCGTCCGGATGGCGTTCCACGCGCCCTTGTAGAAGCTCCAGCCGCCAACGAACTGCACAGGCGTTACCAGCAAGAACAGCCAGATCCCCCACGTGAACCATGGCAGCGCCGGAATCGGTGCCCACGTCAGCAGCGTCGCACCGGCCGCCAACGCCAGGAAGGCGCCGGCCCGTAGCACTGCCAACGCGAGGACGCCGGTGAGCGCTATCGTCACGCGCGTCTTCATGGCCTTCAACTCGCTCTCCGGCGACTCGAAGGTCCGCAGGCAACTCTCGCTGCAGAAGTAGTACTTGCGGTTGCCGCGCTCTGTCGACAGGGCCGTAGACTTGTCGACCATCATGCCGCAGATGGGATCCTTGGCGAGTTGCCTGGAGCCACCGCGGGGCGGCGCGTGAGTAGTCATGGCGGGCGGCGCAGCGCTAGCATCTGCCAGGGGAAGCTCGCCTGATGGCCGGGGAATATATTGCGCAGGGTTGGCGAGGAACATCTGCTCGCAATGTTTTGAGCAGAACCAATAGCGCCTTTGGTTGACATCTGCACTGGCAGCAGCATCCCCGGGAGAAATTGCCATGCCACATACCGGGTCCCGTACTGGCACGTGACCTGTGCTCGCATCTTGGACGGCGACTTGAGGTGCCTGCGCATCGCCAGTACCGTAGTCGTCCCCTACGGGAGTCATAGACTTGGTCGGCATCTCATCCTCCTGGGGGCGATGGAGCAAGGCAGGACTTACATTTTCAGTATCGACACCCAAGAGAACTGGTTCTTGATGCCAATCAAGGAACGCGAATGCAGCGACGCCGTCGCGTGGCGACCCGGGTGCGCGACAGCGCACGAAAACTCAGGAGATGGTGCGGGACACCGGCGCCGCGCGTTCGGAAGATATGCTCAGCAGTCGCCGGGCCTGCCGGGCTCAGAAGACAGGCAACGTTCCGGTCGCCAGTTCCTTGACTAACGTGGGAAGGTCTGCCAGCTGCTGCCGGGCGATTTCACGGATGTGGTCATGTTCCACGGTCGTGAGCCTGTCTTCTGCAACAACATTGATGGCAACCAGCTGCGGCTGGTCGATTGGCCTTCCAATGCCGGAGAGAAGGCGGACAACAACCATATCCAAATCGGCTACGTCCGTCAGAATGCGCGCAGCCAATTGGTGGGCGAGCACATTGTAGAGCTTGCCAACATGTGCCGCCGGGTTCTTCCCTGCGGTGGCCTCCAGTGACATGGGGCGATACGGTGTAATCAAGCCATTGACCCGGTTTCCCCGACCGACCTGTCCGTCATCGCCGTGCTCCGCGCTCAGGCCAGTGACGGTCAGATAGACGCCACTCTCGTCATGGGCACCCAGGTCGTCCAGAGTATTGATGGCAATCTCGCACGCCGGTTGAATGCGCTCGGCAAGATACGACGCTATCCGCTCCTTCAGTGCGAAGTACTCTTTGACCCCGCTTACGTATCGGTCAACAAACGCCAACGCGATAGTAAGGTGGCGGCTCGCATCGAGCCGACTGCCCATGATCTTGAAATCGTGTCCTGCCACGTTGAAAGCGGCCTTGAATTCACTTGAGCGTAATAGTTGGGCGGATGAAAGCACGGCCATTTCGAGGTTTGAAAGAGGTGCGTAACCCACGCCAAAAGACGTGTCATTGGATAGCGGAATGGTTTGGGTACCAGTCACACGCCGGAGGTTTGGGGCCGACGGTCGAAGGATGGGCTCAATCTCGATTTCGCAACCGATTGTGCCCAGGTGGTCCCTGAAGTACTCGCGGATGGCCGACTCGACGATGACCTCCGCCTTGGCGGATGACAATTCGGTGACGGGTCCCGACACCAACAGGCGCATTGGCCGCAAGAGCTGGCCGCCGCCGAATTTTGGTGCACTGATGCCGCCGATGAGTAAGGCCTTGTCCAGGTTGAAATGCTGGATGACTCCGTAGGCGTCCAGGTACGCCCGACACAGGGCATGGGCCGCAGCCTCAACCGCACCATCGCAAAGGCTATCCGGGTGTCCGACGCCCTTGTGCTCGCACATCTCGGTCGGTCCTATCCACCCTGGGGCAGTAGAAACGGAAATCGCAATGGTCCCGGCGGTCGACATCACTCCCCCCAGCACGGAAGCGCCATATGGCCATTCTATGCTGCCGGCCCATGGCCCTAAGTTTGCCTTTTTCGAATGCTAACCTTCTGTTGAGCCTGCAGCGCAAGCGTTGGATTTGAGCCAGGTATGTGTGCCCGGTCTACCATTAACAACACATACTCTGAATGACCGAGACGGGTTGGCCTGGCCGCAGGCCTCCTCCACCAGGTGGGGCAGCCTTACTTCGGCGGGGTGGGTCATTTTTACATCGGGGCTTACAGGAAAGAACCTGTTGACGTGGATCAATGACCCGCGCCGGCCAGCCACTATCTTGGTGAAGCACAACCCTCACAAGCGTTTGAACGGGCATGCAACGATAACCTACGCACTGGCCCAAACTGTGGGCCGGGTTGCGTGGCAGCACAGACAGGAGAAAAGCATGATTAATGCAACAAGTCAGTTCAGGCCTTTGGATCCTGGCCGCGTCAACTTGGGAGATCCCCTTGAAGTGCAGTACTGGTGTCGCGAACTGGGCTGCAGTGAGCGGGATCTGGAAGACGCCGTGAGTACGGCCGGAGACCACATCGCGGCGGTGCGCGACCAGTTGGAAGCGAAATAGCCAGACACACGGCCTGGCTGAATCCCATTTCCATCCGACCCAGCAGTTCGGGAACGATGGCGACTCACGTTAGCCGCTGCTGCGGCAAATGCCGGCGCATTGCTCAAGTTGCTCGTTAGCCCGGACCGCGGCCAGAGAAATCGGAATTCCGATAAGTGGCGTGCCGCCACTGTGGTGTCCCCAATCGCGTGGCAGGCGACCTTATAAGGCGTTGAGCGGAATCTTCAGGTAGCGAACTCCATTCGCCTCAGGCGGAGGCAACTCACCGGCCCGGATGTTGACCTGTACAGACGGTAATATCAGCGTCGGCATCGCCAGCGTTGCATCACGCGCCTTCCGCATGCCCACGAACTGCTCCTCGCTCACACCGTCGTGCACGTGGATGTTGCATTTCCGCTGCTCACGCACCGTCGTCTCCCACGTAGGCTCGCGCCATTCGGGCGGATAGTCGTGACACATGAACAATCGCGTCTCATCCGGCAGGTCCAGCAGCTTGCGGATGGAGCGATACAACTCGTGTGCGTCGCCTCCGGGGAAGTCGCAGCGGGCAGTGCCGACGTCCGGCATGAACAGCGTGTCGCCGACAAAGACTGCATCCCCAATCTGGTATGCCATGTCAGCAGGGGTGTGCCCTGGCACGTGAATCGCCTTGCCGGTCAGCCCACCGATGGCGAAAGTCTCGCCGTCCTCAAACAGGTGGTCAAACTGTGAACCATCGAGGCGGAACCCCGGCTCCAGATTGAAAAGCTCCTTGAACACGCCCTGCACACGACGGATGTTCTGGCCGATGGCAATGCAGCCACCCAGTTGACGCTTGAGGTAAGGCGCCGCAGAAAGGTGGTCGGCGTGCGCATGTGTCTCAAGAATCCATTCGACCCGCAGCCCATGCTCACGTATGAATGCGATGACCTTATCCGCGCTTGCCGTCGATGTCCGACCTGACTTTGGGTCATAGTCCAGCACCGAGTCGATTATGGTGCACTCGGAGCGCCCCTCTTGATAGATCGCGTAGGTCACGGTCCAGGTGGCCGGGTCGAAGAACGGTTGAATGGTCGGTTGCATGCTTGGCCCCTTGGATGCAAACATTCTATTCGCACACATTCTATTTTTCAATATACTATTGATGTACGAAGTGTAGACGACCTATGAACCAGCCGCACCCAACTATCGACCTCGCCACCATGCAAGCTGCCGCAACAAACGCCTGCGCCCTGCTGAAGGTGCTCGCCAATCCGGACCGCCTGCTGCTGATGTGCCAGCTGTCACAGGGCGAATTGTCTGTCGGCGAACTGGAGGCGCAACTCGGCATCCGGCAGCCGACGCTGTCCCAGCAACTCGCCGTGCTGCGCGAAAACGACCTGGTGGCGACGCGCCGCGACGGCAAGAGCATCTTCTATTCGGTGGCAAGCGCACAGGCGCTCGCGGTCATGACCGTGCTTTATCAACAGTTCTGTGCTGACACGTCAGGGGACGAAACATGCTGATTGACCTCGCTAACTTTACGCCTGGCCTGTCACTAGCTGGCGGACTCATCATCGGCGCGGCGGCAGCCGTCCTGGTGCTGTTCAACGGGCGGATTGCCGGCATCAGCGGCATCCTCGGCGGCTTGCTCAGCCTCCCACGCGCCGACATGGCCTGGCGAGTGACCTTCCTCATCGGTCTGGTCGGCGCTCCTGTCATTGCGAGCCTGCTCGGCCAGCCCGCCGTGGCAGATATCCAGGCGAGCTGGGGCCAAATCCTGGTCGCGGGCTTTCTGGTCGGCCTTGGCACCCGCTACGCCAGCGGCTGCACTAGCGGCCACGGTGTGTGTGGCATCTCGCGCGGCTCCGTCCGCTCGCTGGTCGCCACCCTGACCTTCATGGCGGCGGGATTCCTGACCGTCTTCGTGCAACGGCACGTGATTGGAGGCTGATATGACCGCCATTACTGCACTGCTTGCAGGCCTGCTCTTCGGCGTTGGCCTGATGGTCTCCGGCATGGCCAATCCGGCCAAGGTACTGGGATTTCTCGACCTGGCTGGAACTTGGGACCCGTCGCTGGCGTTTGTGATGGTCGGCGCCATCGCTGTCGGCACCCTTGCGTTCATTGTTGCGAGACGGCGCAAGCGCTCATTCCTGGGGCTGCCTGTGCAACTACCGGCCAGCACGACCGTGACGCTTCGGCTGGTACTGGGTAGCGCCGCGTTCGGCATCGGCTGGGGGCTGGCCGGCTTCTGCCCGGGTCCCGCGCTGGTGGCCCTGGGTGCTGGCTATCCCAAGGCAGTTGGCTTTGTCGCCGCCATGATGGCAGGCATGCTCGCCTTCGAAGTCCTCGAGCGGGCGAAATCGAGCCTGCAGCGCGCCTAAGCAGCAGCTGAATGCACTACCGCTGGGAAACGTTGAACCGATGGAAAATATCATTGCCAGCAGCGCGCTGCTCGGCGCTGAAGTTGGCCTCATCCTGGAATTGCGCTGAATCATGACCGAACATCCAGATAGACGTCAGAGTGTAAGAGTACGCCGAGGGGAGTGTTGGATGGCCAACCCCAACTGCGCTCGGTTCGCACAATTTCTTCCTTACCAAGGAGCCCGCCATGCAAGCAAATGTTGGAACCATTGACCGAGTCCTCCGCATTGTGATTGGACTGGTCTTGATTAGCCTGGCCGCGACAGGCCGCGTTGGTGCCTGGGGCTGGATTGGCATTCTCCCACTGCTGACAGGTATCGTGCGTGTCTGCCCTGCCTACAGCATTCTGGGCGTGAAGACATGCGCGCATCGAGGTCTGACGTGAAGTAACTTCAATTCGACCGGCCTGGCAGCCTCGGGGCTGCACAGCCACCTCGAACACCTGTCACGCGCCCTGCGCAATTCCCAGAAGAAGGGGTTTTCATGAGTGGTATGCCAGAATTCAAGACCGTGATCAAAGATGTGTCGGCGCAAATGCGCCGCCTGCGCGAGACCCAGCCCGAGTTAATGACAGCATTCAGCCAACTGGCAGCGGCTGGCACCAAAGAGGGAGCGTTGAGCAAGAAGACACGCGAGCTGATTGCGCTGGGTATCGCGGTTGCCTGCCGCTGCGATGACTGCATCGGGTTTCATATCCAGGCGCTCGTCAAGCTGGGCACCACTAGGGCTGAATTGGAGGAGGTGCTCGGAACCGCCGTGTATATGGGCGGCGGGCCTTCGATGATGTATGCCACACACGCGCTCGCGGCCTTTGACGAATTCTCTTCCTAACGCAGCTAGGGCGCTTTCCGAGCTTGATGCGCTGGGGGGGGCCAGCGAACATACCCTGCTCTGCTCAAGGATCCCATCGAGCGTGAGCACTTGTAACCCAATGGCAGCGACGACGATGGCAGTGAACAGTGAACAGAGGCGACGCGGGCACCAGATCCCGAAAGCGCGCCGCCAAAGATGGCTGAAACTCCCCGATGCCCCCTCCATACGGCCGACTTCCATCAAGACGAATGCGAAACCGACCAGCGCTCCAGCTCGCGCAGCATGCCCCTAGTCCTGCACCAAGCACTTTCCACGTATCGAGTTAGGTAATCCAGTTCGAGAGCGAGTGACCGGATTCAAGAAGAGGACCAAGGTATTCGTTGCCTCGCGTGACACCGGGCGCGAACTTCCCTCCCAGCCACGCTGCCAGACGGACCATGAACCCGGATGCACCGAGTCCGTGGCCAGTCAGCAGGAAAGCCAAGAGCAACACCATCCCTAGCGCAACACCGCCAAGAAGGGAGGGCCAGAACGACCGTACCTGCCAGGACGCTGCTTTGTCCTTGGTTGCCAATCCTGAGGAGGCTACCGTGGCATCTGCCTCCACATTTGATGGTTCAGCATCATCTGTTCCATCATCATGTGGTGGAGGTCCATATATTGGTCTGACATGTACTGCCGCTCTCTCAGTTGCTCAGGCGTGAGCTTTGAGTAGTAGCCCCCCATGTTTTGCCACCCCATCATAGGCCCGCCCATCATGCCCCCACCGTGCATTCCCGGGCCACCCATACCCCGCCTACCCGGGCCCCCCATCATTCCCGGTCCCCCTAGCCCACGCATCATGCCCATCGTGCTCTGCATAGTCACCCCGTGGGCTTCAAGCAGCTTCTGCCGTTCCTTTGGATCCTGGGTCTGCCGAATCTTGTCCATTTCTTCTTGCAGCTTCTTGATGTTCTCCTGGACCTGTGCCGCCTGCTTGTCGAACTCGGAAATGTTAACTTTCTCTTGTGTGGTTTGACTGCCCTTGCTCGCAGGCTTTGCTTGCTGCGCTACCGCTGGGTCGGTAGAAAGTGCGAACGCCGACAGAACGGTAATGAGAATTTCCTTTTTCATCGTTACTCTCCTCCTATGAATTACTGAAAGAAGACATGCACAGCGAGCTGCGGAGCTTAGCGCTGGGATTCTGGGTGACCGCCCTAGTAGGGCAGGCCCTCTTCAATGGGCAAGGATGGGTCCCTGGACCACTCGTTCCAGGAGCCAAGATAAAGCCGCACGTCTTCGATGCCAGCCTCCTCCAGCGCGACAAAGGTATTGGAAGCACGCGCTCCTTTGAAGCAGAAGACCACAACGGGTGTGTCACGGCGAATTCCGACAGTGGCGCACTCAGCAAGAATTTCCGCTGGTGATTTGAACATTTGCCCAGCCTGCGTCGGTTTCATCATGCGATACCACTCGAGCCAGACTGATCCGGGAATGCGGCCCTTTCGTGGACAGAAGTCCTTGCCATAAGGAGATGAACTCTCCCCAATCCACTCATCGACATCTCGTACGTCGAGTTTTACTGTGTGCGGGTCTGCGACCGCTTTCTTCATCTCGGTCACGTCGACGAGGATGCTGCTTCCAGCCGTTCCGGAAGGGAATGTGACAGGTACCGGCGTAGGCACTTCCGTTGCGCTTGGTAACGCCGCCGCTCGCCATGCGCTGTAGCCACCGTGGAGCACCTTGATTCTGTCCCGAGGATAGCCAAGATAGCGAAGCAGGACGTAACCCCGACAGGACTGCCCGAACCCTGATGTCATGGACTGCTCATAAATGACGGCAGTTTCCTTCCCGGACAGGCCAGCCTTTGCAAACGCCTCAGTGAATGTTTCGCGCAAGGCGGCCAAGCCCTGCGGCGTGGTGCTTGCCAGGTAAGTAAATATCTCGTGGATATTGACCGCCCCGGGCAAGTGGGCTTCCGTGTAGCTTGCCGCATCCCTCGTATCGACCAGGACCACGGGCTCGGCCTTCATGATGGCCGCCAATTCCTCAGGTGTAATGAGAACTCTCGAGTACATGACAAGCCCCTCATACAGTTGCCTCGCACATTCGTTTGCAAACACGACCATGCTTAGTTGGGTAAGGCGCTTTCAGCTGAGGGCCCCTACACGAATGCCAATGCAGGAGCCGATAGGCTGAACATCCGTGAGTGGAATCTAGGTGAGAAGGGGGAGGCCACCTTGATGACCATCAAAGAAACCCTAAGGAGAATGCCGTTAGTGCCCTTGCCGGTCGTCGCCGTACCTGAGCACCTACAATTTGAATTGTGCTGTTCTGCGCCCTCGCGGATCAGCCCTGATTGCCCTTCGAATACACGGCGGAACGCAAGCGCAGCGCGCATCATTCGGCTTGCCTGCCCACGCAGCTTGTTTGTTCGCATCAGCCTGCCATCGCCACCTTCGCCACCATGCCGATAGCGATCAGGCCTGCGACCACGGCAAAACCTTGCTGCAGCCTTGCGCCGCTCAGCCGGCTCGCGAGCAGTCGGCCACCCAGCATCGCCAGCATGGCACCGGCGGCGAACGGCACGCCGACCTGCCAGTCCATGCGTCCGGCAATGGCAGTCGTGATGACGCCCGAAGCCGACACCAGCGTGATGACCGCCAGAGATGTCGCGACAATGGTATGCAGCGGCGCATTGGTGGCCTTCTTCAAGGCGGGAACGATGACAAAGCCGCCACCAACGCCGAGCAGCCCCGAAAGAAAGCCGGCGCCTGCGCCCGACAGCGCGAGGGCACGCGTGCACAAGGCAGTCCAGACAAAGCGTCCCGTCTGGTTGTCGAGCCGGCAAGGCTGCGCGGATTGGGCGGCTTCGGCTGCCTGTAGCGCCCTGCTCCCGGCTGCCTGCCTGAACATCCGCCATGCCACGAACGCCAGCACAGCGGCAAAGAGCAGCGTCAGCGGGCCGTTGGGCAAGCGATGAGCAAACCACAGGCCAACGGGCGAGAACAACGTGCCCGACACCGCCATCAGCAGCGCGGCGCGGTAGCGTACGACGCCGGCACGCAGGCCAAGCATTGCGCCGACGGCCGCCGACAGGCCTACCGCGAGCAAGGCGACCGGTGCCGCCTCCGCCACGCTCAGGTGCAGGACAAAAAGCAACAGCGGTACGGCAAGAATGGCGCCGCCCGCGCCCGTGAGCGCGAGAATGAGGCCGACAACGGCACCCAGTGCCGCGCTGGTGGCAACAATGTTTTCCATCTGGTCATTCACTCAAGATCCGGCGGCTACGCGAATCGCACCGCGAGGCAAGCGGCCAGCGCCATCGCGCTCGCCCAGCCTGAGAGCAGCCGACGTGCCACGGCATGCACCGGAACAAAGCCGACACCGCGAACCAGTGCCGCGCTCATCGCCCAGCACAGCAAGGCCGCGGCAAGATGCGTGCGGCCAGGATTGGCCGCGATCAGAAAGCGGGGATCAACACTGACGACAAGCATGACGACGACCCCCGCCATCAAGGCCGGCCAGTGCATGCCGGGCTGTTGCAGCTTCGCCGGCCGACTCATATGTCTTCCTCCCGGCTGGCGCGGCGCGCCTCCTCGTTTTCGCCCCACATGGCGTTCATCACGGCAAGCAGGACGGCAAACCCCACGCCAAGAACCCAGCTGAAGTACCACATTCGCAGACTCCTTTGATATCAGTAAGCGCTGTGCTCGTTGGCCTTGACGTATTCGACCGTCACCTTGCCGCGCATGACGCGGTAAGCCCATGATGTGTAGCCGATCACGAGGGGCATAAACACGACGGTCGCGCACAGCATGATCGTCAGCGTCAGCTGGCTGGAAACGCTGTCCCAGACCGTCAGGCTGTGGGCCGGCATGCTGCTCGATGGCATGACGAACGGAAACATGCTCGCGCCCGCCGTGCCGATCACGCCTGTCATGCTCAGGCTCGTCGCAACGAATGCGGCAAGGGTGCGCCCCAGCCGCTGAAGCCAGACTCCGGCCAGCGCGCCCGCCACGGCGAGCACGGGCAGCATCCACAGCGCGGGCACGCGTGCGTAGTTGGCCAGCCAGGCGCCGGCCTCGCGCACCACCGCCTTGGCAGTCGGATCCGCGACGGCGGCCGGTTCGATCGCCGAGGCGATCCTGTACCCGTCCAGCTTGCCGACCCACAGTCCCGCGGCAACGAAGGCCACGCTCATGGCCAGCGCTGCCCAACCGGTGGCGCGGACCGCGCGCTGCTGCAGCGGCCCCTGCGTGCGGTGCGCAAGATACGCGGCGCCATGCATGGTGATCATGGCGCTGCTGACCACGCCGGCAAGCACGGCAAAGGGATTGAGCAGTGCCCAGAAACTGCCCGTGTAGGTCGACACCATGTAGGCGTCGAAATGGTATGGCACGCCCTGCAGCAGGTTCCCAAACGCCACGCCGAAGATCAGCGGCGGCACGGCCCCTCCGATGAACAGGCCCCAGTCCCAGGTGCGGCGCCAGCGCGGGTCGTGGATCTTGCTCCGGTAGTCGAAGCCGACCGGGCGGAAGAACAAGGCCCAGAGCACGGCGAGCATGGCCCAGTAGAAGCCGCTGAACGCAGTGGCATAGACCAGCGGCCAGGCCGCGAAGATGGCTCCGCCACCGGTGATGAACCATACCTGGTTGCCATCCCAGTGCGGGCCGACCGTGTTGATGACGACGCGTCGCTCTTCGTCGCTGCGGCCGATGAAGGGCAACAGCGTGCCGACGCCCATGTCGTGCCCGTCCATGATGGCAAAGCCGACAAGCAGCACCCCCACCAGAAGCCACCAGACCAGCTTCAGGGTCGTGTAGTCAAACATGCGAATCTCCTTATGCGTGGGCGTGGGCGTGGACTGGCTCGTTCTGGTAGCGTCCGGTACCGAGGCTGCCGGGCCCCTGCCGCGCGAACTTGACCATCAGGTAGACCTCGACGATCAGCAGGACGGTGTAGAAGCCGACGAAACCGGCCAGTGACCCATACAGACTGGTGACGCTCAACGTGGAAACGCTGAGATGCGTGGGCAGGACGCCGTAGATAGTCCACGGCTGGCGGCCGTACTCGGCGACGAACCAGCCCAGCTCGCAGGCCAGCCATGGCGCGGGCAGCATCCAGATTGCCCAGCGCAGCAGCCAGGGGCGCGAGCGGAATCGTCCCTTCAGCGTGGTCCAGAACGACAGGGCAAACAGTGCCAGCATCGCGAAACCCAGGCCGACCATGGCACGGAACGCCCAGAACATCGGTGTGACGCGCGGAATGGTGTCGCGCACCGCGCGATCGATCATGTCCGGCGTGGCCTGGCGCACGTCCGTCGTATAGCGCTTGAGCAGGAGGCCGAAGCCAAGGTCGGCCTGGTGCTGCTTCAGTGTCGCCAGCGCGTGCGCATCGTCACGATGGCTGCGCAGCGTCTCGAGCGCGGTGACCGCCTGGACGCCATTGAGGATCCGCTCGCGGTTGCGCGCCTGGATCTCGTGGATGCCTGGAATCTCCCGGGAGACCGACCGGGTGCCGATCAGGCCCATGACCCAGGGAATCCGCACCGCCCAGTCGTTGCGCTGCGCGCTCTCGTTGATGCCGGCCACGAGGTTGAACGCTGCCGGCGCGGGCTCCGTCTCCCACATTGCCTCGATCGCCGCCATCTTGGTCTGCTGCGCCTCGCCGACCGTGTAGCCGCTTTCGTCGCCGAGCACGATGACCGAGCAGACACTGGCGAGCCCGAAGGCCGCCGCCACGCGGAAGCTGCGCTTGGCGAACTCCACGTCGCGCCCGCGCAGCAGGTACCAGGCCGACACCGACAGAACGAACATCGCCCCGGTGACATAGCCGGCCGAGACCGTATGCACGAACTTGGCCTGCGCATCGGGATTAAAGACGATGGCCCAGAAGTCGGTCATCTCCATGCGCATTGTCTGCCAGTTGAACTCGGCGCCGACCGGGTTCTGCATCCACCCATTGGCGATCAGGATCCACAGCGCCGACAAGTTGGTGCCAAGCGCCATCAGGGCGGTCACGACCAGGTGCTGCACGCGCGAAAGGCGGTCCCAGCCGAAGAAGAACAGGCCGATGAACGTGGACTCGAGAAAGAATGCCATCAGCCCTTCGATGGCCAGCGGCGCGCCAAAGATGTCGCCCACGTAGTGCGAGTAGTACGCCCAGTTCGTGCCGAACTGGAATTCGAGCGTGATGCCGGTAGTCACGCCCAGCGCGAAGTTGATGCCGAACAGCTTGCCCCAGAAGCGGGTCATGTCCTTCCAGACCACATTGCCAGTCATGACATAGACCGTCTCCATGATGACCAGCAGCCAGACCATGCCCAGGGTAAGCGGGACAAATAAGAAGTGATAGAGAGCGGTGGCGGCGAACTGCAGCCGGGAAAGGTCCACCAGTTGTTCCGGGATCACGGACGGGCTCCTTGCAGGCGAAGGTTGCCGGACACCGTGGGTGCGGCGCGCAGGTGCGCGGAGGCAGAGGCGGCGTCGACCGGTACGCGCTGTCCGGCGATGAAGGCCAGCCAGAGCCCCAACAGCAGTAACAGCTTGATTGCCAGGACCCAGCCCAGGTGACGCAGCAGGTTTTGATCGGAAGCGTTCATGACGACACATGAACAAGTTCCGTGCCAACCCGATGCGTTGATAAAAAAGGCTGACAAAACAATGGCTTGCCCCGTCCAGCGGACGCAGGCGTTCGACTGCCTCGACTGTCAGGCAGGTGTCACCGCTGCCATCGGTGGCACTGAATGGCAGTGATCTGGCAGGAAAACGGCCGTGCGACCGCCTCGGGCGGATCAGCCGATGCCCAGATCCCGTAGCCGGCGGTAGAGCGTGCGCTCGCTCATGCCAAGGGCGCGGGCAAGTTCGCGACGTGTGCCCCGGAACTGGCGGACCTGCGCGCGCAGCGCCTCGTCGTCAGTCTCCCGGTCGCCTGCCATGCGGTGTGCGACCGGGGCCATGCCCGCTTCCCCCAGTCCTGGCGGGAGATCCTTGGCACGGATGACGCCGTCATCGGCGTACAGGCGGGCGCGATCGAGCACATTGCGCAGTTCGCGGATATTGCCCGGCCAGTGATATGCGCGCATCCGAGCCAGCGCCTCCGCACTCAGGTGGAGCTGGTCCCTGACCCCGCCCCCGCGCTGCAGGATCGACTCCGCCAGCAGCGGAATGTCGTCGGGCCGCTCGCGCAGCGCCGGCAGGTGGATCGGGAAGGCGGCAATGCGGAAATACAGGTCCTGCCGGAACAGCCCCTGGCTGACCATCTGCTCCAGCGGCTTGTGCGTGGCCGCGACCAGCCGGAAGTCTGCCCGCCGCGTTTCCACGCTCCCCACGCGGCGATAGGTGCCGGATTCGATCAGCCGCAGCAGCTTGACTTGCATCGACAGTGGCACATCGCCCATCTCGTCGAGGAACAGCGTGCCGCCATCGGCGGTTTCGACCAGGCCCGGCTTGCGCGTGATCGCCCCCGTGAATGCGCCCTTCTCGTAACCGAAGAGCTCGCTCTCGAACAGGGACTCGGTAAGGCCCGAACAGTCCACCACGACGAACGGCCCGCTGGCGCGGCTGCTGGCCTCGTGCACCGCACGCGCGAACATTTCCTTGCCGGTGCCGGATTCGCCGAGCAGCAGGACCGGCAGCGAAGAAGGCGCCACGCGCTGCACCGCCTCCAGTGCGGCGTTGAACGCCGCTGAGCGGCCGACCAGCCCCTCCGCACTCGGACGGGCCGATGCGCTGCGCACCGTGCTCAGCCGCTCGACATAGGCAACGACCTGCTGGTCCTCGTCAAGGATCGGGCGCAGTTCGACGTTCACATGCTCCGGACCGCGCGGCGTGTGGTGGATGTGCAGGACGCGGTCCGGGCCCCGCGTCTCGAACGCCTTGCGCATCGGGCAATGCTCGCCGGCCTGGTCGCATGGTACGTCATAGCCATGCGAAATCCGGTAGCAGTACTGACCGAGGTAGGGGCGCTCGACGGCACCGAACTGCCGGCGGTAGGCAGTGTTGGCGGCCAGGATGCGGTAGTCCGTATCGAGGATGATCATCGGCTGGCTTTCCTGTTCCAGGTAGGAAAGGAGAGCCTGGAGCGTGGCTTGGCGATCCATGGGGCGTGGGGGCTTGGGCGGGGCGGCATCGGGGGGCCGCGCCATTCTGCCAAATCCCGCCATCACTGCCAAGTGGCAGCGCCACGCTTCGCCAGACGGCAGGCGTAGCTTCCCGATGCGAGCAGGAATGATAAAAAAATCAATAACTTATAAATCAAATCAGCCTTGGCACGAGTTTTGAATAGTGAGCAGCAATCCTCTACTGAACTCGAATTGACCACTCATGACACCGACCAAGCCAAGCCCATCGCACATGGAGATTGAAGCCTTCTTCGATCCCGACACCTCGACGCTCAGCTACCTCGTACTGGACCGCGCGAGCCGGCAATGCGCATTGATCGACAGCGTGCTCGACTACGATCCGAAATCCGGACGCACGCACACGACCAGCGCGGATCGCTTGGTCGAGCGCGTACAGTCGCTCGGCGCGACCGTGCAGTGGATCCTGGAGACCCATGTGCATGCGGACCACCTGTCGGCCGCGCCCTACCTCAAGCGCAGGCTCGGCGGCCAGACCGCCATCGGCAGCCATATCACCACCGTGCAGCAGGTATTCGGCAAGTTGTTCAACAGTGGCGCCGACTTCGCGCGCGACGGGCATCAGTTCGACCGTCTGCTTCTGGATGGCGACACCTTCAGCATTGGGGGACTGCAGGCACGCGCCATGCACACGCCGGGGCACACGCCGGCCTGCATGACCTATGTGGTCAGCGACGGCAACGATACCGCCGCGTTCGTCGGCGACACCTTGTTCATGCCGGATTACGGCACCGCCCGTTGCGACTTCCCAGGCGGCGACGCGCGCACCCTCTACCGCTCCATCAACAAGGTGCTGAGCCTGCCACAGGACACCCGCCTGTACATGTGCCACGACTACCAGCCAGGCGGCCGGGAGCTGCAATACATGACCACGGTCGCGGACGAGCGCGAGCGCAACATCCATGTGCGCAACGGCATCAGCGAAGAGGAATTCGTCGCCATGCGCCAGGCGCGCGACGCCACGCTGTCGATGCCGACGCTGATCCTGCCTTCGGTCCAGGTGAACATGCGTGCGGGTGAACTGCCGCCGCCCGAGGACAACGGCATGCGCTACCTGAAAATTCCCCTCAACGCGCTCTGAGCCACCCGCCCCAAAGGAACAGACAGACCATGCAACCCCGCGCCCTCACCAACGATCTTTCGGTCAGCCAGCAAATTGTTCCCGACGATGTGCACACCCTGGCCGCCATCGGCTTTCGCTCGCTGATCTGCAACCGCCCGGATGGCGAAGGCCCTGACCAGCCAGGCTTCCAGGAAATCGAGCGCAAGGCTTTCGCACTCGGCCTGCAGGTACATTACCTGCCGGTGGAATCGGGCAAGGTCAGCGACGAACAGGCGCAGGCGTTCGGCCAGCTGCTTGACAGCCTGCCGAAGCCGGTACTGGCCTACTGCCGCACCGGCATGCGCTCGGCCACGCTGTGGGCGCTGTCGCAGTCCGCGCGCAGGCCGCTGCCGGACATCATCGAGCGGGCGGCGGCCGCCGGCTACGACCTCAAGGGCGTCGTCCGGCGCATCGCCAACGGCGGCCGTACACCCGTGGATGTTGCCGATGCCAGCCACGCGGTCGTCATCATTGGCGGGGGCGCCGCGGGAATCGCCGTGGCGTCGAGCTTGCTGGCACGCAAGCCGGGACTGGACATCGCCATCGTCGACCCGGCCGACATCCACTACTACCAGCCCGGCTGGACGCTGGTGGGCGGCGGCGTTTTCGAGCCGGCCCATACCGCGCGCACCATGGCTTCGGTGCTGCCGCGCGGCGTGGCGTGGATCAAGGCGGCCGTGGCAGCCTTCGAGCCCGAGCGCGATGCGGTCATTCTCGACGGGTGCCGCGTGGTGAAGTACGAACAACTGGTGGTGTGCCCGGGGCTCAAGCTGGATTGGGACGCAATCGAAGGGCTGCCCGAAACGCTGGGCCGCAACGGCGTGACCTCCAACTACCGCTACGACCTCGCACCGTACACCTGGAACCTCGTGCGCGAGCTGACCCGCAAGGGCGGCGGCAAGGCGCTCTTCACGCAGCCGCCCATGCCGATCAAGTGCGCGGGAGCGCCGCAGAAGGCCATGTACCTGTCTGCCGATGCCTGGCGCCGCGCCGGCATGCTCGATCGCGTCGACATCGACTTCTGCAATGCGGGCAACGTGCTGTTCGGCGTGGCGGACTACGTGCCGGCGCTGATGCAGTACGTCGACCGCTATGCTATTGCCCTGAACTTCGGCGAGACGCTGGTGAAAGTGGACGGCGCCGCGCGCCGGGCGACGTTCCGACGGGCCGCCGCTGGCGGCGAGCCGGAACTGGTCGAGCGCGAGTTCGACATGCTCCATGCCGTGCCGCCCCAGAAGGCCCCCGATTTCATCCGCGTCAGCCCGCTGGCCGATGCCGCCGGCTGGGTCGAAGTCGATCCCGCAACGCTGCGCCACAAGCGCTTTGACAATGTCTTCGGGTTGGGCGATGCCGGCAACATGCCCAATGCCAAGACGGCCGCCGCGGCGCGCAAGCAGGCGCCGGTCGTCGCGCACAACGTGCTGGCCACCCGCGGCGAGGCCACGGGAGAAGCCCGCTACGACGGTTACGGCTCCTGCCCCCTGACAGTGGAACGCGGCAAGATCGTCCTGGCCGAGTTCACCTACGGCGGCAAGGTCGCCCCCAGCTTTCCGGTCTGGTTCATCGATGGCACGCGGCCTTCGCGGCTGGCGTGGTGGCTCAAGGAGCGGATTCTGCCGCCGCTCTACTGGCAGGGCATGCTGAAGGGGCGCGAATGGCTCGCGACACCCGAGTTGCAGGGATGACACAGACGGAGCTACCCGAATCTGTTGTACAAGGCTGCTGTAACCTCCCGGCGCTGCTTCCTGAAATGGCATGTCCGATCCGATCCCAACGCCCTCGCCCCCCGACCGTGCCGGCAAGACTTCTGTAACTGCATGAAAGGCTCCCCAGGGCGTCAAGCGAACATCGCCGAACTTGAGGGATCAGAACCTGCCGGGTACGCCCGTCAGTGGGATCCGCCGCCAGCACTGCGCGCTCGTCCGCGGGTGTGGCGTAGAGAATGCTCTTGCCGTTGGCCGCGAAGCTTGGAGCCCTCGTCAGGAAGCCGCCGATGTGCTGGGGCACGCCTCGCTGGCGACGACAGCGCCGTCAGAGCTTGCATGGTGGCCATGGAGCCTCGCTGGTCGCCGCGACTGTCCTAACTGGCTGGTGCCCGGCGCCAGTCTTCTCTCCGGTCTAGAATTGCTGATGAGACATCATCACACACCTGTCCGGTCGGACATGATGATGGGTAGTCAACAGGTGGCCCAACATAGCAGCCAGGGGGAGCGATGCGGTCGGCAGAGAGATCCGGCATGCGCCTTGGACGCTATGCAATCGCGGCTGTAGTAGCCCTCGTCGGCCTGATCATCTTCGGGCTCCTGGCAGACATTCTGGTCGAATGGCTGTGGTTTTCCTCGATCGGCTACGCCAGCGTTTTCCGGGTCGTCCTTTCCGCTCAGGTGCTGGTGTTTATTGCCGTGTTTGCGATCTCGGCGAGCACCATATGGTTGGCAGGGTGGCTGGCGCATCAGTATGCGGGCAGCCCTCGCGTCCTGGCATCGCACGGCTTTCCTTCCGGAAGGCCGCAATTCATTGGCGAGCCCGGCGACCTCATGGCGCGCATTCCCTGGGGTGCCAGCATTGCCGGCGCCGCTGTGATCCTCGGACTGGTCATCGCCGGGAGCGGAATCCAGCAGTGGGACATGGCGCTTCGCTTCCTGCATCAAGTGCCCTTCGGCGAGCGGGACCCGATCTTCGGCAAGGACATCGGCTTCTATCTCTTCTCGTTGCCCGTCTATATTGCGCTGAAGAACTGGCTGCAACTACTGCTGCTCTGCAGCACGGCCATTTCAGGTGTGATCTATGGGGTGCGCGGCGACATCGCGCTCGCGCCGCCGGCCCCGCGGCTCTCTCCCGCCGCTGCGGTTCATGGCTCTGTACTCCTTTGCCTGTTCTTCGTGCTGAAGGCCTGGTCCTACTGGCTCGATCGCTATCTGCTGCTTTACGGCGATAACGGCGTCGTGATTGGCGCCAGCTATACCGACATACACGTCGAGCTGCCGGTCCTGTGGCTGCTTATAGGCCTTGCCATTGCCGCAGCCTTCGGATCGTTGGCCAATGTACGCCTGCGCGACTATCGAGTCGCCGCCGTCGCGGCCCTCCTGGTGTTTGGCGGCTCATTTCTGCTTGCCCTGATCTACCCGGCGCTGTTCCAGCGCTTCTATGTCAAGCCAAGCGAGCTGGAACTGGAAGCCCCTTATATCGCCCACAATATCGCACTGACCCGGAGGGCCTACGGCCTTGACCAGGTCACGATCAAGCCGTTCCCGGTCGAGCAGGGGCTGAATCTCGCCTCGATCCAGTCCAATCGCGCCACCATCGATAATGTCCGCCTGTGGGATGTGGGGCCGTTGCTGGATACCTATGCACAGTTGCAGGAGATCAGGACCTACTACAAATTCCTCTCGCTGGACATCGACCGCTACCGGCTTGATAACGGCTACCGACAGGTGATGCTGTCTGCCCGTGAGCTGGAGCAAGCGAAGCTTCCGGCGAATGCCAGAACCTGGGTGAACCAGCACCTGCTGTTCACCCACGGCAGCGGCATCGTGATGTCGCCGGTCAACGAGAAATCGACGGAAGGCCTGCCTTCCCTCTATCTGCGCGATATTCCACCGGTCGCCAGTGGCGGCCCGGTCATCCAGGAACCGCGCATCTACTTCGGTGAAGGGCGTCACGAGTACGTCGTCGTGAATGGCAGTGTGCCGGAGTTCGACTACCCGACTGGAAAAAACAATACCTACACGGTCTACAAGGGGCACGACGGCATTGCCATCGGCGGCATTGCGCAGCGCACCCTCTTCGCCTGGCAGTTGGGCGATCCCAACATCCTGCTTACCGGATACGTCACGGACAAGAGCCGGATCCTGATCCACCGCAACGTCCAGGACCGGGTACACACAATCGCCCCATTTCTGAGCCTGGACCAGGATCCATATATCGTCGCGAGCGGCGGGCGACTTTACTGGATGCAGGATGCCTATACCACCAGCCGCTGGTTCCCCTACGCCCAGCCAGGCTTCGGCGCCGATTCCAACTACATCCGCAATGCGGTCAAGGTGGTGATCGATGCGTATGACGGCACCGTCGATCTCTATGCCAGTGATCCAGCCGACCCGATCCTGCGAACGTACCAGCGCATCTTCCCCGGTTTGTTCAAGCCTCTGGCAGCCATGCCGCCGGACCTGCAGCAGCATATCCGCTATCCCGAGGACCTGTTCCGGATCCAGGCAAAGCTCTACGGCGCCTACCATATGGACGCGCCCGAAGTCTTCTACAACCGCGAGGATCTTTGGCAGTTCCCGCGCGCGTTGGCCGGCATCGAGAGCGGGAACACCCCCGGCGCGCCAATGTCGCTCATGGCGCCGTACTACATGATCATGCGGCTCCCCGGCGAACCTCACGCCGAGTTCATCCTGATGCTGCCGATGGTGCCCAGTCAACGCGACAATATGATTGCCTGGCTGGCGGCACGTTGTGATCCTCCTGAGTATGGCAAGCTTGTCGTCTATGCCTTCCCCAAGGAGAAACTGGTCTACGGTCCCTTCCAGATCGAGGCGCGCATCCAGCAGAATACCGAGATCTCGCAACAGATCTCGCTGTGGAACCAAATGGGTTCCCGCGTCATCCGCGGCCACCTCCTGGTGGTGCCGATCGGGAACTCTATCCTGTATTTGTCTCCGCTCTACCTGCGCGCGTCGTCCGGCCAGTTACCCGAACTGAAACGGGTAATCGGTGCCTATGGTGACCGTGTGGTGATGGAGAATACGTTGGACGAAACCATCGCTGCGCTCTTCAAGGAGGCCGGCCCCGTGGCGTCACCTGCCGGGGGTTCGGCGGACGCGCGGGCCCGGGACGCTCTCGCACACTATGGCCGCGCCATCGAGCGCCTGAAGGCAGGAGACTGGAGCGGCTTCGGCTCGGAACTCGATGCACTCAAACCGCTGCTCGAAGAGCTTGGTGCCGGCAGCCCCGAGGGTCGAAGGTGACTTTCTTCTGGCAGGCCGAAGTTTCTTCGCGGCCCATCAAGCGCCGTTCGCACTGGCATGACCCGGTCATTCGGGAGTCGCCCCTACAACGAACCAATCTGCCTTCCGCAACGTGCATGAGGAACATGCGTTGATCGAATGGGGGCACCTGGTGGATTATCGTGCACACAGGAGCGGGGGGCATGCCGCCTATTGCTTCATGAGAGCGCCATGATTGGGGTGTCGCTGATCGCCCACCATGGCATCGGCGCCGTGATCGGAAAGCTGTGCGTCGAACCAATTGTGCAGGGCAGCTACGAGTGTCTTGTCTTCCGAACGGTAGGTCAGTTCCGCTCCTGCAGGAACTTCTTTGTACTCTATTTCGATTTGCCCTGGCTTGGCTGCCTTGAGCTCGGACAGCCCAGGCATAGCTGGGCCATGGATATGTGTGGGGCCAGAGAAATCGCCCTGCGAGAACTGCCGCTGGATAGTGCGTAAATGCTCTCGCACGAGCGCAACTTGTTCCGTATCCGAGGGAACGTTGACGATAACGCGCTGAATACCGCCGTCTTTCGTTTTGGTGAAGATGTGCGCTGTTCCCTTAAGGGTGAATGGCATGACGTCAGCCCCCAGTCTGGCGACTTCTGCCTGACGCTGGACATCCGCGGCCCTGACCGCACCGGCGAACGCGAGGGTGGTTAGAAAGGCTATTGTAAGAAAGGGCTTGCGGTGTGCCATGATTATCCTCCTCTCGCGCCATGTCACGATCTTAACGACTTCGACGATGCCTGCCTTATGCTCTACGCGCAGCCCATGCTCACGTATGAATGCGATGACCTTATCCGCGCTTGCCGTCGATGTCCGACCTGGCTTTGGGTCATAGTCCAGCACCGAGTCGATTATGGTGCACTCGGAGCGCCCCTGTTGATAGATCGCGTAGGTCACGGTCCAGGTGGCCGGGTCGAAGAACGGCTGAATGGTCGGTTGCATAAATTGGAGCGCATCAGTACCCACCCGCCACGATGACAACCTCGGCGTCCGGCGCCAGGCTTGGCTGCTGGATGCCCGACGCCCCCAACATCCGACATACCATCGCTTCGTTGATCCCAATCAACCCTCGTCCCTGACTGCCGCATACCTTAGACAAAGAATTACCAGGTTTTCCCAGGAGGATTCCCATGTCCAGCATTCAGCGGCTCTCTACCCTTGTCACCGTCGCCACCGCGCTCGCTTGGGCGCCAGCGGCTTTCGCGGCGTCGCCAGCTACCGGGACGGAGCATGAACAGCACCATCCTGAAAAATCTGAAGATATGCCTCTGGTCGCAACCACTGGCGTTGCCAGCAATCCAAGGCTGGACGCCCAGGTTGCCCACCTGCGCGCCATCAGAGAGCGGCTTTCTCGGGCCAAAACGCCAGACGAGCGCCAAGCCCTCTTGGTAGAGCGCCACAAGGTGATGCAGGATGCAATGGCCATCATGCAAGATGACATGATGAAAATGGGCGGCCCTGGTCGTATGGCTCCTGGCAAAGGAGTCGCCAAGGGAAACGTCCCTTCAAATCAAATGCACATGTGCCGAGATATGGCGGGTAGTCATATGGCCTTCATGCAGGAAATGATGCAGACGATGGCCAACGACCAGGGTCCAGGTATGGGGCCGGGTATGGGCCCGGGTATGGGCCCGGGTGTGGGCCCGGGTATGGGCCCGGGTATGGGCCCGGGGAGAGGAATGGGTGGAAGGATGACGCCTGGCGGATGATGGAGTCTGACCGTAAGGTTTGGCCCTCGGGCGCAACATTTCCGTGAGGCCGGATGCCTGCCAACCGCTTACCGTCCGGGTTCGACTAGGCCTTCTTCGAGGGTGCGGTTATCCCTGCGCGGTTGCTCCCTTGAATGGAGCAAGCGCGTGTCGAACTTGTGGCGTAGCGTCGTGGGCGCTGGTACTTGCCAGTATGCCCGAAGTGAGAACCAGATCATGGACAAGCCGGTATTCGATTATGCGGCCCGTTGGCAGCGCGCGGCGGCTTTGATGGAGCAGCAAGGCGTAGACGCGCTGCTGCTGATGAAGCCTGCGAATCTTGCGTATCTCACTGGCGACGGTCGACCTTGCGCCCTGGCGCTGTTAACTCGCACTTTGCATTGCGTTGTTGCCGTACCAGCTTGTGATCTCACCAGCATTCGTCGCACTTCCGTCGCAACTGAGCTTCGCTCTTTCAAGAGCGAAGTCGAGATGTTCCATGGCTTCAGCGAAGTTTTAAAAGAACTTGACCTGACCCAGGCCACGATAGCCATCGAGAAGAATTTCTTTGACGCCGCCTTATACGAGGTTTTCGTTGCCCATATTCTACCGAAAGCCCATGTCGTATCCGCTGCACCTATTGTTTCGCAGCTCCGCATGCTGAAGGACGCGACCGAAATTGCACGGATAAGGGCAGCCGCCAAAGTAGCAGACTCGGCGATGGATGCGGTTTCGCGTGCGTTGCGGCCGGGGGTACCGGAAATCGAGATCGCCGGCGAAGCGGAATTCGCCATGCGAAAGGCTGGCGCTGAGGGATGGGCCTCGGTCACGTATGTCGCCTCAGGCTGGAGATCGGCGATGGCTCACGGTCCTGCATCCCTGAAACCCATCGCGCCCGGTGAAGTCGTTCAGATTCACGTTGCTCCACTTGTGGACGGATACACCGCCGATTTATGCCGGACGTTCCTTGTGGAGCCTATAGCTATTGACGCGGCGAACGCATTGAGAGCCTATGTCCTGGCGCAGGAGCGCGGAATTGCCGCGGCAGTCCCGGGAATGGATCTGATGGGCATAGACCGTGCGATGGCAGCCTCGCTTGAACACGAAGGTTATGGGAGCAAATTCCTACGCCCGATGTTCCATGGTATTGGGATCGAACATGAAGAGGCTCCCATCCCGGGCGGTCACGCAGTGGTCCATGGTGAGCAAAAAGTCGATCACGTGATGGCTGGTATGGTCCTCGGTGTCGGAAACTGCGGCATCTATCGCGACGACTACGGTGTACGGGTCGAGGATACGATTTGGGTAAGCGAAGAAGGTCCGGTTGTTTTGACAGGCTATCCGAAGCTCACTCAATGAGACTTGTTGCGTTCGATCACACGCTTACCTTCCGCCAGATTGTTCGATGGATAGCGGATCAACTGGAGGCCCTCGGGTAGCGGGTCAAGCAATTCGGCCTCCTCGGAATTCCTGTGACCGATCCGCACTTCGCGCCGTGCGGCGCGGCCATTCACGACCGAGAACACGCACCATGACGCCGTGTCACACCGGAAGATGGAACTGACCGGGATCTTGAGCGCATTCTCTCCGCGCCATAGGCGGATCCTGACGATTACCCGAAAGCCATCCCCCAGCTGCGCAGGCGGTTCGATCACGTCAATAATCACATTGGTCCGTTTTTCCTCGATGCCGAGGACCGAGATCTTGGTGAAGGCATGCGGCTCGACCCGCCGCACGATCCCGCGGACCAGCGCCTCGCCGCCCCAGCCGTCGATATGCACCGGCATCCCCGCTTGCACCTTCACCGCTTCGGTAGACAGCAGTTCCGCCACGATCTCCAGGTCGTGCGGATCGCCGAGCGTCAGCAGCGGCGAGCCTGCGCTCACGATCCGTTCACTGCGCTCCGGCAGTTCCAGCACCACCCCTGCGATTGGAGCCGTCACTGCAACCATGGACGAGGACCCGCGGCTGAGCTCTCGCAATGCCAGCATTCCGGCCTCGGCCACCCGCACCTCCTCCTTCGCGGCGCTGGCCCGTGCCTGTGCCGCTGCCAGTTCATTGCCCGCCGTCACGCCAACATTGGCGGCCTGCTCCCCCGCTTGCGGCGACAGGAAGCGCTCGCGTACCAGGCGGTCGATCCGCTGCCGCTCGCGCTGGGCTTGCGCATAGTCCTCGGCAGCGTGCCGGACCCGTTCCAGCGCCTCCCGATGCATCGCCCGCGCGGCGGCCACCCTCGCCCGTACCTCCTCCTGCTCCCGTGCACTCAGCGGCAACGGTGCCAGTTCGGCGAGAACCTGCCCGGCTTCGACCAAGTCGCCTTCGCGCAGTCCGATGCGCATCAGCCTGCCGCTGACCGGCGCCGTCACCACAAAGCGCTCCTTGCTGCGAGTCTCGCCCTCTTCGCTGGTCGTGACCTCGAGCGAGCCGCGCATGGCCTGCACCGTGTCAACCACCAAGGGCGCAGGCGTCAGCAGGTAGGCGGATCCGGCGATTAGCCCGATGGCGGCGAGAACGATGGCGGCCGTACCGCCCGACAGGCGCATGGCGTGCTACTCCCGCGTTTTCAGCACCGCGACCAGGTCAAGGTGCTGGAGGCGCCGCAAGACAAGCAAGCCCGCGAGAAGCGCCGCGCACGCTGCGGGCACCATGGCGAAGACGAGTGTGGCCCGCTCCAGCGCAAGCGGAATCCGGAAGGCATCCCGGTCGAACACCGGCACCAGCATTGCGCAGAGGCCATAGCCTACGGCGATGCCGAACGGCAACGCCGCAGCCGTCAGCAGCGCCTGTTCGCCAATCAGGATGGTTGCGACTTCGCCCAGCGAGAAACCCAGGACTCGCAGGCTCGCCAGCTCGTTGCCGCGCTCGGAGAGCGCAATGCGGATATTGTTGTAAACCACGCCGGCGACGATGACCGAGGCAAAGCCTGCCAGGACCAGGCTCGAAATAACAAAGGTACGATCCAGCGTATTGCCGATACTTTCCAGCAGCGCACTGCGCACGATGACTGAGCTGATCGCGGGCAGGCGCTTCAGTCTCCTGTACAACGGCTCCGCCATCCGCACGTCGATGCGCAGATGAACGCCACTGATGGCGGGGCTTTCGCCGAGATACCGCGACAATGCCTGACGCTCCACATAGGCGCCAAGTCCTAGCAGGTCGTCAACGGTCGCTGTCACCGGCAGCGTAAGAACGTTGCGCCGTCCCTCGAGCAACGCCACCTCGACCCGGTCGCCGACCTGCAGGTGCAAGGCCGCTGCCAGCCTGGCGGAGATGACCACTCCATCCTCGCTGACCTGCTGGCGCCCCATGGTATGGCCGACCACCTCGCGCAGGTTCGAATCGGCGTCAAGGCCCGTGAGTTCCACCCGCTTCGCGCGGTGGCCGTGGCGTAGCCAGACAGGGGCAACCCGAAAGCCTTCAGCTCGCAGGATGCCGGGCAGCTGCACCACGTCGAAGACGGCGGCGGCAGGTTGTGCGTCGTTGAAGATCAGCGTCACGTCGTCGTGCTGTGCCCGGCCGAACTGCAACGCGAGAATCTGGTTCACGCCGTCCAGTCCGAACCTGCCGACCACCATCAACCCGACGGCCAGGGCGATCCCCATCATCGAAAGCGCGGCCTTGCCCGGCCGCCGGGCAAGGTTGCGGAGGATGAGGCGCAACGGGATCGGCATCGCGCGCAGCAGCCCGATGCGATCAAGCAGGCCCGCGCGGAATCCCGCGGGCAGCTCTGGTCGCATGGCTTCGGCGAGCGGCAACCTGGTCGCGCGCCACACCGAGGCGCCGGCCCCAACCGTCGCCGCCGCTGTGCTTGCCAGCACGGCCAGCACCAGCGCGCGCGGGCTGAGCTCGGCCTGCAGTTGCGGAAAGTGGAAGTACTGGCGATACAGGGCCACCATCAGCTGCGCCAAGTAGAAGCCTCCCGGTATCCCGGCTGCGATGCCGACCCCGACGGTGACAAGCCCGAACCGCAAGTACTGAAGGGCGACAGTGCGACCTGCATAACCGAACGCCTTAAGCAAGCCGATCTCGGCGCGCTGGACGGTTACGAGTCGGCTCAGCAGCGCGTACAGCAGGAAGGAGGACACCGCGAGAAACATCGCCGGCACGTAGGTGGCGGTGATGCCGATCTCGGCGAGCTCGTCGGTCAGGAACCGATGGGACAACTGGTCCTCCCTGCCGTAGGCCCCGAGGCTGCCGTAGCGCCCCAGCAGGCGGTCGAGCGGGCCGATGACCTGGCGCGCATCCACGCCTGCGTCGAGCGTGAGCGCCACATCGTTGAACGCGCCCTCCATGCCGAACGCTGATGCAATCGCGTCCCGACCCATCCACAGCACGCCGAAGCGACGGTTATCCGGGAACACCATGCCCTGGCCGACTTCATAGACATATTCGGGGGACATTCCGATGCCGACCACTTCCAACTGCCGTTCGCGCCCGTTAAGGACGGCTGTGACGCGGGAGCCCACCTCCAGATCGTTCGCGGCGGCAAATGCGGCGCTGGCCACGACCTCGCCCTCCCGGGCAGGGCTCGGAAAGTTTCCGTACAACAGGAAGAGCGCGTTTGCCACTGGCACGCCGGTGGCCGGCAAGGAAACCAGGCGCAGGGTGGCGGGCTCGCTGAAGCCTGGCACATCGCCGGTCACGTCCCGCACGATCCGCGTCTCGACACCCCTGACGCCTGGCAGGGCACGAATCTGGTCGGCGACACCTCCCGGCGCACGTTTGACATTGGCGAACACATCAGCAAATCGGTGGCTGGCGTAGTAGCGCTCCTGCGCGATCGCCAGTGACTGCCAGGCGCCTTGCATCCCGACCAGGACGGCGATGCCGCAGGCAACCACCAGCGCGGCGGCGATCACCTGCCCGCGCAGCCGCCATAGGTCGCGCCCCAGCATTTTCGTTCGGGCGCTTACCATGACAGCTCCGAGGGGCTGGCGCGCGTGGCATGGAGCTCGATGCGGGTGATGCTTCCGCTGCTGATATAAACAACCCGGTCGGCCATCGCCGAGATCGCTGCATTGTGCGTGATGACCACGGTAATAGCGCCCAGCTCGCGGTTCACCTGTTCCAGCACCTCAAGCACCAGCTTTCCCGTGCTGTAGTCGAGCGCGCCGGTTGGCTCGTCGCATAGCAGGATGTCCGGGCGCTTGGCCACAGCGCGCGCGATAGCCACGCGCTGTTGCTCGCCGCCGGAGAGTTGCGCCGGAAAGTGGTCCTTGCGCTGCGCCAGGCCCACGATGCCGAGCGCACGCAGCGGCTCCAACGGGTGCAGGGCGATCTCCGTGACCAGCGCGACGTTTTCCAGCGCGGTGAGACTGGGGATCAGGTTGTAGAACTGGAAGACAAAGCCAACATGCTCGCGCCGGTAGCGGGTCAGAGCGGCGTCATCTGCCTCGGTAAGGTCGTGATCGCGGTACACCACTGTTCCGCTGCTGGGCCGGTCCAGGCCGCCGAGGATGTTCAGCAGCGTCGACTTCCCGCTCCCCGATGCACCCAGCAGCACCACGAATTCGCCACCGAACAGGTCAAGATCGATGCCAGCAAGCGCGCGCACCTGGATCTCGCCCATGTCGTAGGTCTTGCCGACGTTCCGCAGCCGGAACAGCGGCTCGCGGCCGTTCGCGGCGCCGCTTCCACTGGCTGTCGGGAAGACGGCGTTCATCTGCGCTTACGCTGGCGTGGCGTTCGGCTTGACCAGGACCACCGGGCACGGCGCATGTGCGATCACGCGGCTCGCGACCGAGCCCATGATGGCGTCGAGAAACGCGCCGCGTCCGTGCGTGCCCATAATAATGGCCTGGGCTCTGACCGACTGGGCGTATGCGACGATGCGCTCGGGGGCAAAGCCGACCAATCCGTGCCAGACTGTTTGCACCCCTGCCGCCTGGAGGATGTCGATCACGGATTTCATGACCCTGGCGTTTTCGTCGGCATGCCAGGCCTCGATGTCTTGCTTGTTGATATAAGACTTGACCTCGCCGGACACGTCGGGCATGCAGTGCACGACATGTACGCACACGTCTTCCCTGAACAGTTTCCGGCCCGCCACGAATTGCGCAGCCGCATCGCTGTAGACCGATCCGTCGGTTGCCAGGACAACATTCTGCATTGCGCCCTCCCTGTAGATGGCTGTCGCTTCATATTAGACGTTGGGGGGATGATCCCTATTCGGCCTCTCCCACGTGGCGCCTGTCCCCTTGGTATGCTCTTCCAACGTAGATGTGTTGCGCAGCCGGGCCTTGATACACATCAGCATTTGCAGCGGCTATCAAAGATTCTGACCCAAGGCGCGGCTTTCCGTACGTTAGGTAAGCCTCGCTTTACACCGCGGGACGTGGCCTGGGCCTTGAGCGCCGGGTCAATCGCGTCGGGGAAGCGTACGTCGCGCGGCATGGACCATAGCAACCGCGGTCCCACTCCCGCCTGGGTCTCCGTGCCTGCCGCCGGCCAAACCTGTTATCGGCCCTGTGCCTGGTGCGCTAACATCACCATTAGCGGGAACAGTGCCTGATTCGGCGCGCGGCAGGATCGGCCGTCATCTGAAGGCATCTGCAGGAGTCGGCCCGCAGAGGGCGCGCAGTTACGCGGGGGGTCGGTTCGCCATGCACATCGGGTTTCGCAAGTTCGACCTCGGCTTGCTGCCAGTCGCGGCCGGCACGCTGGGAGGTGGCTTGCTGCTCTTTGCCTTCGGCGCAGCGGCGGCCGCAAGGCTCGCCTGGGCGCTTGGCGCGCTGGTCGTCTCCGGCGCGCTGATCGTCGCCATCGTGCAGTCGCTGCGCCGTAAGGAAGCGGGAGTCGATGTCCTGGCGCTGCTGGCGATTGGGCTGGCGCTGGCGCTTGGCGAATTCCTCGCTTCTGCCGTGCTGGCCCTGATGATCGAGAGTGGGAGGGCGATTGAGAACTATGCGCAGGCCCGCTCCGAGCGGGAGATGTCCGCCCTGCTCAGTCGCGCCCCGCAGTCCGCCAACCGCTTCGAGGATGGCGAATGGCGCGCGGTTTCCCTCGATGTAGTCAGTCCGGGGGATCGGCTGTTGGTCCGACATGGCGAGGTGGTGCCCGTCGACGGCGCACTGCTGGGCCAGGCGACGCTGGACGAATCTGCCCTGACTGGCGAGTCGCTGCCACGGCCGCGCCTCGCCGGCGAGACCGTGCGCAGCAGTGTGCTAAACGCAGGCACCCCGTTCGAGATGGTGGCAGCAACCACCGCGGCGGACAGCACTTTCGCCGGCATCGCCAGGCTGGTGCGTACCGCTCGCGCGGAGCGCCCGCCCGCGGCGCGGCTGGCCGACCGTTATGCACTGTGGCTGGTGCCTGTCGCTCTGCTCGTCGCCGGGCTTGCCTGGCTTGCCAGCGGTGAGCTCGCGCGGGCGCTGGCGGTGCTGGTGGTCGCCACTCCCTGTCCGCTGATCTTGGCCGTGCCCGTGGCGATCGTGTCGGGGGTTTCGCGTTGCGCGGGGCGCGGCGTGCTGGTCAAGGGCGGCGGCGCGCTTGAGAGGCTGTCGCAGGCGAGCATCCTCTTCTTCGATAAGACCGGGACGCTGACGGGCGGCAGGGCTCGCCTGGCGGCTATCGAAAGCGCACCCGGGTGGCCTGCGCCAGATGTGCTGCGCGTCGCCGCATCGCTGGCGCAGGCCTCCGGCCATGTCGTCGCCGAGGCCATTACGACTGCGGCGCGCGAGCGAGGCCTCGCCCTGGATCTCCCGACGGGCGTGACCGAGACCGCCGGTGCTGGTGTTGCCGGGCGGGTCGGCGAGCACGTGGTGGCGGTGGGATCGCCCGCCTTTGCCGGCGGTGGCGATGCCGGGCCGCCCTGGTGCCAGGCCATGCTGCAACGCGCGGCCTACGAGGGCGCCTCGGTCTCGCTGGTCACGGTCGACGGCGTGTTGGTCGGGGCACTGCAGTTCGTGGACCTGATTCGCATGGACACTCCGCGCGCGTTGCGCTTGCTGCGCAAGGCGGGCATACGGCGGCTGGCCATGCTAACGGGAGATCGGCCCGACGTCGCCGAGACGATCGGTGCGATGCTCGGCGTAGCCGAGGTCCATGCCAACCTCACCCCTACGCAGAAGCTTGCCGAGATCGAGGCGGCGCGCCACGACGGCATCGTGCTGATGGTGGGCGACGGTGTCAACGATGCGCCGGCGCTGGCCGCCGCGGACGTCGGTGTGGCCATGGGCGCACGCGGCGCCGCGGCATCGTCGGAAGCTGCGGATGTCGTGCTGCTGGTGGACCGGCTTGACCGGCTAGTGGACGCTGTGCACATTGCCAGCCGGTCGCGCCGGCTGGCCGTGCAAAGCGCCATGGCCGGCATGGGCCTGTCGTTCGTGGCGATGGCGGTTGCCGCGTTCGGCTACCTGCCGCCGCTGGCCGGCGCGGCATTGCAGGAGGTGATCGATGTGCTGGTCATCGCCAATGCGCTGCGCGCCCTGCGCGCCGACCCGTCGGTATTCGAAGAACGCCTGTCCACGGCCGACGCTGAGCGCCTGAACCAGGAACACGCCGCGCTGGCACCGCTGATGGACCAGATCAGGAGCCTCGCGGACAGGTTACCGACCATGCCTGGCCAGGCCGCGGGCATGGAACTGCGCGGCTTGTGCGCATCCCTCAGCGGGACGCTTTTGCCCCACGAACAGCGCGATGACGCACAGCTCTATCCGCAACTCGCGCGGCTGGTCGGGGGCGACGATCCGCTGGCGGCGATGAGCGCGATGCACCGCGAGCTCTTCCGCGTAATCCGGCTGCTGCAGCAGATGGCCAACAATTCGCCGCCGGACGGGCCGGACGCAAGCCGCATCAGGGAGTACCAGCGGCTGCTCTACGGGCTCGACGCGGTGTTGCGGCTGCACTGCGCGCAGGAAGAGGAGCTGTTCCATGCGCTGCGCCAAGACGCGCCAATGGAGTGAGCGCACGACGGCGTGCCGCGCATAAGCCACCTCGCTGATTCCCGGTAACCGATTGCCAGGCGATAAACAGGTTCATTGAGGATGGCGCTCCGGCGACCGCACCTCGCAAAACCTACCCAGCGCGCGATACCCCGGCTGAACCAAGGTTGGGCGAGACCGGGTGAGGGTGTAGGGAATGCTCCTTCTCTCAACATCGGCCGGGAAATATTGGGTTATACCGCCGCGCCCCTGTCAGATTCCGCTGACAGCCCGGTGCGCACGACGGACAAGCGCCGTCGCGATGCGCGTACAAGCCGCATGGCACCAAGCCGACACGTTTTTCGGATCCGGCTGATTTCGGCATAACCGGCCGGCAACGATACTGCAAGCGTACACGGGGGCATACGACTATCGGCATCGGCAGCAAGACACCGGCGGGAGCAAGAAGCGAAACCGGGGCCACCCGAGGCAGGAGCGACCAGCGCAATAACGGCAACAAGGGGAAAGCGATGAGCGACGATCACCACATCGGACACGCACAGCGCCTTGCGGCAATCACCGCGGACATTCCTCTTGGCGCGCATCTGAAGACGGACCGCCGTGGCTATGTCCACCACGGTATTTATGTCGGAAACGACGAGGTGGTGCACTATGTCGGGTTCAAAGGCTTCCTGCGTTGCGGCCCGGTCGAAAAGACTTCCCTCGCCGGCTTTGCCGACGGCCATGGCTTTCGCGTCGAGCCGGCCACGCAGGCCAGGTACCTCGAGGCGGAGATCGTACGGCGCGCGACGGCGCGGCTTGGAGAGGACGATTACCGCCTACTTACCAACAACTGCGAGCACTTCTGCACGTGGTGCCTGTCTGGCGAGAGCCGCAGCGAGCAAGTGGAGACGCTGCTGAGCCACCCATGGCGCGCGCTGCTGGCTATCATGGGCGTGCTCTTTAGTGCGGCGGGCATCCTGGGCCAGGATCTGGCCGCGCGCGTGACGGCCTAGGGCGCCGCGGGGCCGACTGGCACGCGGAGACTGCCTGCCGAGGCACAATTTGAGGAAGCAAACATAACAGCGAAAGCGAGCAGGCGCCAAGGGACATGGAGAGTCAATGGGACGACGCGGCGTTGACGGCCGCCTTGCAGCAGCCTGACGCCTACCCACACTCGGCGCCGGCAGTACAGGTCATTGAGACGCATATCTCCCGTGTCTTCCTGGCCGGGGACTTTGCCTACAAGGTGCGCAAGCCGGTGCGGTTCGACTTTGTCGACTTCTCCACCGCGCAGGCACGCCTCGACGACTGTAAGACCGAGTTGCGCCTGAACCGCCGGTTCGCACCCGCCCTGTACCTGGATGTGGTGCCAATCGTGACGGGCAGCACGCCCGGCACGGTGCGCATCGGCGGAAGCGGCATGCCGATCGAGCATGCGGTCCGGATGCGGCGCTTTGACCAACAAGACTTGCTCAGCGCACGGGTCGCGGCGGGCCGGCTGGAACCGGGCCATATCGATGCGCTGGCGCGCAGCCTTGCGGCCTTTCACCAGGCGCAGCCGCCCGCGGTCCACTCCGATGGCTTTGGCACGCCGGCCCGCCTCGATGCGACCCTGGCGGAGTGCCTGGGCGGCATCGGGCGGCTGGCGCAGGCCTCGCACCTGGTCAGCCGCGTGGGCATGCGGGCGCGCAGCGAGGCCGCGCGGCTCGCGGGCGCGTTCCGGGCACGTCTGCGCAACGGCCATGTACGCGAATGCCATGGCGACCTGCACCTGGGCAACATCGTGCTGCTGGACGGCGTGCCGACGCCTTTCGACTGCCTGGAGTTCGACGCCGCGCTGCGTTGGACCGATACCATCAGCGACCTGGCCTTCCCCGTCATGGACCTGCTGCACCATGGCCGACCGGCGCTGGCCTTCCGGCTGCTCAACGGCTACCTGGAACAATCGGGAGACTACAGCGCGCTGGCCGTACTGCCCTTCTATCTCGCCATGCGGGCCCTGGTGCGCGCGCGCGTGCTGCTGGAGCACGCTTGCCAGCAACACGCCGCGGGCGCGCCCATGGCGCCGGCGCAGGCCGAGGCAGGCAGGCTGCTGGCGCTGGCCTGGCGGTGCCTCGGTCACCGTCGCGGTGCGATGGTGCTGATGCATGGCCTGTCCGGCAGCGGCAAGTCCACGGTGGCTGCACAGATTAGCGAGGCCGGGGCGATGGTACGTGTGCGCTCCGACGCGGTACGCAAGGGCATGCACCGCGGTGTGATGCCTGCGGGTGGCTGGTATGCCGCCAGCGAAACGGCGCGGACCTACCGACGCCTACTCGCCGTCTGCCGGCTCGGTTGCCGCGCCGGCTTCCCGATGATTGCCGACGCCACCTTCCTGGTCCGCGCCGAGCGCGAACGCTTTGCGGCCCAGGCCCGCCGCCTTGGCGTCCCCTTCGCCATCGTCACCTGCGAAGCCAGCCCCGAGACGCTGCGCGCCCGCATCGCCGCCCGTGCCAGGGCGGGCCGGGACCTGTCGGATGCCGACGACGGCGTGCTGGCGTGGCAGATGCGTGTCCAGGAGCCGCTGACCGAGGCCGAGCGTGCCTTCATCGCGTCGCCAGGCAGCTTCACGGGCCGCGCTACGCCCGGCCGCGCTGACCCCAGGGCCACGGCCGCCATCTGAAGCAGCGCCAGCCTCGCTTGCTATCACACCCGGCAACGCCCCATCGACCTGCTTGACGGGTCACACATAAAGATGCTCGTGCCGGCGCTGGCACGCGGCGCAGCGCTTCGCGGTCGGGTACGCCTGCAGGCGCGAAAACGGGATCGGCTGCTGGCAATCGATGCAGTTGCCGTACTGGCCGCGCTGCATCCGTGCCCGCGCGGCGGCGATGTCGGCTAGTTGCATGCGGTAGTGGTCCAGCATCGCGTCTTCCTGCCGCTGCGTGGTTTCTTCGTCCGCGAGGTCGGCCTCGTCCCGCGCTTCACGCTGTGCCAATGGTGTCATCGGCGTATCGGCCGAACCAACAGCGGCATGGATGCGCGCTTCCTCCGCTTCAAGCTGCGCCGCCAGCGAGGCGGCTTCCTGCGCGGTTAGGCTGCTCATGATGATTCTCCTGAACCCGCAGGCATCTGCAGTGCCAGCCGGATACCGGCTGCCAGCTGCTCCGCCACGGGAATTCGGTTGGATGGGTGGGCAACGGTGTCGCACGTGATAATGTCGGCCGCCGCCGCTCGCAACTCGGCGTAAGCTGCCTCCGCGAACAGCGCATGGATACCCACGCAGACCGGCGTCGGGTAGCCATGTTCGCGCAGCAGCCGCGCCGCCGCCAGCATGGTGCGCGCGGTGGAGACCATGTCGTCGACCAGTATCGGCGTCCGGCCAGCGGCCGCGGGCAGGCAGCTCGCGTCGATGCTGACCTCGTGGTCGCCGAAGCGCTGCTTGGCCAGGACAATGCTATCCGCGCCACAGCGGCTGGCGATGTCGTCTACCCACTGCTGGCTCTCCTCGTCGGGGCCGACGAGCAACGGCGCGCGCACTGCCTGGCCGATCCATGACGCGATCGCCGGGGCGGCATGCACGGCAATCGCCGGCTTGGTGAAGATCTCGCCCAGGCTGGCGATTCGGTGAAGGTGCGGGTCCACCGTGACCAGCCAGTCGAAGCCAGCCCCCAACAGCGCCGCAAAATGGCGCGCCGACACGATCTCCCCTGTCTGGAAGACTTTGTCCTGGCGCATGTACGCCAGGTATGGCGCGACCAGTCCGACCCGCACGGCACCGCCCTCCCTGGCAGCGGCGGCGAGCCAGAGCAGCGGCACCAGCTTGGCGTCCGGACGATCCAGCGTGCACACCACCATGGCTTCGCAACCGGCCACTGGCTGCAGCAGCCTGACGTAGGACTCTCCGTCGGGAAAGCGCCGGACCTCCGCCTCGCCCGGACGGCCGGACAGGCAGGCGGCGATGGCGGCTGCCTGCCGTTCGTTGCCGGGCATGGCGAACACGATCGGATCCATGCAGGCTTCCTTGCAGGCTCGCATCGGGCATGCCGTGCCCGCGCTAGCGGCGGGCGACGGCCAGTGCGACAAGCGCGCCGGCCACGGCTGCGACCGCGGCGACGGAGCCGATGCTCTCCCAGGGATGCGCGTGGACGTAGCGATCCGTGGTGTCGACCCATTGCGAGACCCGCATCCGGGCCGCCTGGCGTTGCATGGCCAGGCGCTCTTGGAGCGCGTGCAGGCGTGCGCCCAGTTGTGCGCGTGCCTGGGTGCTTTCCAGACCGGCTTCGTCGGCCACATCGCGCAATAAGGCCTGTACATCCGCCAGCAGCGTGTTGGCATCACGGGCCAGTGCATCCTTGTGTAGCATCAGCTCGGCGCGAATATCGTTCATGTCATTCTCCTTTTTCACTGAGTCTTCGCCATGCGTCCGCACGGCACCTTAAAAATCGTTTGAACTACAAACTACCACCGGCCGCAGCCGGGCGGGCGGTTAGCCGGCGGGGTCATGTGGCGCGGGATGCGCTGGCCCTTCAAAATGCGTGCAGAACCATTTGCCGGCCAGCTTGCCGACCTGGTCCAGCGCGCCCGGCTCCTCGAACAGGTGAGTGGCGCCGGGAATCACCTCCAGCCGCCTTTCGCATGGCATCCAGGCGATGGCGCGCGCGTTGAGATTCAGCACCGCTGGATCCGCTTCCCCCACAATCATCAGCGTCGGCGCCTGCAAATGGCACAGTGACTCATGGCCGGCCAGGTCGACACGGCCGCCGCGCGATACGACCGCGTCGATCCGCATGTGCGGCGGCGACTCCACGGCGGCACGGACGGCCGCGGCAGCTCCCGTGCTGGCGCCGAAGTACCCGAGCCGCAGGTGGCGCTCGCGCACCAGATGCGCGACAGATACCGTGGCGGCCTTGAGCCGCTCACTAAGCAGGGCAATGTCGAACCGCCTCGACATGCCGACGTCCTCGTCCGTCGTCAGGAGGTCAAACAGCAGCGTGCCCAGGCCCATCCGGTTCAGCATCGATGCGACTTCGCGGTTGCGCACACTGTGGCGCGAACTGCCGCTTCCATGTGCAAACAAGACCAGGCCGGATGCAGCCTCGGGCAGGGCAAGGTCGCCGGGCAGCGCGATATCGCCGATGTGGATTCGCACCTGTTCCGTGGTGATGTGCTGCATGAGACGTCCCCTTCTCTCTCTTCCCGCTCTTGACGATGGCGCGCCGCCGTCACTCTCTGTGCCAGCGCACGTCCAGTTCGGTCTCGGCGTTACCGTAATCGATCGTGAGCGTTCCCCGGTAGGCATGGTGGATGGCATTACCGATGTCCCGCGCCAGGTGCAGCCCGGTCGTGGTGACCTCCGTGCCTTGCTCTCCGGAATCGATTGCCATCACGCGCTCCATCGGATGCTGTGCCCGGAGTTGGCCTTCGCGGTGCCGTACCAGCGCCAGCATCTCGGCCCGATGCGTCGCCTCGAATGCGCCGTCCAGCCTCACCCTCCCGGCGGGCATCTTGTCGGAAATGCGCTGGCAGGCCGAGCAGACCAATGTGGCGGCGCCCGGTGGTATCGAGCGCCATTGCCAGCGTCCGCGCATAAACACAGCATGGCAGATCGGGCAACTCGCCAGCGCCGGGGCCGCCGCCGGCTGCTTGTAGCGGTCAGGCATATGCTCGACGGGGAACGGGTGCCAGCGGACCGGCCGGACCTTGATTGACTGCGCGCGGACTTTCATCTTGATACCTCGTTGGTCATGGACATGCACGCCGGTCGCCGGCCCGCTGCAGCGCGAGTGGCGTCCCTGCATCATTGGCGCTCCATCCCAGGGGGAGGACGCGCCCACACTGTTAAAGCTATGCGCCTGTGCGGCTACAAGCTTGGGCTGGATCAAACAATGGTCAGACATCCGCGCAGAGTGCCGGCTACATGGTCCGCCGCAGCAAACTGCGCAGTTCAGGCAACGGGCGGGCGTTGCGCACATCGGGGGGCCTGGAGCCAGCCCCGCCGCGCCTTGGCCAGCCCTGGGCAGAGATTCTGGAAGTCGCGCACGCGATGGGCATCCGAGTTGATGGCACATCAAGGACGGCCGCTCGCCGCCCGCAGCGGGGTTCTGGGCTCCTGGGGCTTCTGCAAGGCCGCCATCGTTGTGATGGTGCCCATTGATACTGATCAAAGACCAGCCCCGACGCGCCGCTATCTTGGAATGAAGCACAACCCTCACATCGACCCGAACAATGGCGTGGGACACCTCCACGCAGCTGAAGTGAAGCGCTTCTTGCGCAAGTCGGCCGTGTATCTTTTCCACCCGCGGGCGCATCGCCGCCGTCGCACACCACCCGTTTCGCCGGCCGGGCAGACCATTCGCCACCGGCGCCACCGTGGCGCAGCGAGTTCCCGGGCGCCGACTGCCCACTGCCACCTGACGACGGCCATGGAACGTAGCAAACTGAACTTCTCACTCTGGTACCTGCTCGCGGCGGTCCTGACGACGCTGGCACTCCAGTTCTACGTCGCCACAGAAACCGTCACTACCCTTGCCTACAGCGACTTCAAGGCCCTGCTCAAGGCCGGCAAGGTGCGCAGCGCCACTGTCGGCGAGACGGCGATCAGCGGCACGATGGCGACCGCCGGGGTCGAGACCCTCCTGCCAGCCGACCAGGCGGCCGCGCTACAGCGCGGCGGTAGCCCCGAGCGGGCCTTCACCACGGCCCGCATCAGCGATTCCGGACTGCTCGCCGATTTGGACGCGGCCCATGTGCGCTATGCCGGGCAGGCCGATGCCAGATGGCTGGGCACGCTACTGTCCTGGTTCGTGCCGGCACTCGCTTTCTTCGCGATCTGGAGCATGCTGTTCCGGCGCATCGGGAATGCCGCGGGAGGGCTGATGGAGATCGGCAAGAGCAAGGCCCGGGTCTATCTGCAGCAGGAGACCGGGGTGACCTTTGCCGACGTGGCCGGCATCGACGAGGCCAAGGTCGAGTTGATGGAGGTGGTGGACTTTCTGAAGAATCCCGAGCGGTACCGGCGCTTGGGCGGCAAGATCCCCAAGGGGGTGCTGCTGCTGGGCGCCCCGGGCACCGGCAAGACCCTGCTGGCGCGCGCGGTTGCCGGCGAGGCCGCGGTGCCGTTCTTCAGCATGAGCGGCGCCGAGTTTGTCGAAATGTTCGTCGGCGTGGGCGCGGCACGCGTGCGCGACCTGTTCGCGCAGGCCGAGCAGAAGGCGCCGTGCATCATCTTCATTGACGAGCTCGACGCGCTGGGCAAGACCCGTACCTTCAACGTGGCCGGTGGCCAGGACGAACGTGAGCAGACGCTCAACCAGCTGCTGGTGCAGATGGACGGCTTCGACACCAACAAGGGCGTGATCATCATGGCCGCCACAAACCGGCCGGAAATCCTCGACGCTGCACTGCTGCGGCCGGGTCGCTTTGATCGCCATATCGTGCTGGACCGCCCCGACCTGAAAGGTCGCGAGCAGATCCTTGGCGTGCATGTGCGTCATGTCAAACTGGCTCCGGAAGTCAATCTCCGTGAACTGGCCGCGCGCACGCCGGGCTTTGCCGGCGCCGATCTTGCCAACCTGGTCAACGAGGCCGCCCTGCTGGCCGCCCGCCACGAAAAGCCGGCGGTCGACAACGCAGATTTCAACCTGGCCCTCGACCGCATCGTTGGCGGGCTGGAAAGGCGCAACCGGATCATGATCCCGCTGGAAAAGCAGACCATTGCCTACCACGAGGCGGGACATGCACTGGTCGCCGAATGCCGCCGCCATGCGGACCGGGTCTCGCGCATCTCCATCATTCCGCGCGGCGTTGCGGCGCTCGGCTATACGCAGCAGACCCCGACCGAAGACCGCTACCTGCTCCGCCGCAGCGAGTTGCTGGACCGGCTGGATGTGTTGCTGGGCGGGCGCGCTGCGGAACAGATCGTCTTCGGCGACGTCTCCACCGGCGCGCAGAACGACCTGGAACGCGCCACCGACATGGCGCGGCAGATGATCACCCAGTTCGGCATGAGCGAATCGCTCGGTCTGCCGTGCTACGAGCGCGCACGCAGCCCCCTGCTGCCCTCCGCGGCCGCCCTGTCGCGGCCGGAACGCGAGTACAGCGAGCGCACCGCGCAGGCCATCGACGAAGAGATCCGGCTCACCCTCGACCAGTCCGCCGAGCGGGCTCGGCAGACCTTGCTCGAGCAGCGCGCGCGCCTCGACCGGCTGGCGCACCTGCTGCTTGAGAAAGAAGTGGTCGACCGGGCCGCGCTCGACGCCCTGATGCAGGCGGGCGCGACAGCGCCGCACGACGAACCCGTCATGCAGTAGCCATCCGAGGAGTACCCCATGGCATCTCCGCTTACCCCTTTCCTTGCAGTCCGAGCGGCTGCACAGCGCCTGCAGGGCAATGCCTCCGACTACGAGCCACTGCTCGACATGGCCCGCGGCAAGGACTTTGTTCTGCTTGGCGAAGCCACGCACGGCACGGCCGAGTTCTACCGGATGCGGGCGCAGATCACGCAGGCGCTGATCCGTGGCCAGGGCTTCGATGCCGTCGCCATCGAAGGCGACTGGCCCGACGCCTGGCGTGTCAACCGCTATGTGCAGGGCGAGGGCGACGACAGCGCCGGGGAGGCCCTGAGCGATTTCGAGCGCTTCCCGTCCTGGATGTGGCGCAACCGGGAGTTCCTGGCGTTCATCGAATGGCTGCGCGGACACAATGCCGGCCTGCCGCCGGAGCGGAGGGTCGGTGTCTATGGGCTCGACCTCTACAGCCTGTATCGCTCGGCCGAGGCCGTGATCCGCTATCTGGAGCACGCCGACCCGCTGCAGGCCGAGGCTGCCCGGCAGCACTATGCCGCGCTCGACCATGTACGTGATCCAACCGCCTACGGCTACCAGGCCGCGTCCGGGCTGCGCGCGCCAGCGCGCGACGGCGCCATCCGCCAGCTGCTGCAGCTGCGCACCGACGAGGCCGCCTACATCTCCCGCAACGGCCTGGCGGCCATGGATTCGCACTACTTTGCCGAGCGCAACGCAACGGTGGTCGTCAATGCCGAAGCCTACTACCGCGAGATGTTCGGCCGCCGTGTCAGCACCTGGAACCTGCGCGACGCGCACATGGCACAGACGCTGTCTTCGCTGGCCGCCTACCGGCTGCGCCGCGGCGGCAGCGGACGCATTGTGGTCTGGGCCCACAATTCCCACCTCGGCGATGCGCGCGCCACGGAATCGCAGCTGCGCGGCGAGTGGAATCTCGGGCAACTGGTGCGCCAGCAGGCCGGTGTGCAAGCGCTGCTGGTCGGCTTTACCACCTACACCGGCCACGTCTGCGCCGCCTCCGAATGGGACGGCGACCCTGAACACAAGGCCGTGGTGCCGGCGCTGCAAGACAGTTGGGAGGCACTGTTCCACAGCACCGGGCTTGACCGCTTTTTCCTGCCGCTCGGGCCCCAGGCCAGCCACCCGCTCTTCGAGGTGATGCTGGAGCGCGCCATCGGCGTGCTCTACCTGCCGCGCACGGAGCGCGCCAGCCACTACTTCGATGCCTCGATCGCCGGCCAGTTCGACGCCCTCTTCCACCTGGACGAGACCACCGCGCTGGAACCGCTGCAGCCGGGGCATCCCGTGCCCGCGCTGGACAGCGACTGGCTGGACTGAAGCGCGCCTGTCACGGGCAGTATGCGCGACCCTGGCGTTTGCGGTGCATCAACGTGTGGACCGGCACGCCAACTATCGTAAAGCGAGCCAGACCCACCCGTGTCAACGTGGAGATCGTCATGCCTGCCAGAACACTTATCTTTCACCAGGGCGCGCGCCGGATGATGCTGAGCGGCGTGGAGCAGCTGGCCCACGCGGTCAAGGTGACGCTGGGCCCAGGCGGGCGCAACGTGATCGTGGAGCGGCCCGACATGGTGCCGCTGGTCGCCAATTCCGGCGTGGTCGTAGCGAAGTCGGTGACGCTGGCCAATCCGTTCGCCGACATGGGCGCCCGCCTGCTCTGCGAGGCTGCGGTGCGCACCAGCGAGATCGCCGGTGACGGCACCACGACCGCGACTACACTTGCCCACGCGATCGTGGCCGAGGGCGTGAAGTACGTCGAAGCCGGCCACGATCCCATGCAACTCAAGCGCGGCATCGAGGCCGCCGGAAAGCTGGTCGCCGGCGCCTTGCTGGAAAGTGCCCGTCCCTGCGGCAACACCGACGAAATGCGCCAGATCGCCACGATCTCGGCCAGCGGCGACCAGACCGTCGGCGCGCTGGTGGCGCAGGCGGTCGAGCGGGTTGGCAAGGATGGTGCCGTCAGCGTGGAGGATGGCTCCAAGCTCGACGACGCACTCGACATCGCCGACGGCGCGCTGATCGATCGTGGCTATCTATCGCCCCTGTTCGCGACCAACGAGAGCCGAGCCGTCGTGCTGGAATCGCCATTGGTGCTGCTGTGCGACGCGAATATTGCCGCGATCGCGCAGCTTCTCCCCGTGCTGGAGGCCGTGAGCCGCGCCAGCCGGCCCTTGCTGGTCATCGCCAACGACGTGGAGGGCGAGGCCCTCGCCACGCTGGTGGTGAACAATCTGCGTGGCGCGCTGAAGAGCTGCGCGGTCAAGTCGCCCGGTTTCGGCGACTCGCGTACCGAGCAGCTGGGCGACCTCGCTGCGCTGACCGGCGCCACCGTGGTCTCGCCGCAGGCCGGCATCTCGCTCGAGCACGTGACGCTGGAACAGCTTGGCGAAGTCCGCCGCGTGGAGGTCAGCAAGGATACCACCACCCTGATCGGCTCCGGTGAGGAACGCCCGCGCGTAGCCGAGCGCATTGCCGCCCTGCGCCTGCGCCTGGACGAGGCGCGCTCGGACTATGAGCGTGAGGCCCTGCAACGGCGCCTGGCCCGGCTGGCCGGCGGCGTGGCGGTGATCAAGGTGGGCGCGGCCACGGAGAGCGCGCTGCACGAGCGCAAGAACCGCTTCCAGGATGCATTGCACGCTACCCGCGCGGCGGTGGACGAGGGCATCGTCGCCGGCGGCGGCGTGGCGCTGCTGCGCGCCCGCGCCGCCCTCGAAGCCTGGCAGGCGCCGAATGCCGAGCAGGCCGCCGGCGCCCACATCGTCCACGCGGCACTGGCCGCACCGATGCGGCAGATCGCCGCCAACGCCGGCGCGGACGCCGACGCGGTGGTGCACCAGGTGTGCGCCGGCGCGGGCACGCTCGGCTACGACGCCGGCACCGAGCGCTATGGCGACATGATCGAACTGGGAGTGATCGACCCCGTCAAGGTGGTACGTACGGCCCTGCAGAACGCCGTGTCGGTCGCCTCCCTGCTACTGACGACGGACTGCATGATCGCGATCCAGCGCAGCCCGACCAGCCAGGGCGATGCCGGCACGAGCCTGGGGTCTTCGATGTTCGGCGAAGATTACTGAGTAACTCCACCGCCTGCGTGATCCGCCATGACTACCATCGATAGCGAAAGTCCATTGCTGACCGATCTGTACGAGTTCACCATGATGCAGGCGTACTTCGACAGCGGCATGAGCGATATCGCCAGCTTCGAGTTCTTCGTGCGCAAATTGCCGCCGGGCCGTAACTTCCTGCTGGCCGCGGGACTGGAACAGGTGCTCGCCTACCTGGAGCGGCTGCGCTTCAGCGCGGACGACGTTGACCAGCTGGCGTCGACCGGGCATTTCAGCCCGGCGTTCCTGCAATCGCTCGCGCACTTCCGCTTCAGCGGGGAAGTCCAGGCCATGCCGGAGGGCACGGTGTTCTTCCCGGACGAGCCCATCCTGCGCATCACCGCGCCGATCCAGCAGGCCCAGCTAGTCGAAAGCCGGGTCATGAACCTGCTGCACTACGAGACCATCGTGGCCAGCAAGGCGGCGCGCGTGGTGCTGGCGGGGCCGGGGCGCATGCTGGTCGATTTCGGCCTGCGCCGCGCGCACGGCGCCGAAGCCGGCCTGCTTTCGGCACGGGCCAGCTATCTGGCGGGATTCACGGGCACCGCGACGCTGCTGGCCGGTGTGCGCTTCGCCATCCCGTCGTATGGCACCATGGCCCATTCCTATGTGCAGGCGCACCTGGACGAGGCCGAGGCCTTCGCGTCGTTCGCGCGCTCGCAGCCGGACAACGCCACGCTGCTGATCGACACTTACGATACCGAGGCCGCCGCGCACAAGGTGGCGGCACTGGCTTCAACGCTGCGCGCCAGCGGGATCGCCGTCAAGGCGGTGCGCATCGACAGCGGCGACCTCGGCGAGCATGCGCGCCAGGTACGCGCCATCCTTGACGGCGCCGGCCTGCAGTCGATCGGCATCTTTGCCAGCGGCAACCTGGACGAGTTTCGCGTCCGCGACCTGGTAGCAGCAGGCGCGCCCATTGACGGTTTCGGCGTCGGTACGCGCATGAACACCTCGGCCGATGCCCCGTATCTCGATTGCGCGTACAAGCTGACCGAGTACGCGGGCCTGCCGCGGCGCAAGCGCTCGGAAGGCAAGGCCACCTGGCCTGGCCGCAAGCAGTGCTACCGTCGTTACGGCGCCGACGGCACCATGCTCGGCGATACGCTGACGATCGAAGGGGATGCCTGCGACGGGCTGCCGCTGATGCAGCCGTGCATGGCGGATGGCCGGCGTGTGGCGCCAGACGTGCCGCTGCTGACCAGCCGGGGCTATGCCGCACAGCAACTGGCCGCGCTGCCCGCCCGCCTGCGTGCCTTGGAGCAGTCGGCACCCTATCCGGTCATCGTCAGCACTGCCCTGCAGGACCTGGCGCGCGCTGCCGATGCGCTGACCGTTGAGGCCGGCAAGGCAGCCAGGCCTCGATAGTGCATCGTTGCAGAGCTTAGCCGGGCTTGACTTCGATCTGGTTGACGACCGCGCTGACGCCTGGCGCAGACCAGGCCGCTTCGAATGCCGCCTCGCGTTCCGCCAGCGTGCGCAGGATGCCGGTCAGCGTCACCGCGCCGTCCCTCACCGTCACGGTTACCTGGTCGGCGTCGCTGGCGGCCTGGCGTGCGATGGCCGCCTGGATCCGTGCCGCGACGTCCTGCTTGTCGGCACGAGGCCGGATGGCTAGCGCATTGGTAACGCCGACCACGCCGAACAGTCCGGCCACGGCGTGCTCGGCGGTGGTGCGCTGGTAGTACCAGTCGACATCGCCGCTCAGCGTCACCACACCGTGTTCGACCAGGATCCGGATACGGTCGGCCGGCACCATCGCATTCCAGGACAGTACGTTGGCTGCGGCCCGGGCAATGTCGGCATCGGTGCGGCGCGCATCGTCGGGCAGGTGAACGTCCAATTCCACGGCCAGCGCTCGCACGCCGGGAATGCGCCTGACGGCCGCTTCCGCCGCGTACTTCTCGGCAAAAGTGCCAAGGTGCCCGGTCAGCGTGACGACGCCGTCCTGAACCTGGACCCCGATCTCGTTGCCATGGACCGCCGGATTCCAGATCAGCGCCGCGGTCACGTCTTGCTGCAGCTGCCTGTCGCCTTTCATGAACCCCTCCTCGCGTGTTGTCTTTACCGCTCCTTCAGGCATGCCACGACCTCCGCATCCTCGACCTGCGAGAAGTCCCGGTAGAACTGCCCCACTGCCCGGAAGCCGGCCGGAGACTCCAGGCACACCACTTCGTCAGCATAGGGCTGCAACAGCTCCAGCGTCCGCGGCGGCGCGACCGGCACCGCGCAGATGAGTCGCGCGGGCTTCTGCTCGCGGATGGCGTGCAGCGCGGCGATCATCGAGGCACCGGTGGCCAGGCCGTCGTCCACGACGATAACCTCGCGTCCGGTGGCGGGGATCGGCTCCCGCCCGGGTGTGTAGGCAGTCCGGCGCTGCCGCAGCACTTCAAGCTGGGCTGCGCGCTCGCGCTCGATGTAGCCGCTGTCGGCGCCTGCCGCAGCAGCATAGGGTGTGAGATAGGTCCAACCGCTCTCGCTCACGGCGCCGATGGCGTACTCGGGGTTGCCTGGCGCGCCGAGCTTGCGCACCAGCACGACGTCAAAGTCTCCACCTAGCGTATCGGCAATGATGGCGCCCATCGGCACCGCGCCCCGGGGTACGGCCAGCACCAATGGCCGTTCTCCAACGTGGCCATCGAGCACACGGGCCAGCTGTTTGGCGGCGTCGGCCCTGTCAATGAATGGCATGGTCCTTCTCCTGTGGCTGCCTGGGGGTGGCTTACGCCGGATAGCCCACACTCTGGGCCAGGATCACGCGCTGGTCGGGCTCCAGCCGCATGGCCGCGGCCAGGGCGCGGCGGTCCAGCAGGCCGCGCGCCACGGTGGCCAGGCCAGACGCGGCGCAGAAGAGGTAGACGTTCTGGCTGATATACCCCGTATCCAGCGCGGTATAGAACTGGCGCAGCGGCTTGTCGGTCTCGTCGAGCCTGGAGAGCCGGCTGACGTAGACGAGGTTCAATGGCGCCTCGGCAACATAGTCCTGCAGGCCGGTGGCCGCGCGCAGGTCTTCGCCGATGACCAGCCGAAGGCGCCAGTCCGCCGGTTCGAGCACGTACAGGCCGTCGCGCAGCGCCACGTACAAGTCGATTTCCTGCCAGTTGCGGGTCGAGGGCGCGGTGCGCAGGCCGGTGCCCGGGCGATTGACGCCGAAAGCGGCCCACAACAGGGACGACAGCAGTGCGTCATCCAGGCTCCGCGGGGCGAAATGTCGCGTAGAGCGGCGCTGCTGCAGCGCGGTCAGCAGCGGCATGCCGCCGTCGGTTTGCGGTGCCGGCAGCTTCAGGTATTCCACGCCGGCTTCGGATAAGACGATGGGATGTGTCACGTCGTGCTCCAGATGACGGGGCCGGCACGGCCCCCTGGAATTACCGTAGGCGGCGAGCGGGCCCTGCCATTTGGGATGGATCAAAGGAACGCCTGTTTGCGCGCGGCACGTAGGAGGACATCTTCAGTGTCGGGTTCCTGATCGGCCATGTCAGGCGTGGGGTACGGCCGCCGGCCATGCGACCCTTGTGCTCTGACAAACGCAGGCCACGGCCTGGCGATACCTGCGCGCTCCGACGCATTGCGCGCTCCTTGCGATATGTCAATTCCCGCCAGGATCGCCCTCCTAGACTTATCCAGGCCTGCGCGCCCCGGGCAGGTCATCCGCTTGCTATAGGAGTTCCACCATGCCAGACCATAGCGATCCCGCCTTCGAACTTGCGCGCTGCGCCGAGCAGTCCGCCGTGCGCATATGGCTGCGTTGGCAAGAATCGCACCAGATGCTGCTCAGGCTCCGCCTCAAGACCCTGGATGAGGACATCAAGGGCGCCCGGCAGGCCCTCGTGCGCGTCAACGATGCATCCGACTGGAACGCCTTCCATGGCCTGCCCGCTCAAATTCTGGCCGCGCAGTTTGAGCGCAGCGCCGCACATGCACGCGACTTTGGCAGCCTTTACATCGAGATGGCCTCCGCCTTCATGGAGCACCTGCGCGAGTCGACCGAAGCCTGGCAGGACTACCAGCGAAAAGTCATGGTGGAGGGAGGCGTCTACGCGCCCTTTGCGGAATCGGCGCGCGAGATGTTCGACAACGTCGGCCGCCTGATGGCCGTTCCAACCCCAGGCGCAAAGGCCCCGGCCCGGGCGCGCCCGGCTGCCGCGGCACGGAGCTGACGAGATGGCCGGACAACGCATCGCCCTGGTGACGGGAGGCATGGGCGGCCTCGGCGAAGCGATTGCCGTGCGGCTGCTGGCCGACGGCGTGCGCGTCGTAGTCACACACTCGGAACACAATGACCACGTCGCCCACTGGCTGGGTGCGCAACGCAACGCCGGCCGCGAATTCACAGCATTCCCGGTCGACGTGACAGACTTCGAGTCCTGTCAGCGCTGCGTGTCGCACGTGCGCAGCGAGGTCGGCGACGTCGACATCCTGATCAACAATGCCGGGGTCACGCGCGACCGGACCCTGCGGAAGATGGAGAAGGCCGACTGGGACTTCGTGCTGCGCACGGACCTCGACTCGCTCTTCCATATGACGCGCCCGCTGGTTGAGCCGATGGTGGCGCGGGGTTGGGGCCGGATCGTCAATATCTCTTCGGTCAATGCCTCGCGAGGCGCTTTTGGCCAGACCAACTATGCCGCCGCCAAGGCGGGGGTACATGGCTTCACCAAGGCGCTGGCGCTGGAACTCGCCCGCAAAGGCGTCACCGTCAACACGGTATCGCCTGGCTACCTGGATACGCACATGGTGACGGACATGCCCACCGAAATTCTCGAGCGGGACGTATTGCCGACCATCCCGGTCGGCCGGCTTGGCAAGCCGGCGGAGGTCGCGGCACTGATCTCCTACCTGTGCGGCGACGACGGCGCATTCGTCACCGGCGCCAACTTTGCCATCAACGGCGGGCAGCACCTGCAATGAGAATCGATGACCGGGCGCAGCCGCCCAGCCTTGCGGCCATACCAGAATGCGCGCCGCCGCCCGCCATGCCGGCACAAGTCTGGCTGGACAAGCAAACCCGCGCCAGCCTGGCCCGCGCCACCGGCGGCCTGTCGGTGATCTCTGCGAGCCTGGCCGGGCTCGACTGGGCACTGCAGCTCGGTATCGCCCCGGCAAAGATGATGCAGGCCTGGCAGGTGTGGCTGGAACACAGCATCGAGGATTCGCCACGGCTGTTGCCGACCGTGGCCGAGCCGCCGTCAGTCGATGTCAGCGACCAGCGCTTTGCCGATACCGGCTGGCAGGACTGGCCTTATCGTTGCTGGCGCGATGCGTTCATGCGCGACGAAGCCTTCTGGGAGTCGCTGACGCAGGATATCGACGGTCTGTCGCGACATCACCAGCACATCGTCGCCTTCTGTGCCCGGCAATGGCTTGACTTGTTTTCACCGGGCAACGTCTGGTGGATGAACCCGACGGTCGCCAGGACCGCCGCGGGCACTTTCGGCGCCAACTTCCTGCAAGGAGCCCGTCATTGGCTGCAGGACGCCAGCGAGTTGCTGTCGGAGTTGCCTGGCCTGCCCGCCGGGAGGCCCGCTCTGGAGTACTTGCCCGGGCGCGACGTGGCACTGACGCCCGGCAAGGTGGTGTTCCGCAACGCGTTGATCGAACTGATCGAGTATGCGCCCGCACCCGGCACCGATACGGTCTGGCGCGAGCCGGTGCTGATCATACCGTCCTGGATCATGCGATATTACATCCTCGACCTGAAGCCCGAGGATTCGCTGGTGCGCTATCTTGTGGAGTGCGGCCATACCGTGTTCATGATCTCGTGGAAGAACCCGGACGCCTCGGCCCGCGACTTCGGGCTGAACACCTACCTGGAAACCGGGCTGCTGGCAGCGATCGAGACCGTGCACGCGCGCTGCGACCGCGCTCACATCCACGCCGCCGGGTATTGCCTGGGCGGCACGCTGCTTGCCACGGGCGCCGCCATGCTGGCGCGCGACGCGGGCGGCGGGCCGCTGGCCAGCATGACGCTGTTTGCGGCGGAAACCGATTTCCATGATCCGGGGGAACTGGGGCTGTTCATCGACAAGAGTTCTCTTGCCACGCTCGACGCCCTCATGTGGAGTCAAGGGTATCTCGACGGGCCGCAGATGAAGTCTGCCTTTCAGATGCTCAATACCCACGACCTGATCTGGTCGCGGGGGATGAGCGAATATTTGCTCGGCCAACGTTTGCGCGCCAACGACCTGGTCTCTTGGAACCGCGACACCACACGGCTGCCTTACCGCCTGCATTCGGAATGCCTGCACAAGCTGTTCCTGGGCAACGAGCTGGCCACCGGCAAGCTGTGCGTCGGCGGACAGCCAGTCGCCCTTTCGGACCTCGACCTCCCGCTCTTTGTGGTTGGCACCGAACACGACCACGTCTCGCCCTGGCGCTCCGTGTACAAGCTGCACTTGCTGACCCAGGCCGAACTGACCTTCTTGCTGACTTCTGGCGGCCACAACGCGGGCATCGTGTCCGAGCCGGGCCACCCGGGCCGACGCTATCATGTGCATACACGACGGGCCGACGCGCCCTACCTGAGCCCGGAGCAATTCCTCAGCATGGCGGAGTACCGCGACGGTTCCTGGTGGCCGGCGTGGCATGACTGGCTGGCAGCCCACTCTACCGGGCGCTGCACGCGGCAGGCGCCGGCCCAAGGTCTCGCGGACGCACCCGGCACCTACGTGCTGGAACCCTAGCAGGGGGTTGTTCACAGCGCTGTGCCTGGCACATTGCAGCCAGGCATCATTGGTAGCGCTGGATACGGGAGCGGCACACCTACCCTCGCGGCCTGGCGATTTCAGTACATCGCCGCCCGTACACAAACGCTCGTGCGGAAAAAATCCCCGGCAGAGAAGCCAGCCCTGATCGCGCGAGCTCGCCAGACAGCGTAGGTTCGACCGTGGACCTCGATGTACCGCTTACGGGTAGCCGGCTCGAACGGAAACATGCCATCGGAGACAGGAAATGCCGGCCGACGCCTAAGGAATTCGTTCCAAAAGCCCTCCGCAAACTGGCGGAGTGTCAGGCTGTCATCTTTCATCGCATCTCATCGAGCGACACGCTACCTGGACTGATGGCCATCGGCCGACTTGCCTCGGTATCCCGGGCAACTGCAGCATCGCACGTCCCCTCACATCTCCGATTCACCGCGGTGATTAATGCGACATCATTACCGGCACTGTCATCGACTCGAGCAGCGTTCGGGTAACACCGCCAAGGACCAGCTCATGCATCCGGCTATGCCCGTAGCCTCCCATGACGATCAGGTCAGTGTTTCTGTCCGCGGCGTGTGAGAGCAACAGCTGGCCCACGTCATCGCCGTCTCCCGCTGCAAAGGTGCTCAGCTGCGCTGCCACGCCATGCCGAGCCAGCCAGTCCACGGCATATTGAGGCGGCGAAACCCATGGTCCCTTCAGGACGCCATCCGGAGTCCACGAAACCACGGCTGCGGTGCCTGCGCGCTGCAGCAGCGGGAGCGCATCGCGGATGGCCCTCGCCGACTCGCGGCTGCCGTTCCACGCCACCATGATGTTCTTGCCAACGCTCGGAAACCGGCCCGCATAGGGAACCACCAGCACGGGGCGCCCGCATTGCAGCACAATGGACTCAACGAAGCCGGGCTCGGCGTAGGCCGCCTCATCAGTGGGATCGTGCTGTCCGAGGATGACAAGGTCTGCCCGATGTGCCTCTGCCTGCACGGTCGCGGCCGTAGCCCAGTCCGGTGCCTGCCATTCCGTCACGACGTCGACCTCATCAGTCGCGCCCATCAGCGCATGGCGGGCTCGCTCCCCGACCTGATGCTGCCATTCGTTGTAAGAGGCGAGATAGCGGTCACCATCCACCAGGTAGCGCACGGCCGTAGGGTCCGGCTTGCCGACGGCAAGCAGGCCGATCATCGTCGATTTGAACCCCAGCGCCAGCTGGGTGGCGAGTTGCAGCCGGTCGTACACGCGACGGCCAGCATCCAGATGAACCAGAATCGTTGCGTAGTCCATGGATTATCTCCATCAGGCAGCCTCCAAACGGGCTTTGGTTAAATCTATATCGGCACCCCGCCCCGGCTCTGTCGTGCATCAAGCCGGCTTCCTGGCCGTGCCACGATCGGTACTGGTGGTGCCCTGGTTCGCGCCACTATGATTTCCATAGAGCGAGCGTCGGAGCCTCGTCCAAATGCGCCCCGGTGGCAAGCGTTGCGATCAGGCCGTGCGGTCAGCCGAGCACGAGAGGCCGTGGCCCGGAACACCAGGCACAGGTTGCTCCAGGTTGCCTGCCAGCGCGGCCGTGCGTGGCTTAGGCGGCCGCAGCAGATCCGGTACGGCAGTGCACGCTGCGAATAACGGCACCAACGCGCATGCGGCAAGCCTGTACCATCCTGGCCGTCTTGCCCGCCTGCAGGAATGAAAGCGATTCTTCATGGGGCCCTCCTTGTCGGGCACACCGCCCCGGGGGGATTTCGACGGCCACGACGTACGTCTCACACCGCGAAGCGAAAGTGGCCGCTGTGCAGCACGATGTGCCGCGCACCTGTCATCTCGAACAGCGCTCCCGCGACGCGTTCGATGTCCTGGCGGTTGCGCATGAACGCCGGCAGCAAGTCTTCACTACGGTACGAGCGTGCGCCGAAATGATCCTCAAGCGCCTCGGCGGTGATCTCATAGGTTGCCGGCGCGTCGTCCACCTTCGCGGCACACTGCAGGCTTGGTCCGGTCGGGCAGTAGTCCGGGATTTCGCCCGAAAAGTCGATCTTGTGCATAGCTCTCCTCGCGTAACAACGTCCTCCAAAGTGTCTGTTCGCCTGCCTACGTCTCTTCGGCGCGCACAAGCAGGACGGGCGCGACGGCCAAGGTAATCACGCTGCGGGCGACGCTGCCCATGACAAGTCGCCGTACGCCCCGTCGGCCATGCGTTCCCATCACAACCAGATCGGCGCCCCAGCCATTGGCTTCGGTCGCGATCGCAGTAGCAACGTCGCCATCGGCCGTCGGCTTTCCCAGCATCCGGGTTACGTGGCGAATGCCCGACGCTGCGAGCCTGCTGGCGGCAGCGGCGAGGACGCCTTCCCCCGCCGTCGTGAGATCCTCAAGCAATCTCACCGGATCCAGGTTACTAACATCCAGGAACGGGCTACGGTCATCGACCACATGGACCACCTCTACTTCCGCATTAGCGGCGCGCCCGATGATCATTGCCTGCTCCAGGGCAAGTTCCGAAGCGGCGCCGCCGTCCATGGCGACGAGGATGCGCTTGTACATAGGGTCTTCTCCGCCGATGCGAGGCCTGGGGTGGCTCAGATTTTGACTGGGTGAATTCAGCGTAGGGCGGCCCAGCATTTCCTGGTTGATGCGCATCAACTGCAGGCGCGACGTAGCACCTACGCTGCAGAGGCAGCACATCCACGCTGCCAACCTGACTGGAGCTTGCGATGATCCAAGCCGCAATCGTTTACTACTCACGCACCGGCACCGTACGCCAGGTCGCAGAGGCCGTTGCCGCGCGATCGGGATGGCCACTCGCCGAGGTCGCCGACGTGAAAAGCCGCGCCGGGGCCCTTGGCGACCTCCGTTGCGTGATCGATAACCTCTTTCACCGCCAGGTGGAGTACCGGTACGAGGGCCCGGCTCTCGATCGCTGCGAGCACGTTGTGATCCTGGCACCAGTATGGATGGGCAGGCTGGCGGCGCCGATGCGCAGCTTCCTCAGTGCCAGCATCGCCAGGCCACCGCTGGCCGCGCGCGTTTCGACAATCTGTGTGATGGCAGCTCGCGGTGGCTTCCAGGCAGAGGCGGAAATAGCCAGGCTCACGGGCAAGACACCCGCGCCGGCACTCGTACTGCTCGAACGCAATGTGCTGAGTGGGGATGCCACCGCCGAGATCGATGACTTCGTCCAGGCGTCGCGCATCGCGGATTCCAGACCTGCCCACGTCGAGCGGCCCGCCTGGCTGTCCCCGAACGAGACCTGAACGCTTCTTCCTCTTCCCTGACGGCTCCGTCGTTCCTCGTCCGCGAGGTTGTCCATCAGCGGCCACGAACTAGCGAAGTGTGCAGTGGTGTGGTGCGCGCGGGGGGCACGGTCCTCCGGGGCGGCAGGCTCAACGACGCGCACAGGGGGATGCGCCGCAGAGCAGCCAGTCGTCCTCGAGCGTATTGACCGGCAGCCGGAACGTCATGTCGAGCGGCTCGCCTGCGACGACGATGTCACGCATCTGGTCCCGCCCTTGGTAGCCCACCGCGAGCCGATAGGCACCTGGCTTGAGTTGCATGTAAAACAGCGGCCCGCTTGCGGTAGTGTGCAGCACGGCGTGGCCCCCCTGGCTGGCTACGACCACCGTGGCGCCGCTCAACGGGTTGCCACGCCCGGCGTCCACCATCGTCAGCCGCACATTGAAACGCGCGGCAATGGCCAGCATCCTCCGCATGCCTGCTTCCTCTTCTCCGCCCGATACGTAGGAGACGCCATGCTGCTCCATGATCTGCACGTCAGCGGGCGCGGCGCGAGTGGCGCAACCGATCGTTGCAGCGGATATCGCCAGCGACGACAGTCCAAGCGCAAGCCTCCTAAGAATCTTCATTTGCGTCGCTCCTATAGGACTACCGGAATCTCGCGAGGTAATTGCCGGCTGGAACCGAACGGTCAGGCTCCCTCGCTATCGCAGCCTGGCTGTCGAACGAGCAGCACGGGGCGAACCGTCTTGTTGACGACGTGCTCCGAGACCGAACCCAGCACCATGCGCCGTGCGCCGCGATGGCCGTGTGTGCCCATGACGATAATGTCTGCGCTCCAGTGGTCCGCTTCCGCGACGATCGCCTCGGCAACTTTCGCGGGTGTGCCTGGGGTCTCGGTCAACCTGCTGCTCCAGCGCACGCCGGCGGCACTCAGGCGCTCGCCAGCGCGCGCCAGCACTTGCTTGCCATAGGCAATAATCTCGGCCATCAGCCAGGGCCGGTATCCCGGCCTGATCTCGAAGAGCAGGTCGCTGTCGTCGACGACGAACATGGCACTGACCTCGGCGTGGGTGGCCAGCGCCATGGACACGGCCTGCTCCAGGGCATTTAGCGAAGAGCGGCTGCCATCGATGGCTAGGAGAATGCGGCGGTACATGGCGGCCTCGGCGTCGGCTATGGGTTCCTTCCAAATTAGCGGCCGCGAGGACATTCGGGTTGATGCCCGTCAACGGAGTCCTAAAGTCATACCCTAAGTCGCCAGGCCGGTGGGTTGCGAATCCAGACCGGGTCAACGAAACACGCAAGCCACGCGTCTATGTGCAGCACAATCGCTGCGAGCTTGTGGCATAGAGCACTTCGCCGATATTCAATGCGACAGCAGCAGCGGCATCTCGGCATGGTGCATCAGCGTCCGCGTTGTGCCTCCCAGCATCACTTCGCGCATACGAGAATGTCCGTATCCGCCGGCCACCAGCAGGTCCGCGTTCAGGCTGCGTGCAGCCTCGAGCAGCACCCGACCCACCGCCTCGCTCGTCGGTTCGTTGTACACGCCCGCGGCGATGCCATGCCGTTCGAGGTATTGCCGCAGGCCCGCAACCGGCTCCGACTTCGGACTGGGCCGCTCGTCCCGGTTCCATACCGCCACGATAGTGATCCGCTCTGCGCGCAGCAACAGCGGCATAGCGTCCGCCACCGCGCGAGCAGCCTCTCGCCAGCCATCCCACGCGATCACGATATGTTCCAACCCCAGCTCCTGGTATGCATCCGGCACCAGCAACACGGGCCGCCCGGCATTCAGCAAAACATATTCGGCGGTCTCGGCTGCAAGGCTGCCTACCGAATACGGGTCGGGCGGTGGTGCAAGCACGACGATGTCCGATACGCGGCCTTCCTGCGCCAACGCCCATCCCGGATCTTCCTCAACCAACAAATGGGTGTGTCCAACCCCGGGAGCTGCCTGCTCCATGATGCGCCGGAACGCGGTTCCCGCTTCCTCCGCCTGTGCCGCCGCGCTACGCCCGGCGACATCCGGATAGCGCCGCGCATCGCTGCTGATGTCCGGGATGCGCTCGAATGGCAGGCCGGTTGCTGTCAATCCCACTACATGACCGCCGCTGCATTTGGCGAGGTTCGCTGCAACGCCAACACGCGTTGCGCAGCCGATGTCGCGCCCAAGTTGGACCAGTACGGTCTTGAAGGCCATGATGCTCTCCTGCGTAGGAATTTCGAAAAGCGTCCGGCGACCCGGATGGCGTGCCGATCTCGCATGACACCAGCGGCACTACCATCACCACTTGCCGGACGCACCACCACCGCCAAAGCCGCCACCCCCGCCGCCGAATCCGCCAGGGCCCGAGCGACCGCGACCTCTTCCGGAGCGGCCGCCAATAGTTAGCAAGCCCATGTGCGAGCCACCCATCAACGTGAACAAAAGCGCGATTGCACCCGCAACCATGCCGGCAAAGATGGTTCCGGAGAGTATCCACGCGACCACCCCAACGGCTCCACCCGTCGCGACTGAACCCGGGAGGCGCCCCAGCATGGAGCGCAGTACCCCACCCAGAACCAGAGTGAGCACAAGGAGGATTGGCATCAGTTGCCGGACGGGGTCGTCCCTTCCCCCTGTCGTTTCTTTCGGCGGTGGCAGCGGCTCCCCTTCGATGACCCCAAGCATGCGATCAATGCCCGCAGAGACACCGCCATAAAAATCGCCCTGCTTGAATCGGGGCACAATGTCTTCACTGATGATCCGCTTGCTCGTGGCGTCCGTCAGGACGCCTTCGAGGCCATAGCCCACCTCAATGCGAAGGGTGCGGTCATCCCTGGCGATGATGAGCAGCGCGCCGTCATCGACGCGCTTGCGCCCGAGCTTCCATTGCTCGACCACGCGAAGCGAATACTGTTCGATGGTTTCCGGCCGGGTCGTGGGAACCATGAGAATCGCAACCTGAGTTCCCTTCCTGGCCTCAAAATCCTGCAGCGTCTGATCCAGGGACGCCTGCTGTTCGCGCGTAAGCGTACCTGTCAGGTCAGTCACCCGCGCCGTCAATGACGGAATGGCGACTTCTGCAAGGGCGCCAAGAGACACGAAGGCGGTCAGCGCCAGAAGCAGCCCCCGCGCGATCGAGAGCAGATTTACCTGATACCCGCCGGGGCGCAGGTAGCCGCGGCACCGATTAATGGCGAGCATGACGACAACAGCTGCCCTTATGTTGCGCACATGACACCTCGTTCCTCTTGCAGCCGTCTGAGCGAACTGCATGAGCCTGACATAGGCTTCCCCGGACGCAGGCGCTGCTGCAGAACTGGCTCTTCCACACGCTTCCCGGTTTGCAGGACGGACTCTCGCTTTCCGTCAAAAAGACCCACGGCTCAACAGGTGACAAGATCCGTATGTCCAAAGCCCTTGGAATAGTCAAGCACGGAAATGACCATCGGAGTCACCCTGAATATCCGGACGTCGTCCACGGTGGGCATCGGCACCGGCAAGGCCATTTGCTCCGGATACTCCGGATACTTTGATGGGAACAACTGCAAGATCCTGTGCGCGACAACTGGATCGACCACCAGTTGCGCGTGCGCCGCCATGGACAGGCCAGTAATCGCCATGAGATCTGACGTATCGTGGTCAATTGTCAGCGAGACACGGTCGTCCGATGCCAGATTCCCGGCTTTTTGGCTGCTCGGACCACAGAGGAAGTAGAGCGTGAGTCCCTCGTTCACATAACCGACAGTCGTAGCCTGAGGCCAGCCATCCGGCCTCAGCGTGGCAAGCGTCATGATCCTGTGCTGGCTCAACAAACTCAGGATCTTCTGTCTGATCTCATCGTCCATATTTGGCTCACTGTTACGTCCGTACGGACAAAGCTAAACACCAGGCGCGGCCGGCATGGCCGCGGAGTGACCGCCAGCCATCTTGCCTTTGGCTACACGCCTCATTCCAAAGTAGCGGTCGCCAGGGCATTCAGGTTGACGGCAGTCAACGAAGCCCTAAGTCACCCATGTCCGGCCGATTGCCGTCCCCATGACCTGGATCACTCCACCGCTGTCCACGGGCAATCAGCTCGGCATTCCCGGCCGGCTCGGAGACGTCATGGCCGCCGCCGCGTCCCGCGAAGCGGCACGCTGGTGTTCCGGCCGCTCGAGATCGATACGTGGCAGGAGCATGTCATCTACATGCGTTCACGCCATGCCTTACCGGGTATGACGCCGCTAGCGCGCATCCAGGGCGTCCAGGTTGATCAGCTCGATGGACTTGCCCTGCACCGTGAGCAGGCCTTCCTGCTGGAATTTGGACAATGTCCGGCTCACTGTTTCCAGCGTCACGCCGAGAAAGCTGCCGATGTCCTCACGCGTCATCCGCAGTACAAAGGACGTGGCCGAATAGCCGCGCTCCCGGTAGCGTGCCGAGACGTTCAACAGGAATGCCGCCACACGCTGCTCGGCGGACATGTTGCTCAACAGCGTCATCTGCCGCGATTCCCTGACGATCTCGGCACTGAACATCTTGTGCAACTGTCGTTGCAGAGGCTTGATCTCGCGACAAAGCGCCTCGAGCAGGTGGAACGGGATCACGCAGACCACGCTATCCTCCAGGGCAATCGCATCGCAGTTATGGGATTCCTGGCAGACGCCGTCCATGCCGATGGAGTCTCCGGCCATGTAGAAGCCGGAGATAGTTTCCTTGCCCCGCTCCGGAGACACCACGGTCTTGAACGAGCCGGCGCGTATCGCATAGAGGCTTCGGAACGGATCGCCGGCCCGGTACAGCCGTTCGCCCTGCTTGACCGAGCGCCAGCCCTGCACGACGGTGTCCAGGCGAGCCATTTCGCCGGCCTCCAGGCTGGCGGCCATGCAGATGTTCCGCATCATGCAGCTCGTGCAACGGGCCCGGGAATCGCACGACACCTGGCCCGCAGGCGTCGGATCCTCCCCCCTGGCGAACGTGACGGATACGCTTTGTACATCATAAACACCATCAGATTCAGTACGCGAGTCAAACATGGTTATCTCCAGCCTGCCGGCCCTTTCCTGATCCCGACCCTCGCCTCGCCCGTCTCGTTTTGCCGACCGCATCGTCGTGCGCGCCGCCATCTGTTTGCTCGAAGTATTGGCTGCCCGCGCCCGGACAACCAGAAGCCTGCGCTGAGTTGCGTGTCAGAAATGCAGCGTCCCTTGTCAGGGTTCCCTGACAGGGGGCATGCCGAATCGCGAGGCATTCCGGGCGGGCAGATGTGAAGCATTGCCGGTACCTGCGCACGCCGCCGTGGCAATGTGCAAGCCTTTGATGCAAAACAAGCCGCAGCCGCTCCGGCTTGCCAAAGTAAGAAGCATCCGGTGCGCACCGCGCGCCGTCATCCCAGGAGACCAAGATGAGCAACCTCAAGCGCTATGACCCGTTCTCGATCGAACCGCTGGGCGACATGCTGCAAAGCATGCTGCGCAACTGGCGGATTGCGCCAGACAGCGAGCTGGCGTTCAAGGTAGACGTGGCCGAATCCGACACCAGCTTCACCATTACCGCCGACCTGCCGGGCGTGAAGAAGGAAGACATTAACGTCAGCGTAGACCGTGGCACCGTGATGATCTCGGCCAAGCTCGAGAAGGCTTCCGAAGTGAAGGAAGGCGACCGCGTGATCCGCCAGGAGCGCTACAGCGGCTCGATGCAGCGCGCCTTTACGCTGGACGGCAACATCGACACGGAAAAGATCGATGCCAGCTTCCAGGACGGCGTGCTGCGCCTGGTGCTGCCCAAGAAGGAAAGCTCGACCCAGCAACGTATTACCGTACGTTAAGCGAGTGCGTCAAAAAGGAGGCCGGGATGCAAGTCAAGGATATCTGTTCAGCGAAGGCCGTGCACGTGCCACTATCCTGCACCCTGCAGGAAGCCGCGGTGCAAATGCGGGACCGCCACGTCGGTGCGTTGATCGTGACAGAGAACTCACCGGCCGGGACGCGCGCGGTGGGCATGGTCACGGACCGGGACATCGTCATTAATGCGACGGCCACCGGGGCGGACCCCTGCCAGACCGACGTGGTCGAGGTGATGACGCGTGGCCTGGTGGCGATCCCGCGGGATGCCGTCGTCGCCGATGCATTGCAACTAATGCTGACGCATGGCGTAAGGCGCCTGGCGGTACTGGATGGCGAGGCCGTGACGGGGGTGATTGCGCTCGATGACCTGTTCGCCGCCCTCGCGACCGACTGGGGCATGCTGTTTTCGCTGGTGCGCAAGGAGCAGGAGCGAGAGCGAGAGCGTTCCGGCAGCGCGCCGACCGGGTTGCACACCTGACCACTCATCCGCCTATCGACTCCACACCCGGCGCTCCCTGGCGCCGGGTCCGAACAGAGATAAAGCATGAAAACAGATCATCAGATCCAGAGGGACGTCGCCGACGAACTCGATTGGGACCCGGCGATCGACGCAGCATCCATCGGCGTGGAGGTCCATGAAGGGATCGTCACGCTGAACGGGCACCTGTCCAGTTATGCGGAAAAGCTCGCCGCTGAACGCGCCGCCGAACGCGTCTCCGGCGTGCGCGCGGTCGTCGTCAAGCTCGACGTGCACCCGCCCGGAGCCTTCCTCGACGAAGCCATTGCAGAGGCGGCGCGCGAGGCGCTGCAATGGCACGTGCATGTGCCCGCGGACGTCATCAAGGTTCGCGTCGAGCATGGCTGGGTAACGCTATCCGGCAACGTGGACTGGGGCTACCAGAAGAAGCTGGCCGAACGCACCGTAAGCCTGTTGCGCGGCGTGGTTGGTGTCGTCAACAGCATCCGGATGAATGAGAAGACAGCACCTCCCGACGTGGAAAAACGCATTGAAGAGGCGCTGCGCCGCCATGCCTTGCGCGAGGCCCACCATATCAGTATCGAGGTCGAGAACGGCACTGCCACGCTGAGGGGCCACGTGGATTCCCTGGCCGACCGTCGCGCCGCCATCGGTGCCGCATGGTCGGCGCCGGGCATCTCGGCGGTCATCGATCAGCTGGAACTGCGGCCATGACGCCAAAGACGCGCGCCGGCTCCGGGCATGCTCCGAGCAGGCGGCTCGCGGGCCATCGCACGATGGCTACCGGGTAAACAGGAGGCAACCGACATGAAAGGCGATATCCAGCTCAAGCAGCACGTGCTCGAGGAACTGGCCTGGGATCCGGCCGTCGATGCCGCCGAGGTCGGCGTCCAGGTCAAGGACAGCGTGGTGACGCTGACTGGCCATCTCGCCAGCCATGCCGCCAAGTACGCCGCCGAGGAAGCCGTCCGGCGCGTGCCCGGCGCGAAAGCGCTGGCCGTCGAAATCGACGTGCGTCTTCCCAATGACGCGCAGCGCACGGACGCCGACATCGCACGCGCCGCTAGCAACATCCTGGCGTGGACCTCGGTGCTGCCCGCGGATCGCATCCAGGTGATGGTCGAGGACGGCTGTGCCACGCTGACCGGAACGGTCGACTGGAACTACCAGCGCCTGGCCGCCGAGCGCGCAGTGGCCGGCCTGTACGGCGTGGTCAGTGTAGCCAACGCCATCGCGGTCCAGCCCGCGATCGCTGCCAACGATGTGAAGGAGCGCATTGCGAAGGCCATCGAGCGCCAGGCGGCGGACGATGCGACCCATGTCGCCGTCGACGTCAAGGACGGTGTTGTGACGCTGCGCGGAAGCCTGCGCAGCTGGGCCGAGCGCGAGGCCGCATCCGAAGCAGCCTGGGCGGCGCCGGGGGTCACCGAGGTATCGAACATCATCCAGGTGAATCTCTGACCTGCACACCGGGCACGGGGGGCCTGCGGGCTCTGCAGTTGCCATGAGAGCCAGCCATGACTGTCCGCAATCTTGATGCCCTGTTCCGTCCGCGCTCGATCGCGCTCATCGGCGCGACGCTGCGGCCGCGTAGCCTAGGGGCGACGGTGCTGGACAATCTTTCAACGGGCGCTTTCGCTGGCCAGCTGTATCTGGTCAATCCCAAGTATGCAACGCTGGCAGGCCAACGCTGTTACGCATCCGTCCGAGCGTTGCCGGCACCGCCGGATCTGGCGGTATTATGCACGCCCGCACCCACGATCCCGGAGCTCATCGCTCAACTCGGCGCCGCCGGTACGCGTGCGGCCATCGTCCTGAGCGCTGGCTTCGAGGGGCCTGAGGACAGCGCCGGAGGCGCGCTGCGGCAAGCCATGCTGGACGCGGCGCGACCTCATCTGCTCAGGATTCTCGGGCCGAACTGTGTCGGGCTGATCGCTTCGGGGATCGGCCTCAATGCCAGCTTCGCACCCGGCACAGCCCGGCCAGGCAAGCTAGCATTCGCCACCCAATCCGGCGCGTTGGCCACCGCTGTGCTGGACTGGTCGCGTTCGCGCCAGATCGGCTTTTCGCACTTCATCTCGCTCGGCAACAGTGCCGATGTGGACGCGGCCGACGTGCTTGACTACCTTGCTGGCGATGCCGAGACGCAGGCCATACTGCTCTACGTGGAGGCGATCTGCCATGGCGCCAAGTTCATGTCCGCGGCGCGCGCTGCCGCCCGCAACAAGCCGGTCGTGGTGGTCAAGGGGGGGCGCTCGGCGCAGGCGGCACGCGCCGCCGCGTCCCATACCGGCGCCATGGCCGGTGCCGACGACGTCTACGACGCCGCCATCCGGCGTGCCGGCATGCTGCGCGTGGACAGCACCGAGGGCCTGTTCGACGCCGTAGAGGTGCTTGCCCGCATGCGGGGGCTGCGTGGCGAGCGCCTCGCCATCCTGACCAATGGCGGCGGCGCCGGCGTAATGGCGACCGACGCGCTGGCGGATGCCGGCGGGATCCTGGCGCGCCTGTCAGACCAGACTCTGGCACGGCTGGACGCCGTGCTGCCCGTCAGCTGGCCGCGCGCGAATCCGATCGACATCATCGGCGACGCGCCCATCGAGCGCTACCTGCAGGCCCACGCCATCCTCTGCGAGGCGCCCGAGGTTGACGCCGTGTTGATGATCCATGCGCCTACGGCCATCGTGCCGGCCGCGGAGATCGCGGCCGCCTTCGTCAGCGCGCCGTCGGGCGGCAAGCCGCTGCTGACCGCATGGCTCGGGGCGGATGCCGTGCAGCAGGCACGCCGCTTGTGCCAACAAGCCGGCGTGCCGACCTTTGATACCCCGGAGGGGGCAGTGCGCGGCTTCCTGCAGGCCTGCGAATACCACAGGAACCAGCAATTGCTGATGCGCACGCCGCCCGCAGACGGCGCGTACACGCCGGCGGACAAGGCCCAGGTGCGCACGATCATCGGCAATGCCCTGCGCGCGGGCAGAGAGTGGCTGACCGAGCCGGAGGCCAAGGCCGCGCTGGCCGCCTATGGCGTCCCCGTGGTCGCAACCCGAACCGCGGCCAGCGTTGATGAGGCTGTCGACCAGGCCACACGGATCGGCTATCCGGTCGCGCTCAAGATCTTGTCTGCGGACATCACGCACAAGTCCGCCGCGGGCGGCGTGGCACTGGACCTCGCCGACGCCGCCGCGGTGCGCAGCGCCGGCAGCGCCATGCTCGAGCGCATCTGGCAGCAAGCCCCGGAGGCGCGGGTGCAAGGCTTTACCGTCCAGCCGATGGTCGGGCACGGCGATGGCTTTGAGCTGATTGTGGGCGCCTCCACCGATCCCGTGTTCGGCCCCGTCTTGTTGTTCGGCCATGGCGGCGTCAACGCCGAACGCATCGGCGACCATGCGGTTGCGCTGCCGCCGCTCGACGCACTGCTCGCGCGAGACCTGGTGTCGCGCACCCGCATCGGACGCCTGCTGGAAGGCTGGCACGGACACCCGGGCGTCGACGGGGACGGCTTGCTCCAGATCTTGGTGCAGGTCTCACGCCTGGTCTGCGATATTGACGAGATTTGGGAACTGGACATCAATCCCCTGCTGGCGAGCGCGGCAGGCATCATCGCGCTCGATGCCCGCATCGCCGTCAAGGCGCCGGCATTGGGCACGCGTCCGCGGCTGGCCATCCAGCCCTATCCCGAGGCGCTGGAGGAACGCGTCGAGCGGGACGGCCGCACCATCGTGCTCCGGCCCGTGCGTCCTGCCGACGAAGTGGCCTACCAGGCATACTTTCGCCAGCTGACGCCGGAAGATATCCATGCTCGCTACTTCTGCACGTTCCGCGAGCCGGTACACAGTCAGCTGGCAAGACTCACGCAGATCGACTACGCGCGTGAGATGGCGTTCATCGCGGCCACTACCGATGCGTGTGGCCACACCTCCATCCTCGGGGAAATCAGGGCCGTTGCCGATCCAGACAATGTCCAGGCCGAGTTCGGCATCGCCGTGCGCTCGGACCAGAAGGGACAAGGACTGGGAAAGCTGCTGCTCGAGAAAATGATCCGCTACGCGCGCGCAAAGGGCATCGGCGCGTTGGTGGGCTGCACCATGCCGCACAACCAGCCGATGCTGGCGCTGGCGCGCGCCTATGGCTTCAGGATCGCCGCGGCCAGCGTCGACGGTGTCAGCCTGCACCTTGCGCTGGACAAAGAGAACGCCGACGTTCGCGCGCCTGGTTGAGGCATCGCAATGAGCGCGCGCAGCGGTCGGCCTACGCTGGTAAGAAGCGAGTAGCCTACTCGTTGCCTGCAAGCGCCTCCTGCGGCAAGCGGCGACGCTCTGCTTTCTTTCATCAACCCTGCGGAGCTATCCCACCATGAACCGACAACGTGTCTTCGTCTGCCGGACCCTGCTGCTGGTGGCCCTGCTGTGTGCCGGCACCGCGCCGGCGCTGGCCCAGCCCGATCCATCGCCGGCCGCACCGCGGCCCCGCGAGACAGTCCGCGCCGTCGATTTACTTACCGAGGCGGAGCGCGCCGACATTTGCGCAAGGCTGCGTAGCGCCGCGTCCGCGCAGGAGCGCCAGACCATCATGCAGCGCACCTTCGATCTGATTGCGACGCGCGCCAGCGAGCGCGGCATTACGCTGCGCCACGACCAGCGTGGCCACACGCGCAGGGAGATAGACGATCGCTTTGGCATGGAGTGCAGCCCGCGTGCCGCCTCGCCCGCCACGGCGGAAGGGATGCCTGCGCCGAGAGTCGCAGGGGACGTGCGCTACCTGACCGGTGGCGTGGGCCAGGACGAGGCGGCTTATCTGCGCAAGGCTGGCGGCGACTACACCCTGCGGCTCACCTTCACTGGAGGCGGCGGCCAGTACCTGGCCGGCGTTGACACGCAGATTTTTGACAGCCGCGGCAGGCAGCGCTTCGCGGCCGTGTCCGATGGCCCGTTCCTGTTCGTCCAGTTGCCGCCAGGCCGCTATCGCGTCGTAGCCACCGCCGACGGCAAGGCGCGGGAGCTGACACTGGTAGTACCGGGCAAAGGCGGCGTGTCCCGCACGCTGCACTGGGCATCTGCCTCATAGCCATTGGTCGCGATCCGGCCGCGCGGGCGGCGCGCTCGCTGGCTGATCCGGATGCGATCGCGCCCACCGCCGCGCACCGGCAATGGCAACACGGATCGCCATGCCTTCGTCATGGCCGCTGGCGAGCATGGCGTTGGCAATTTCGATTGCCTTCAGGCGCACCGCGGGCGCCAGCCGCTTCATCGCAGCAGGATAACGGTCAGGATTCCATGGCATTGCAGACTCCGCTTCTCTCAGTGGCGGCCCCCACCACTGTAGCCCAGGGACGACCATGCCCGCTATGTGGCGCGCTGACTGCGGCCGGTGCCGGTGCAACGGGGCCGTCGCCTGGCAGGCGCAGCAGCAGCGACGGTCCACGACCGTCCTGGCGCACGCGCAGGCTGCGGGATTCGATCGCCCCGCCGGAGCGAACCAGCACACGATAGTCGCCTGGCGGCAGCCGCAGGTAGAGCAGCGGCCCCTCGCTCAGCACCAGCAGGACGATTTCGCGGTGGGCGTCGAACAGCGTTACCGTGACGTCCGACAAGCTACTGCCGTCCGCCTCGTTCACAAAGTGCATATGAACGTTAAAGCGCCCGGCCATGCTTTGCATGGCCGCCACCTGGTCCACGCCGATCCCGCCGGAAACGTAGTCGATGCCATTCATGTGGTGGACTGCGGGCGTTGACGGCATTACCGGCGGCGTAGGTGAAGCAACGCCGGCAGGAATAACGGCGAACAGGCCCGAGCAGAGCAGGCAGGCGGCAAGCGCAATCGCGCGCATGGGAGTCTCCTTGGCATGCCGGCCGCCGACAGATGTCGGCTGCGCCGGTGATGTCATTCAGAGTAGTTGCGCTTGCCGGCGCGATCTTGGGCTGCATCAAGGCAAGGCCACATCCGCAACCACGCCTGGCGATGGTGCTGCCACCTGCTTGCGGATTCAATGGCGCTCCAAAGATGGCATAAAACTGCCGGATCAGCGGACCTTGTCGACGAGCTGTCAGGGATTGCTGACGCGGCCTTTCTGCCGCCCTGACGCCACTCTCAGCCATCGCCTATTTTCCACAGTGAAGGGGGTGACCATACTGGGTACATGCCAGACAATAGCCAAGCCAAGATCGTCACTGTGTACCTGCTCGAGCGTGCAAATGCGATCCGCAGCAGACAACTTGGCATACTTGCACGCTTACCTCGAATAGAAGTCGCAGGTTCTGGCGCTAGCGCCCTTACGGAGCTGACTAGACTGATGCATCATCGGCCCGAGGTTGTCATGATCGGCTTGCGCACCGCAAGTGGAGGCGCGATCCAGGAGATCAGGATACTCAGGTCGGCCTTGCCTGACGCAATCGTGATCGTGCTGGGCGACGCCCTCAGCCTGCCGCTACGGCGCGCTTGCATTCGGGCAGGCGCGAGCTACTGTTTTGACAGGACGCTGGAATTAGACGCGCTGCGCGTGGCGCTGAGCGGGTTGAGGACCGCGCGGGCGCCATAAAGGAAGGGCGAGTTCGGGACTACCTTCGCCTGCTACAGGTCAGCGTCGTCGTCGAACAAATGATTGCGTATGGCATACCTCAGGAGCATCGCCTCATTGGGCATTTGCATCTTCTCCATGAGGCGCATCTTGTAAGTGCTAACGGTCTTGGCGCTGACACACAGTGCCGTGGCGATCGTCGTGATCGGCTCGCCCAGCACGAGCCGCCGGTACACTTCGAGCTCGCGATCGGACAAACGCAGGTGTGGCAAGTCATCGCTCTGGTCCTTCAGGCCACTTGCGAGCTTCGCTGCGATCGCCTGGCTCACATAGGTACCGCCCCGGGCTACCTGTCCGATGGCGGACACCAGCTCCGTGGCCGCGCTTTCCTTGGTGAGATAGCCTGCCGCTCCGGCCTGAAACGCACGGACGATATATTGCTCTTCCGCATGCATCGTCAACACCAGGATTCGCAAGGTCGGGGCTTCGCCGCGCAACAGGCGAATCAGTTCCAGCCCGCTCCTGCCAGGCATGGACAGATCAAGGAGCAAGACCTGAGGGCTGCATTCCCTCACCATTCTTGGTACTTGCGAGCCATCAGCCGCTTCGGCCACCACCTCGAACAACCCCGCACGTTCCAGGATATGCCTTAAGCCATCCCGCACCACGGCGTGGTCGTCCGCAATCATCACGCGTGTCATGCATAGTCTCCCTGTCAGGGTCTGTTAGCGGGAAGGAAGCAATCACGTGACGCACGCTGGAATCGATTGGAAGCTGATCCACGCGATTACACCCGGCCCTATCGACCATAAAGGCGCAGCCTTCTGCATTACTCTTTCGGAGCGGTGCCAACGCTCGGCCCTACAACTAGCGCAGCCAATGTCTGCGCCGGCGGCGGGAATTTCTCGGCAAGCCGTGCCTCGAGGAGGTCATCATGGAATCCCCTGTCGCAGGCTGGAAAGTAAGTTTACTGTGTGTTGCCATGACGTTATCCAGGCGGATCTATTTCCAGCGTGGGAGCTCTTGCGCTTGAACCTCGCTGCCTTGGCGGCCGATGACCAGTGTCCTCCAAGCCGGCCTTCCGTTGCGGGACATCCACCATTAAACAAAATCCGTTGCCGGGGGCGCTTTCGACCGATACGGTGCCTCCGAGCAACCGAGACCGTTCCCGGATGCCCAACAGTCCCAGTGACTTGCGCGGCTCGTTGGCGTGTGGCTTCATGTCCCAGCCGGCACCATTGTCCTGTATTCGCAATGCAACGCGGCCGTCGTCACACCCCACGTGGATCTGAACGCTGCTCGCGTTAGCGTGGCGGACGACATTGCTTAGTGCCTCCTGCACGATGCGAAACAGTGCGATCGCAGTGTGCTCCGGGACATCGACGTCCGCTCCGTACACCGTTATTGCGAGCCCGTAGCGGTTGGAAAAATCGCTCGCCAACCACTCGATGGCGGGCAGCATGCCCAACTCGTCGAGCAGGGCGGGCCGCAGATCGCTGGCGATACGGCGGACAGAGGCTACCGTATCGTCGATGACCGCGTTCATCCCTGCAATTTCGTCTAGCAGGCCATCGATGGGCCTCCCCTCCCCCACATCCGTGCCCAGCATGGCTAAGTCCATCTTCAATGCGCTCAGGCGCTGGCCCAGGTCGTCATGAAGCTCACGCGCGATGCGACGCTTCTCCTCCTCGCGCGTAGCAAGGATGCTGTCGGAAAGCTGCTGCAGCTCCTCGCGCGAGCGGTGCAGGGCCTCCTCGGCACCGACGCGGTCGGTAATGTCGCGCAACATCACCGTATATAGCTTGCCGCCACCGTCGACCGTTTGCGAGATCGAGGCTTCGATCGCAAACTCGCTGCCGTTCCGCCGCAAAGCGTAAAGCGCCAGGCGTTGACGCCCCATCTGCCGCTCCGATACGCCGGTGACCCCAAAGCGGCGTATGTGCTCCGCATGGGCGGCGCGGAACCGCTCAGGAATGAAGTCGCCCAGTGGGCGGCCGATCGCCTGCTCCGCGGGCCAGCCAAACAAAGTCTCGGCCATCGGATTGAAGAGCACGACCCGCTGGTCGGTGTCCACGGTGATGATCGCCTCCATGGAGGAACGGATGATGCCTGCCAGGCGCGCCTCGCTTTCCTTCACGCGTTGGAGACTGCGCTGCATGGTTTCCTCCGCGCGGACACGTTCGGTAATGTCGCGCAGCATCACGGTGTACAGTTTGGCGCCGCCGTGAACGGTTTGCGAGATGGATGCTTCGATCGGGAACTCGCTGCCGTCTCGACACAGAGCGTACAGTGCCAGGCGTTGACTTCCCATCTGGCGCTCCGATACACCGGTAACACCAAAGCGGCGCACATGTTCAGCGTGGGTGGCGCGGAAGCGCTCAGGAATGAAATCAGCCAGTGGGCGGCCAATCGCCTCCGCTGCTGGCCACCCAAACAAGGTTTCGGCCATCGGATTGAACAGCACGACGCGCTGCTCGCTGTCCACAGTGATGATCGCTTCCATGGACGAGCGAATAATACCCGCCAGACGCGCTTCGCTTTCCTCCAATCGCTGGTGACTGCCTCCCGAGGCGCGCCTGAGCCGTCTCAGCCTGATCCAATAGAGACCGGCAACAAGTCCGATGCCTGCTCCTAATAGCGGCACCAAAAGCGCCATAAGCTCCCGGTGCCCTTCGACGCCAGCCTGCAAGCCGAAAGCCAGCGCTACAAAAAGGGCGACTACGCCACTGCCGATCGCTATGTCGATAGCATAAGAGCGCGGACTCTCGAACGCTGAGAACGGAGCGTTATCTTTGGGGGCGAATGGGTTAGTCACGCAACGCGCATAGTCCCGCCCGATTCCGGGCTTCTTGATCACTTCTGAATTGAATATAGAGCGACGACGCCGACCCGCAAGCCAAAACACAGAAATTGGCTTGGGAAGCCGTTGGGTTATGTTGGCAACCCATCCCTTGGACTAGCTGGCAGAATGTTAGCCAAACGGCATCTCCCGCCGCGTCCACAAGCGCACTGACCGTTGCCCGCGCGGCAGCGGTCCCCCTCAGTGCGACATGAACACCGGAAACTCTGACTGGCGCAGCAGTGCACGCGTGGTTCCACCCAGCATTAGCTCCCTCAGTCGGGAACGGCCATAGCCACCGGCGATCAACAGGTCGGCCTGCATCCTGCCCGCAAGTTGCAGCAAAACCTGGTCGGGGTCGCCATCCCCGACAAGAAGATTGGCGTGGATGCCATGGCTGGCCAGCCATGCTATCAACCGCTGCGCGCTTTCACGGTAGGCCTCACCCTCAATGGCAGCGCCATACTTGTCCGTGCTGACAATCAGGACGGACACAGCGCTGGCAAGCGCAAGCCATGGCAGTGCGTCTGCTACCGCCCGCGCGGCTTCCCGGCTGCCGTTCCACGCGATCGCGACTCGGCCACCGAAGCCCGGGCCGGCTACGCCCGGGACCAGCAAAATGGGCCGACCGGCATTGAGCATCGCATACTCGGCAACCCCCGCCAGCAACGCCGGCACATCCGCATCCGCCGATGGCGGGCCGGGCAGGATGATATCGGCGAAACGTCCCTCGTCGGCAAGTGCCCAGCCGGACTCACCGTCGACAACGATGTGCCGGGTTGGAATGGCCGGCGACACCTGCCCGGTCAGCGTGTCGAGTGCTTCCTTGTGACGGGCAACCAGCTGATGCAAGTGACTCGCGGCAAGCGCGGCGTACTTCCCGGCTTCTTCGCCTGCCCCGCGAAACGGTTCGAGGTAAGTTCCGGTCGCTGTCAGTCCCGTCACGTTGCCACCAAACTTTTCGGCAATCCGTGCAGCCGTTTCAATGCGTGCCGACCGGGCAGAATCATCGCTGAGGTCGACGAGGATGGTCTTGAAGTCCATGACATGTTCCGGGAATTGGCCAAAAGTTGCGAAGAATCCATACAGCAGCAGCCAGCGCTGGATCAATCGAGCGGATATGACTGCCGATACTCCGGCATCGTGACCGCCCAGCGCAGGTCGCGCTCGATGTGCTGGCGTAGCGCATCGCTTGCCTGGGGCTCGCCGTGCACGACAAACGTGCGCCGCGGCGCCTGCTGAAAGCCGCCAAGCCAGGTCATGAGTTCCGCGGCATCGGCATGTGCGGACAGGTTCTCCACCTGCTCCACCGACGCATGCACCGCGATGTCCTTGCCATGGACGCGGATGTCGCGCCGGCCTGCGGCCAGGGCTGCGCCTCGCGTACCAGCCGCCTGGAAGCCGGAAAGCAGGATGGTGTTGCGAGGGTTCGGCCCGTAGGCGGCTAGATGGTGGACCACGCGACCGCCGGTTGCCATACCGCTGCCGGCCAGAATGATCTTGGGACTTCGGTCGTGGTTCAGCCAGATCGACTGCTCCATGCTCTGGACCGGGGTGGCGAGATTGCAGGCCGCGGCGCATTCTTCGCGGCTGATGCGTAGCTCTTCCGGATGCAGCGAGAAGATCGTGGTCGCGTCGATGGCCATCGGGCTGTTGAGATACACCGGCACGTCGGGGATTCGCTTGAGTTCAAGCAGGCGGTGCAGGCAGTACAGCAGGCTCTGCGTGCGCCCCACCGCGAAAGCGGGGATGATCAAGCTGCCCCCGCGGCCAATTGTCCGGCTGACGATTTCTCCGAGCACGTCGAGCGGATCGCTGTCCGGATGCCGCCGGTCGCCATAGGTCGACTCCACCAGCAGGTAATCCGCCTGACTAATCATCTCCGGCGCGCGCATCACGACGTCCTGCTGCCGCCCGAGGTCGCCCGAGAAGACGATGCGCTTGCCCTCGACGAACAAGGTGACGATAGCTGCCCCGATGATATGGCCAGCGCGGGCGAACTCGGCCTCTACGCCGGGCACTACCTGGAACCGCTTGCCAAACTGCACAGGCTGGAACTGTCGCAGTGCGCGCATAGCGTCGGTCGGCGTGTACAGGGGCAATGCGGGGTGGTGGCGCGAAAAACCCTTGCGATTGGCGTAAGCGGCATCTTCTTCGGCCAAGTGGGCGCTGTCAGGCAACAGGATGCCGCACAGCTGCGCGGTGCCCATAGTGCAGTAAACGCTACCGCGGAAGCCGTTGCGCACCAGCAGCGGCAAATACCCGCTGTGGTCGATGTGGGCATGGGTCAGCACCACGGCGTCGAGCTTGGCCGGATTGAGCGGCAGGGGCTCCCAGTTGCGCAGGCGCAAGGTCTTGTAGCCCTGGAACAGGCCGCAGTCGACCATGACCTGGTAACGGCCGGTATCGAGCAGGTACTTGGAGCCGGTGACCGTATCGGTCGCGCCGAGGAATTGCAGTTGCATGCGGGTGTCCTTTGACGCTTGCACGAAGCCGTGGCGCCTGCGCGGCTGCCGCTGGCCGATACGACCAGTCTAGGAGGCGGGCCGGGGTGGCGGTTGATCCGGATCAACCGTGCAGGACCCGCGAGTACCTACGCTTGAACAGTGTCGGCACCGCCCACCGCGCAGGCGTACGTGCACGGCCCACAGACTTGCGCACGCGTGGTTCCGCGCCGAGCAACTTGGGAGACCTCATGCAAGATCGCTCCAGCGCGCTGCACGCGGACCATCCCCAAACCAACGAAGAAGAAGGTTCCCGGGATGGCACCCACTCGGCTCACATGCCGTCCGGGCTGACCACTGCTCAGGCTCTTGTCCGGCTGTCCGAGTTCGGCCGTAATGTGCTGCCGCGGGCGGCCCCCAGGTCGGTCATAGCGGTATTTCTGCGCCAGTTCCTTAGCCCGCTTATTTACATCTTGCTGGCCGCGACAGTCGTGTCGCTCGTATTGGGTGACATAAAGGACGCACTTTTCATCGGGGCAGTCCTATTGATAAACGGTGTCATTGGCACCGCCCAGGAACACACGGCCGACAAAGCGACAGTGGCGCTGCGCAAGATGGAACAGCCCCGTGCCACGGTGATCCGGGACGGCGTGCAACAGGAGATCGACGCAACCACGCTGGTTCCGGGTGACCTCGTGGTGCTGGAAGCAGGTGCCCGAGTGCCCGCCGACCTGGAAGTGGTCTGCGCCATTGACCTGCAATGCGATGAATCCCTCTTGACCGGCGAATCGCAGCCTGTACGCAAAGTGTTGGCATGTGCCGAACAAGGATCTTTCGGAGGTGCGCAGCGGTGTTTGGCGTTCGCCGGCACGGTGGTGATCCGCGGCAGGGGCCATGGCATCGCGGTGGCAACCGGCGCGGCCACTCAAGTCGGCAGGATTGCCCGGGAACTCGGACGCGAATCCATGTCGCAGCCGCCGTTGATGCTCCGGCTCCAGCGGTTTTCTCGACTAATCGCGGTGGCTGTAGGCGTGGCTGTGGCGCTGCTGGTTGCGGTGGGAGTATTGCGCGGAATGGCATTGCGCGAACTGTTCATGATGTCAGTCGGACTGGCGGTGAGCGCGATTCCCGAAGGGTTGCCTGTCGCCATCTCGGTGGCGCTGGCGATCAGTATTCGGCGAATGGCGAAGGCCAACGTGATCGTGCGCAAGATGCCAGCGGTGGAGTCGCTTGGCTCTTGCACAATGATCGCCACCGACAAGACCGGTACGCTGACCATGAACGAGCTTGTCGTCACAGATATCCGGCTTCCGGACGGCACGGCCTTGTCCTGCGACGTCGGGCACGACTTGGACCACGGCACGATCCGCGCCGCCGGCACCACCGACCAGGAAGCGAGAACGCGGGTAGCGGCCCTCCTAAGGGCCGCCGCGCTGCCGAACGAGGCGCAGCTATCCAGGGAACGCGACGGGTGGACCGGCACGGGGGACAGCGTGGACGTGGCGCTGCTGGCGGCGGCGCACAAGGGCGGCACGGTAGCCGATGAGATTCGACAGCGATACCCCTTGGTTGCCCGCATACCTTACGAGCCAGACCGACGGTACGCGGCTTCGTTCCACCGGCACGGAGAGGCGATCCGGGTGTTCGTCAAGGGCGCGCCCGAGACGCTGATCGCCATGTGCGACCACGCGGATGTTCGCGGCCACGTCGTGCCGATCCGACGCGAGGCACTGCTTCGGGAACAGAAAGCGCTGGCCGCGCAAGGACTACGCGTGCTGGCGTTCGCAGAAGGCACTATTGATGCAGAGCCGGATGAGTCCTATGGACACGGGCATCTGGTCAACCTGACCTTTCTAGGGATGGCCGGCATGAAGGACCCGGTTCGTCCGGAGGTCCCGGAGGCTATCCGGCGATGCTTCCGCGCCGGCATCGACGTGGCGATGGTGACTGGCGACGATCCGCTGACGGCAAGCGCCATTGCCGCACAGGCGGGGCTGCGTTTTACCGCAGATCAGGTCGTGACAGGTGAGCAAGTGCGCCACGCTGAGAGCGAAGGGGCGCATGGACTCGACCAGCTGACCCGGCGTGCGCGCGTCTATGCCCGCGTCACTCCGGACCAGAAGCTATCCATTGTTCTGTCGCTGGCAAGAACCGGCCATTTCGTGGCGGTCACGGGCGATGGTGTCAACGACGCTCCTGCGCTCAAGCACGCGCACGTCGGTGTGGCCATGGGCCGAAAGGGAACTGAAGTGGCGAAGGAAAGCGCAGACATTGTCCTCACCGATGACAACTTTGCGTCTATCGTCAACGGCATCCGTGAAGGCAGAGTGGCGTACGCGAACATTCGCAAAGTCATCTTCATGGTGGTTTCCACAGGCGCGGCCGAAATGATCCTGTTTCTGCTGGCGATTCCCCTGGGCATGCCGATGCCATTGCTGCCGGTTCAGTTGCTGTGGCTCAACCTCGTGACCAATGGCATCCAGGACGTGGCGCTAGCTACCGAACAGGCGGAAGGCGATGAACTGTCGTATCCGGCGCGCAAGCCCCAGGAATCGATCTTTGACCGCGTTATGATCCGCCGCATCTGCTACTCGAGTCTTGCCATGGGCGTAGGCGGATTCGCAATTTTCTTCTGGCTGCTCGAAAACGGTTTCCACGTCGACGAGGCACGCAACCAATTGCTGCTGCTATTCGTGTTGTTCGAGAACCTGCAAACCTTCAACAGCCGTTCCGAGCGCCACTCCGTGTTCCGTCAAAGTGTCTTCGCCAATCCGATGCTTGTGGTCAGCGTCCTGACCGCCCAGTCCATACATATCGCGGCCATGTACACCCCCGGGCTAAACGACACGCTTCGCCTCGCACCTGTTTCGGCTATGACGTGGGCCGTCCTGTTGTCTCTCGCGCTGACGTTGACGTTGGCGGTGGAGCTGGACAAATGGTGGAGCCGGAGGCGTTTACGCTGATTGCAGCGAATTCCAGGCTATCCAGACGGACCAGCTGGCGCTCGACAAGCGCTTCAATGTCGGCAGGATCGAGTTGACGGTCATGTTTGCAATTGCCAGGAATCATCCTCCACGCCAACTTCAGGCAATGCCGGACGGCTGCCCGCCGCCTTCGAGGTTGCGCAGGGGTACGAGCACAACCGGTATCGGTGCCTGAGCAAGCACTTTCGCCGCAATGGATCCCATGACGGCCGACAGGAACGCGCCCCGTCCATGTGTTCCCATCACAATGACATCGGCGTGGCAGCTTTGCGACAGGTTCACGATTTCATTCGCTGGCTCTCCGATGCAATGATGCTCTGTCACGTAGCAACGATCGGCCTGTAGCAGCGGGGCGATCGCGATGAACGCATCATGAGCCGCTTCGCTTGCCCATTGCATCATCTGCTCTCTTGTGAGATAGGCTCGCGGGCGGCCAGTGATCTCAGGAAGAACGTGGACAAGGTGTATATTCAGCGGGCGTTCGAAGACCCCCGTCGACATTAGCGCTCGAGCCGCTGCAATGCTATAGGCTGATCCGTCGCTGGGAAGCACGACTGTGGTCATAGCAACTGCCCTCCTTCCGCCTACACCCCGATCTCTGATTGGCCGGGGCCGTCATTCAATCCTACGTGGCCGTTTGAATGCGTAGTTGATTGCTATCAAGCTGAAATCTGGAAGGCAAGGCTTAATAGGGTTGCGCCGAGCAGATCCCCTTTGGCCAGCTTTCTTGTCTCAACCAGAAGGGTGACCTGGCCCTCCTCGCACTTTGTCTGTGGGCATTTTCCATATTATGTTCGTCAAGTCGGCAATGTTTCCCCTTACCAGGAAAGAATGACACGCCACTTCCGCCACGGTGGCTCAGGATCGCACGTCTCCTGCTTCCGGAAAACCGGAACTCGCCGGGCGCCGCGGCCCTCGCTCAGTACTTCCGATTCGCTTTACCTACTGGCCCACGACGACATCGATCATCCCGCAGTGCGTCACTTTATTGCAAAGGCCTGCGAAAAGAGGCTCTCTCGACTCGTCGCGGAACAGCTAGAAATATTGTTTGATATGGAACAAGAGGGGGAGATCCCCGCGCGCTTCAATACATTCAAGCGCACCTGAAGACAGGGTCGAAAGGAGGCTTGCCATGCGGCAACCGAAGATTGTCATTGTCGGCGCAGGCCTTGTCGGCGGCTCCGCGGCCCTGTTTGCGGCCGTGACCATCCCAAGCGCAGAGATCGTCATCATCGATGTTGAGCAAGTACGGGCCGAAGGCCAGGCGCTGGACCTGGCGCACGCTGCGGCATTCTGGGGCCACAATCGCTTCTACGCCGGTGATTACGAAAACGCGCGCGACGCGGACATTATCGTGATCACTGCAGGCGTCGGCGTGAAGCCCGGGCAGACCCGCCTGGACTTGGCCAGAACGAATGCTGGCATCGCCTCGGAGATCGTGGCTCGCATTGCACCATTAGCCCCGGATGCAATTTACGTCATCGCGGCCAACCCTTGTGATGTACTGGCCGGTGTCGTCTTTGACCGGCTGAACTGCGCGCGGGAGCGTGTCATCAGCACCGGTACTTCCCTCGACACCGGGCGACTGCGGTCGCTTCTCTCCGAGCGGCTGGGCGTCGCGGCACCTGGGATTCATGCCTACGTTCTCGGCGAACATGGCGAATCCGCGTTGATCGACTGGTCCAGCGCGACAGTCTCCGGCATGCCCCTCGAAACGTTCCTGGCCAGGACCGGCAAAGAACTCGGGCCTGCCAGCCGCGACCTGATCCTGCGCTCCGTACACGAGGCGGCCAAGCTCATTAAGGAAGGCAAGGGCGCTACCCATTATGGGATCGCCAGTGCGGTCGGGCGGATCTGCCAGGCCATCGTCCACAACACCGACCTCATCCTCACGGTCGGCATCGTGCATGCCGAAGTCGAAGGGGTGCCCGAGGTTTGCCTGTCACTGCCGATGCTGATCAACGGCAACGGCGCGCAGCTACTGGCCTATCCGGAACTCGATCCCGCCGAGCGCGAAGGCCTGCAGCGCAGCGCGCGGATCGTCAAGGGGGCAACTGACAGCGTGCTAATGGACCGGTAAGGACATTGCGCACGCTGCGGACTCAGGACATCGCCGCCAGGAGGTTGATCATGGATGTAGCACCCGTCAAGGCTCCCCCGCCTGCAAGCTCCCCGGCCACAAGACCAGCGGCACCGGCCGGCCATCTCAGGAATCTCTGGAAGTTTCTGGTTCCGGTGGGCATCGGCCTCGTGCTCTGGTTCGTGCCGGCGCCAGCTGGCCTCGCGTTGAAGGCGTGGCACATGTTTGCGGTATTCGTTGCCACCATCGCCGGCATCATGACCGCCCCGCTGCCCATGGCGGCGGTCGCCATCATCGGCGCCACGGTGGGCGTGCTGGTTGGCGTGGTGTCCTTCGCCGATGTCACCAGATCTACCGGCACGGACCTGGTCTGGCTGGTGATGCTCGCCTTCTTCATTTCCAGGGGTGTGATCAAGACCGGGCTGGGGCGTCGCATTGCACTGCTGTTCATGCGGCTGCTCGGCAAGCGAACCGTGGGGCTGGGCTACGGCCTGGCCATGACCGAACTCATGATCTCGCCCGCCATGCCAAGCATCACGGCCCGCGCCGGCGGGGTGATGCTGCCGATTACCAAGGCAATCGCGGAAGTCCTCGGCAGCCATGCCAACGACCCGGAAACCCGCGGCAAGGTGGGAAGCTATCTGATCCTCTGCGCCTTCCACGCGAATATCATCACCGCTGGCATGTTCATCACGGCGATGGCCGGTAATCCCCTTTCAGTCAAGCTGGCCGCAGACCAGGGCGTCTCGATCAGCTGGCTCGACTGGGCGGTGGCCGCCTCGGTCCCCGGTTTGGTATGCCTGGCGATCATTCCCATCGCCATGTTGTGGATTGTCCAGCCGCAGATCCGCCAGACACCCGATGCGACGGCGCTGGCCCAAAGGGAACTCGTCGCCCTGGGCCCTATTTCCGCTAAGGAGATCATCATGGGAGGCATTTTCCTTGGCTTGCTGGTGCTCTGGATTTTCGGTGAGGACCTGGCCATCAGTGCAACGCTGGCGGCGGCTCTCGGGGTCTCGTTGTTGTTCATCACCGGCGTACTGACCTGGGACGATGCCCTTAACGAGAAGTCCGCCTGGGACACCATGATCTGGATCGGCCTGCTGATCATGCTGGCCTCCAAGCTCAATGAGTACGGCATGGTTTCCTGGTTCGGCAAGGAGTTCGGGGCACACCTCGAGGGCTTCCACAGGCTGGCCGTCTACATGCTGGTGGCGGCCATCTACTGCTATGTTCACTACTTCTTCGCCAGCGCCACGGCACATATCAGCGCCCTCTTCCCGCTCTCGATGGCGCTAATGGTCGCTGCCGATATCCCGCCGTTCACCGCCGCGGTCGCCCTCGGCGTCCTGAGTAATGTCAACGGTTGTCTGACCCAATATGGGATCGGCTCCGGTCCGGTCATGTTCGGCGCCGGTTACGTCACCCAGGGGCAATGGTGGAAGGCTGGCTTCTTGATGAGCCTTATCTACATGTTTGTCTGGCTGGTCATCGGCCCGCTTTGGTGGAAGTTCCTTGGGCATGTATGAGACGGCCCTGGCAAGGAAACGGAGCCGGCGCCACCATTGGAAACCGGGTCCTTGCCTGCCGATCTGTTCAGTCACACTGCTGATAGATAAGCAACACCCACGGGCGCAGTTTTATCTCGGAGAAATGCCATGGCCATGACCACTATACCGCTCGAGCCCACGATCGTTTCTAGAACGTATTCTGTCGGTCGTGCCCTTCTTGGCTCTCTTTTTTTGTTCTCGGGATTATTGAAGATTGGCAGCTTCAGCGCCTATTCCGCGTGGATTGCCAGCGCTGAACTACCGAGCCCGGTCGTGCTGCTGGTGCTGACCATCGTAATAGAAATTGGTGGCGGACTTACCCTGATCTCGGGCTGGAACGCGAGGTTGGGCGCGCTGCTTCTTGCACTGTTCCTGATACCCACCACCATCATCTTCCACGGATTCTGGCGCGCGGATCCAGCAGACACCCTAAACCAGCTTAACCATATTCTGAAGAATGTCTCAATCCTGGGCAGCATGTTGATTGTATTCGCCGTCGAATCGTCACGTATGCAAGCAGGAGCCCCGTAGCCGCCATGGCCTCGATTCCACCAATTTGCTCTTGATCAAGTTACGCCATCCATGCACTCCTAGATTGATTAGAAGAAAGCTATGCTCGCCCGTGCCGGCGAGTTACCAGACCCTTGTGCCTCAGCGTGCACAGGATGGGGCTGCACCACCGCGCAGTTTCCTGAGGCTGAGTCGCTATAACCGGTGAAACGAACGTGAGTCGCACTCGGAGCCTCGGATTTAATCGACGTCAGCCCACCTCGGCTTCCGGCGACGATATTCTGCGAAATCGGCAGGATTTTTCGCTGGTTCTCGGAGGGCCCCTCTATCAACTCCTGCGTCGGGCACACTTGTCCGACGATGCACTGCTTCTGGTGCGCCAGCGCATTGTGTTCATCTCTCTGTTCGCGTGGTTGCCACTTCTGTTGCTTTCCGCGTTCGAAGGGACCTTGTTGAGCAAAGGCGGGACGGTGTCGTTCATGATGGACATAGAGGGCCACCTCCGCTTTCTTGTGGCGGTGCCTATGCTGATCGCCGCGGAACTGGTCGTGCATCAGCGCCTGCGCGGCATCGTGAATGCCTTCCTGGAGAGGAATCTGATTCCGGAAGCCGCCATGGCGCAATTTGACGCTGCCGTGGGCGCCGCATACCGGCTGCGCAACTCCGTAGTTGCGGAAGCTCTGCTGGTGGTTTTCGTATATAGCGTCGGCGTACTGGTCGTTTGGCGGCATTACACCGCGCTACAGGCGGCCACATGGTATGCGACGCCCGCGGCCGGGCATTCAAGACTCTCGCTGGCTGGCATCTGGTACGGCTACGTGAGCCTACCGCTTTTCCAGTTCCTGTTAATCCGCTGGTATTTCAGGCTATTCATCTGGATGCGGTTTCTGTGGCAGGTGTCACGGATCAGGCTCAGCCTCATACCGACGCACCCGGATCGCGTCGGCGGTCTCGGTTTCCTGGCCAATACGGTCTATGCTTTCGCACTGCTTCTTGCCGCGCATGGCGTGATGGTCGCCGCCAATCTCGCCAATCGCATCTTCTTCCTGGGCGCCGCATTGCCGGAGTTCAAGGCGGAAATCGGCGTGATGGCTGCCTTCCTGCTTGCGGTGGTGTTTGGCCCGTTACTGGTATTCGCGCCCCAACTTGCCCAAGCCAAGCGCAAAGGGCTGAGCGAATATGGAACTTTGGCCGAACGGTATGTGCGCGCGTTCGACGTTAAATGGCTGCGCGGTGGCGCACCTGCGGACGAGCCCCTGGTAGGAAGTGGCGACATTCAGTCGCTCGCCGATCTGGGCAATAGCTATGAAGTGGTGCGCGGCATGCGCCTCGCGCCCATCACTCGGGATGCCATCGTGCAACTCTCGGTGGCCATACTCATTCCGATAGTCCCGCTCGCACTGACCATGATGCCCCTGGAAGAACTACTGAAGTACTTATTCGGATTATTATTCTAGACTTCGCCTACCTGAGCGACGATTCGCAATAGAGGGCCATCACACTCGCACGGGCTTACATGTTTGCGCCGTTTGATCCGCAGCAAATCTGTTTGAGATCCAGATACTAGTATTTTCTAGCGCGAGACAAAATACGTGCCGGCCCTCCCCCTTGATTTTCGGGTGGCAAATCAACTTAAGCTACTTAAGGTGCGACATGAGAACTAAGAGATCGACGATAGAATGTGCGAATACGCTACTCATCGCCCTACAATCCGGTCGGGAAATAGGTCGTGCGCAAGTCGTGGGCATGGGCTTGCTAAGTGGCGACGAGTTTGCGAGAGCAAGAAAAAGTTTGCTTAAGGAGGGATTAATCTGCCTTAGCCCGTCAGCCGTAGGCGGGAGAAGAACGGAGGCTCGTTACACGGTGACAGGAAATACGATTAAATCCAGCGGCAATTCTTCGCTTCATTCGCGTCACGTGCCGGTACAACCGAACTTTGACAGGCTGTTGCGAGCCTGGAAGATTGATCTTCCTGCGGTGCCGGCGATGCTTCCAACTATGCAACGTCTTCGATTCACTAGGGAAGAGTCAGACTGAGTGCGCAGCGAGACGAGGGTCGCCCATGCAGTAGAGGCCGAGCATGTTCTGCCGCAGTTGCCCAGCCACATCGATTGAACGCTGAGGCTGCGGCAACTGCCACCGACTTTCGACATTTTTTTCTAAGCATGCACTGCACTGCACTGACTGCAGGCTTTCACGACGGCTTCATCGCGCCGCAAACGCTGCGCCGGGGCATTCCAGCGAGAGGTTTAACGAAGGATTGTCAACGAAGGGGAACAAGCATGCCTGCTAGCTGGTTCAGTAGGGCGATCGTACTGACATTCTCTGTAGCGACTCTGAGTTCGTTGAGTTCGCAGGAACTGATGCTTCCGGACCTTCCGGACATCCGGGAGTCGGCCGGAATTGTTTATGTTTCGGGCGGAATCGGGACGGACGAAGTCGCCCGCATGCGGGAACTGGCGCCAAGCTTTAACGTGAGAATTCGCTTTCAGGAGGAGGTGACTGGCGCATCGCTTTCAGACGTCAAAGTCGTTGTGCTCAACGAGAAGAGCGAGCGACTCTTGCGGCTCGAGACCGAAGGTCCGCTTCTTTACATGAAGATGCCACCAGGCCGATACCTCATGGCCATGGCCTACCAGCACACCGTCAAAAAGCGAATTATCACCGTCGGGCGCGCCGCTCGCAGCATGACTTTCGCGTTTCCAGAGAGCGAACAAACTACAGGCTTCAATCAGGCTCGCGACGGACTCGCGCGGCATCTAAAGCAGGCTGCCGTCATCAGTCGGCGAATCGCTTCCTTACAAGAGGGGGCACGCCAAGATGGAGAGACCGCGCCGCCCTCTCCGGAGCGGCGCGGGTAGCACGAAGCCAGACCCGGCCGACTCGCGGTGGCGCTGGGAAATCATGCCGCTGCCCACAACCAAACATGGATCGGCTGCGCTAGTCAGGGTGGCGCCGGAGCGCCAGTTATTCCTGCGGAATCAGAAACCGCGCGGGGCGCTTGCCCAGCCACGCCGGCGCGCGGCCACGCCCGGACCAGGACTTGCCGGTTTTAGGGTCATGGTACTTCGGCGGCAACGCAGTCTTTTCCGCTGGCCCGGTGGCTGCGTCGGCGGGGCGGCCGCGGCGACGCCGCGGCGCAATATCTTCGGGCGACAGGCCGTACTGTTGCATCAGCGCCCGAATCTGCTCGAGCACGCCCGCGACCTCAGTGGCACGAGCTTGTTCGATTTGCGCTTCCAGCGCCTGCTTCTGGGCCAGCAGATCCTGATACGTTGCCATCGCTCCTCCAGTTTATTTAGCCACTCTTGACTTATACGCAGATTAAAGTCGACCGGCAAGACTTTAATCCTCTCACTTTCCCGCCAGGTTTTTTTTGTCTTGGAATGGAAGACGGCAAAGCGTCTGGCGTGAGTTCCCGAGGGGAGTCGTCATGGCGATAGCGTCGTCGCCCCATGGGACCAGACACTTACCGCTAAGTGATGGCACGCAGAAATGGGTACGCCGGACTGCGCAGGCGCGATGTAGCGAGAATCTTCTTCTTCAAGTAGTGAACTTTCCGCGACCAGGCTGCTGCGTATCCAAGGGTGGGGGGCGAAGCCTCAATCCACCCAAGTTAAGCCGCCAATAAAATCGCAATTTTCCCCGTGAACGCTTGACAGGTGACGAGGTTCGAGCGGCCGCCGCCCTGCTTGCGCTGGCTGTTTAGCGCAAGCAGGGCGGCGGCCAATAGAGGATCGCTTCTCAATCTTCGCTTGGCTCTCATGCCCCTGTCCGATTTGTTCGCTGCGCTTACCGAATATCTGCACACCAAGGTCTTTCACGATCTTGCTCGCCATCCCGAACGTCCCGCCGCTTTCACCCGTCAGCGCAAGCTCACTCTGCCGACACTGATCGCCTTCATGCTCGGCAACTTGCGCATGGGCGTACAAGCCGAACTCGATCAATTCTTCGCCGCGCTCACGCGCCAGAACATCTTGCGCCGTTGCGTCAGTGAACAAGCCTTCGCCCAGGCTCGCAGCAAACTCTGCGGCGATGTCTTTGCTCAGCTCAATGACTGGCTGCTTCGGCAGGTGTCAAACCATTTGCCGCGCTGGCATGGCTTTCGGCTGGTCGCCGCGGACGCCTCACACCTGCATTTCGCCATCCGCCACAGTCATCTCCCTCGAGCCGCCACCCGCGATCAACTCGCCTTCGGCCTGTACCTGCCCGAGGCCGAGATCATGCTCACCGCCTCATTGCACAGCGTGCACGAGAACGAACGCCAGATCCTGTTCGAGCATCTGGACCGCCTGCAGTCCGACGACCTGCTTCTCCTCGACCGCGGCTACCCAGCCCGCTGGCTGGTGGCCGTGCTCAACCAACGAAACATTCCTTTCTGCATGCGCGCAGACGGCAGCGGCTTTGCTGCCATACGGCACTTTGTGCGCTCTGGCCGTGATGAGGCCATCGTCAGGCTCCCGGCTCCTGCCCGCATTGACGCGCGCGACTATGAGTGTGCGGCTACCCCGCAGACCGTTCGGCTGATCCGGCAGATCTCGCCAGCCGGCAAGGTGCGCGTGCTCATCACCAATCTGCTCGACATGCAGCGCCATCCGGCGGCCACCTTCCGCGATCTTTACCATCAACGCTGGCGCCTCGAGGAGGCGTTCAAACGCCTCAAGCACCGCATGGCACTCGAACATCTGTCCGGCCTCTCACAGTTGGCCGCTAGGCAGGACTTCGGCGCCAAAATCCTCAG
>NZ_JAGIQB010000230.1:0-627 GCF_017815025.1 Cupriavidus phytohabitans
GGATGGTCGAACCATACACCAAGTTACGCGGTGAGGAGAGGAAGGGCACCGGTTCCTATCATGCCGGTTACCAACGCCATCGAAAGCATGCACATGCAGTTGCGCAAGATCGTCAAGAACCGGGGCCACTTCCCCAGCGACGAGGCGGCCAGCAAGCTGCTCTACCTGGCCTTGCGCAATATCGAGAAAGACTGGAAGATGCCGCCTATCACTTGGAAGCAGGCGGCCAACCAGTTCGCCATTCTCTTCGGCGACCGCTTCACCAACGCCCTACGCTGAGATTTTTTTAACCTACCTCAGCACACAGAATTCCTGACACCTCCCGCGGTTGGGATGAACGTGGCGCGCAACCCTCCGCTGCCTCGACTCGCCCTTGGCCGACTGTCTGATACCTCCACCGATGAATAGTCAAAAGATCAGATTTCTTCGCTCACGAATTCCCGCATTCGAGTGCACGCCGGGATGTCATGACTGTTGTGGGCCCGTGACAACCTCTACGGAAGAGATGTCGAGGCTTCCCATTAAGAGCGATGCCGAGCATGAAGCTGGATTCCGTCGCGATAAGGAGGTAGGGGCGAGCGGGGGACGGAAAGGTGCTGCGGTTAGGCCACCAGGGAGTAGAACTGC
>NZ_JAGIQB010000231.1:0-621 GCF_017815025.1 Cupriavidus phytohabitans
GCGCATCAGCGCGCTGATGCCGTCCGAGATATCGGCGAAGGCGCGCTTCTGCGCGCCGCCATCGACCAGCTTGATCGGCTCGCCGCGCACGATATGGCCGAGGAACTGCGTCACCACGCGCGACGAACCTTCCTTCGATTCGAAGATCGAGTCCAGGCCCGCGCCAATCCAGTTGAAGGGGCGGAACAGCGTGTAGTTGAGCCCTTGCTCCATGCCGTAGGCGTGGATGACGCGGTCCATCAGCTGCTTGGAGCAGGCATAGATCCAGCGCGGCTTGTTGATCGGGCCATAGACCAGCGGCGAGGCTTCCGGGTCGAACTCGTCATCGCTGCACATGCCGTAGACCTCGGAGGTCGACGGGAACACCAGGTGCTTGCCGTACTTGACCGCGGCGCGCACGATCGGCAGGTTGGCCTCGAAATCCAGCTCGAACACGCGCAGCGGCTGGCGCACGTAGGTGGCCGGCGTGGCGATGGCGACCAGCGGCAGCACCACGTCGCACTTGCGGATGTTGTATTCGATCCACTCCTTGTTGATGGTGATGTCACCTTCGAAGAAGTGCATGCGCGGGTGGTCGACGAGGTCGCCGAGGCGGTCCGTGTTCATGTCCATGCCGTAGAC
>NZ_JAGIQB010000232.1:0-619 GCF_017815025.1 Cupriavidus phytohabitans
TAGCCAGGAGATCGCCGCCGCCAAGGCCGGCATCAGTGTGCGCAGTGCCCGGCGTATCGAACGTGATAGCCAACTGCCTTCGCAGAAGCCCCGCCGTTACTGGCGCTCACGGCCAGATCCGTTCGTCGAGGTCTGGGACACGGAAGTCGTGCCGATGCTTGCCGGCGAGCCCCGCCTGCAGGCCATCACCATTCTGCGCAAGCTTCAGGACGATCACCCGGACCAGTACCCCGACAGCATGCGCCGCACGCTCGAACGGGCATCAGCAAGTGGCGGGCTGTGTCCGGGCCGCCCAAGGAAGTCTTTTTCCCGCAGGAGCATGCTCCGGGGATTCGGGCGCTGTCGGACTTCACCGACATGCAAGCGCTGGCCGTCACTATCGCCGGCGCTCCATTCCGCCTGTATCACTTCGTGTTTGCATTCTCTCGCTGGGAGTACGCCCAGGTGGTCGAAGGCGGGGAGAGCTTCGAGGCGCTGTCTTCGGGCTTGCAGAGCGCGCTCCGGCAGGCCGGCGGCTGCCCGCGCGAACATCGCACCGACAGCCTGTCGGCGGCGTTCAAGAACCTGCAGGAGCAGGACGACTTCACAACGCGCTACGAAGCGCTGCTGGAACACTATG
>NZ_JAGIQB010000233.1:0-617 GCF_017815025.1 Cupriavidus phytohabitans
GCGTCCGCAGCTTCGGTATATAGCTTAGCCCCGTTACATCTTCCGCGCAGGACGACTCGATCAGTGAGCTATTACGCTTTCTTTAAAGGGTGGCTGCTTCTAAGCCAACCTCCTGACTGTTTTAGCCTTCCCACTTCGTTTCCCACTTAGCTATATTTGGGGACCTTAGCTGGCGGTCTGGGTTGTTTCCCTCTTGACACCGGACGTTAGCACCCGATGTCTGTCTCCCGTGATTGCACTCTTCGGTATTCGGAGTTTGCTATGGCGGGGTAATCAGCAATAGACCCCCCAACCATGACAGTGCTCTACCCCCGAAGGTGAGACACGAGGCACTACCTAAATAGTTTTCGGAGAGAACCAGCTATTTCCAGATTTGTTTAGCCTTTCACCCCTATCCACAGCTCATCCCCTAACTTTTCAACGTTAGTGGGTTCGGTCCTCCAGTACGTGTTACCGCACCTTCAACCTGGCCATGGATAGATCATCTGGTTTCGGGTCTACACCCAGCGACTCAACGCCCTGTTCGGACTCGCTTTCGCTACGCCTTCCCTAATCGGTTAAGCTTGCCACTGAATGTAAGTCGCTGACCCATTATACAAAAGGTACGCCGTCACCCC
>NZ_JAGIQB010000234.1:0-611 GCF_017815025.1 Cupriavidus phytohabitans
ACGCACGGCAACTGCGTCTACCTGTTCGAGCGCGACTGCTCGGTGCAGCGCCGGCACCAGAAGGTGCTGGAAGAGGCGCCCGCGCCGGGCATGACGGAGGAACGCCGCCGCGCGATGGGCGAAGCCGCAGTGGCCGCCGCCAAGGCCGTGGGCTACGTCGGTGCCGGCACGGTAGAGTTCATCGCCAACCAGGACGGTTCCTTCTACTTCATGGAGATGAACACGCGCCTGCAGGTCGAGCACCCCGTGACCGAGATGATCACCGGGCAGGACCTGGTCGAATGGCAGCTGCGCGTCGCCGCCGGCGAGCCGCTGCCGCTGACGCAGCAGCAACTGCGCATCGACGGCCACGCGCTGGAAGCGCGCATCTACGCCGAGAACCCCGACAAGCAGTTCCTGCCCTCCACCGGCACGCTGCGCTTCCTGCGCACGCCGCCGGCGGTGCAGTTCATGCGCGGCGAGGATGCTCATGGCCCGGCCGGTATCCGCATCGATGCCGGCGTGCGCGAAGGCGACACCATCAGCCCGTACTACGACCCGATGATTGCCAAGCTGATCGTCTGGGGCAAGGACCGCGACGAGGCGCTGGCGCGCATGCGCCAGGCGCTGGC
>NZ_JAGIQB010000235.1:0-595 GCF_017815025.1 Cupriavidus phytohabitans
GAAAAATAGCGAGCCCTTCAGCCTTGTAGAGGCAAGCTTCGCTTTTTGCGCGGCTAGTACTTCAGCAGCCTGCTAAAGCAGGACCATTCCTGTCTCGTCGTCAACCACGGTGCTGGCGATGCGCTTACGTAGTCAGGTCTGCAGAATGCTGAAGGGTAAGGCGCAGCAAGGCTTCGGAAGAATTGTGCTGCGTGCCGAACTCCCAGATCGAACATTTATCTGATTCAAATCCTGGGAGATTTGAGGCCTTGCTGATGAGCACACCGGACTTCTTTCGCAGCCGCTTGGACGGGATGATTGATATGCGGCATCCGCTCGCAGTGCTGGCGACCCGGATGCCATGGAACAACATTGATGCTGCCCTGGCGCCGGTGCTTGCGCGCAAGGGGAAGGATGGCCGCACTGTGGTCGGCGAGGACTTGTTTGGTCCGACGCTGGCAGTGGCCGGTGCCGGCGTCAGTGCCGCTGGCCGGCCTCGCCTGCCGATCCGGCTGATGGTCGGGCTGCTGTACCTTAAGCCATGTGGTTATACACAATTGTCCCCGTCGTCGACGGCTCGTAAGCCTCGCAGTGTCTTCGCCGCGACATGAACTTC
>NZ_JAGIQB010000236.1:0-592 GCF_017815025.1 Cupriavidus phytohabitans
CGTTTCATGTTGAATGAGACTAAACGGTCGTCACCAGGTTCCATCGTTTGTCGCCTTATTTACGGACTGGTGAGTAAAGGGCTTTGCGGGATGTTGTACTAGTGGCGCATGGCTACACTGAGTAGCATCATGCGCTGACGAGCCCCATCTACAGCACGGACGTTAAGCGGCAATCAAAAAGCGAGCGCGGTTCTTGCCCAACCATGCGGGTGCACGGCCGCGGCCCGACCAGGTCTTTCCGGTTTTGGGATCCTGATACATTGCGGGTAGAACGGACTTGGGCTTCGATTGGCCAGAGCCGGCCGGACGCCCCCTGCACTTCTTTCCAACAACGTCGTCGGTGGTAAGACCGTACGCTGCCATCAGATCCTGGATCTGGCGAATGACGTCTGCGACTTCTCCCGTACCGCGGCAATCTCCTGGTCGAGTTGCTCGCGTCGAGCGATGAGTTCCTTATACGTTGTAAGCGGTCGACTAACAACGCCTCTTGCGGTCGGATACGAGTTCGGCTAAACGTAAGCGTGTAGCCAGTGCCGTGTTGACGTCGGCAGCAGTTACGCTGGCGTAGCCAGTTTCTCAGCGACGACCCACG
>NZ_JAGIQB010000237.1:0-590 GCF_017815025.1 Cupriavidus phytohabitans
TTGGGTGGAGTCTTCAGATTAACGCGTCAGCCTCTCGTGACGCTGACGTTCGCTGGAGGTATTTCAGCGGCCTGTTAGGTCATCAAAGTCAACGTCGCAAAACCAGAACTAACAAATGAACTAGTGAGGTCGGTGACCTTCAGTTCGCCGTGGCCACCGGGATTCGGTAATCACTGCGGCGGTACAGCACCGCCCACGCTATCCTTGCAAGCTTATTGGCCAAGGCACACGCGACGACGTTTGAATGACGCCGCGAGCGGAAGGTGATCCGCGAACTTTGAGACCAGCACGTGAGCCAGCAGTCCCGGGCCAGCCATGCCTCGCTCGATGGGACGGCTCGGCGCAGCAGCTTGGGCGATGTGATCACAGCACGAACATGCCAGCTTCGGTCGCCCATGGCGGATGACCCGGAAGCTCGCCGGCACATATTCGAGCTGTTCGGAGACGTCCTCGCCAAGCTGCTTCATCGGCGCGCCGCATGCCGTGCAGGTGTCACGTGATTCGGGCCAATGGGTCTGGATCTCGCGCGGCAGGTGTTCTGGCAACGGCTTACGTTGTACCTGTTCCGGTGCCGTACGCGGCGTCCTGGA
>NZ_JAGIQB010000238.1:0-588 GCF_017815025.1 Cupriavidus phytohabitans
CGCTGCCAGTGCCGAACTACACGACATTGAGCCGCCGCGCGCAGAATCTGAACCTCGTGCTGCCCGCCTCGCGTACCAGCGAGCCGCTGCATCTGGTGATCGACAGCACTGGGCTGACGCCACTGGGCTGACGCTTTACGGCGAAGGCGAGTGGAAGGTTCGCAAGCACGGTTGGTCCAAGCGCCGGACTTGGCGCAAGGTCCAGCTCGCCATGGACGCGAACACCGGCCAAATCTGCGCTGCACTGATGACCCACCAGGACGTTGGCGATGGCGAAGTGTTGGCCAACCTGCTCGATCAGATCCCGCCTGATACGCCGATCGATACCATCGGAGGCGGCGGCGCTTACGACAGCAAGCCGTGCCACGCGGCGATTGCCGCGCGGGATGCACAGCCCTCGATTCCACCACGCGATGGAGCGAAGCCATGGTCCGAAAGTACGCCGGGTGCAGCTTGGCGTAACGAGGCTATCGATGTCATCGAGAAGAGCCGTCGACGCGAATGGAAAGCCCTATCACCGGCGCTCGCTGGCCGAGACCCTGATGTACCGCCTCAAGACGCTGACGGGACACAGTCTGTGGGCGCGCG
>NZ_JAGIQB010000027.1:0-96406 GCF_017815025.1 Cupriavidus phytohabitans
GTCATGCAGCTTTCGTGATCCTCATTTAACGTCTCTGCCGCCCTTCCGTTGGCAGAGGTTTTTCAGACCATCCCTAAGCGGAATGTGTACTCAGGTGCAAGCGAGTATTGGTTGTGCTTCTCAAAGTCCCACAGGACGATTCCGTCCGGAGTGAAGATCAGGAAGACGTTCGGATTAATATGCGCACTCATTGTTGTCGCCTCCAATAAGATGCCCCGAATTGGGGCATCTTGCGTCAATTACTTCTTGATCGGCGCACCGATTTGCGTCCAGTTTGCCATTTTCGCGGATTCGAGAATGATTTTGGTCATGATGCCTCCCGGATTTGACACTGAATTGCCGCACGAAAGTGTGCGGTAATTGAAAGGTAGGCAACCGAAGGCTGCGTCGCGATGCGAATATTCTGGTTGGATGGAGGGAATTTTCCCGTTTGGCGCGACGAATTGCGCCACCCCAGGAGTACGCGATCAAAGGAATGCAGGCTGGGGCCGGGTGACGTGCCTTCAGACACAACGGAGCCTGGCTTCGATGGATGAAACCTCGACCCGGTATTCTGAAAGCGTGGAGATGGCGCGGGAGCCGAGGGATGCTGAGAGAGGGCGGCCGGCCGCAAGGGAGTACGCCCGGATATGAGTCGCTGTGCCTCCCGGACGGGACGGCACAGCGCTTATACCGTCCGTCAGGCTCGGCTGTGTGAGTACCGCGTGATCGGCCGCTATGGCAAGGCGACTGCCCGGTGCCGGCTAGCTGTGACCGCTCATGCTGTAGCGGCCCGGGGTCGCTACATTGGGTTGGTTTGCCCCCGGCACGGATCCGTAACGGACCGGCAGCGCGGGAGGGCGCGCCACCAAGCTTGGGGGAGGTTGCTACTCAAAGCACGTCGTCCTTCATGTGATACCAGTGATACAGCACCCGCTGTCCCAGCCGGCGGAACGGCGCGAACATCTGCGATTCCACCATCTCGCGCACGTTCGGGAACGGCAGTGGCGAGCGGAAGATCGGCAGCTCCGGCAGCACCGACGACTTGCCGGCGATCAGCGCCGCCAGGCGCTTGCCGGCCTGGGCGGAATACATCACGCCATTGCCGCCATAGCCCATGGCGTAATAGATCGACTGCGCGGGATCCGGCTGCGTGATGCGCGGCATCATGTCGTGGCTGACATCGACCCAGCCCCACCAGGAATAGTCGACCTGGATGCCCTGCAGCGCGGGGAACTTGCGGTACATGTCGCTGATGAGCTTCTGCTTGTACTGGTCCTGCGGCGCGTCGTTGCCGGTGATGGCGCTGCGGCTGCCGATCTGCAGGCGGCCGTCCGGCATCAGCCGGTAGTAGTGGCGCAGGATGCGCGTGTCGGTGATGACCTGCGTGGTGCGGAAGTTGCACGCGGCCAGTTCGCCGGCGGTGAGCGGGCGTGTGACGATGGAGTTCGACAGGATCGGGAACAGCCGGTTCTTCAGCTCGTGGTGCAGTGACTGCGAGGTATAGCCACCGGTGGCGACGCCCACGGCGCGGGCGCGCACGATGCCGCCGGGGGTGCGCAGGTAGTGCATGCCGTTGCGGGTTTCCCACCCGGTCACGGGGCTGGACGGATGCACCTTGGCGCCCAGTTCGCGCGCGCGGCGCAGGTAGCCGAAGGCGAGCTTGCCGGCGTGGATGCCGATGCCTTCGGGCTCATGCATGGCGCCCGCGGCTTCCTTGTCGTCGACATAGTCGCGCCGCACGGTGTCCGCGTCCATGACCCGCGCATCGTACTTGAAGACTTCGCGCAGGACCTTGGCTTCCTTCTCCAGCGCCGGCATCACCTTGGCGCGGTGCGCGATGTACAGGTGGCCGCCGGGCTGCGGATCGCAGTCGATATCCCGGATCAGGCCCTTGAAGGTCTCCATGCCGTCGCAGACTTCTTCGTGCAGGCGCAGCGCGGTATCCAGGCCGTAGCGCTGGATCCACTGCGAGCGCTTGAGCCGCCCCGACGCGCATTGCGCCTGGCCGCCGTTGCGCGTGCTGCAGCCCCAGCTGACGCGGTTGGCTTCCAGCACGGTGGCCTTGATGCCGTATTCCTGCGCCAGGAAGATGGCGCAGGTCAGGCCGGTGAAACCCGAGCCGATGATGGCCACGTCGACGTCGATGTCGTGCGTGATCGGGCCGTCGTCGGCGGGCGGCTCGCCAGCGGTGCCGATCCAGTAGGTGGGCGCGTATTCCCGGCCGTGGCCGGGGGTGGGGGTGTGCAGCGGGTCGTAGGCGGGGTCGTATGGCCGGGTCGGCGCGGTGGACTGTTCGCCGGCAAGTAGGCTGCTGCGGGGGGCTACGGCTTGCATCGCGCGTCTCCTCGCTCAGGCCGCGGGGGCGGCCTGGGGGGCTACCACCGGCGGGCGGTCCTTGCGGTACGCGTTCTTCACCGCGATCTTGCCGTCGCGGAAGGTGAAGACGTCGACCATGCGTGCCTCGATTCGGGCACCGTCGGCACGGGTGCCGCGGAAGGTGGATTCGCTGACGCCGCGGTCGCCCACGACGAAGTGGTCGCCATCGACCCATTGCGCGTCGGGGAAGGTCTGCCAGGCCAGCTGGAAGCCTTCGCGCACCGCGTCGCGGCCGGCAAAGCTGCGGCCCAGCAGGTCGGGGCCTGCCACGCCGTGGAAGACGCAGTCATCGGCCATGCAGCCCATCAGGGCTTCGATGTCGTGGCGGTTCCAGGCGTCGTTGAAGGCTTGCAGCAGTTCGATGCCGGCGGCGGTGTTGTCCTTGGACATGGGCTTGGTCTCCTGAGTGTTGTCTCTGCCGGTCCGTGGGGAACCGGCCATGACTCGAGGATAGGGAAGCCGTGCGCGGCGCTGTAGCGCCAGTTCGGGACAATCGCTTGGGCCAGCGGCGCGGGACCGTGCCGCCGGCCGGGTCAGGCCGCGGGGCGGGCCCGGGATGTGACGGACGAGGGTGCCGGGGCGGCGCTGGCGGTGGCCTGCAGTTCACGTGCCACGCCGGCCAGCACGCGGATGCCCGGTTCGATGCGGTCCAGCGAGATCGACGAGTAGCCCAGACGGAAGCCGTTGCGCGGTGCGGGCTCGGCCATGAAGAAGACACTGCCGGGTTCGATCAGCACGCCTTGCAGTTCCGCCAGCCGCGCCAGCGCATCCGCATCGAGCCAGGACGGCCCCTCGATCCAGCATGAGGCGCCGCCGGCGATCGGCACGGCGCGGAAGTCTGGCATATGCGTGGCCAGCGCCGCCAGCACCGCTTCGGCACGCTCACGGTGCGCGGCGGCCAGCCGGCGCAGGTGCGCGTCATAGTGGCCCAGCGACAGGAACAGCGAGAACGCGCGCTGGATATATGCCGAGGGGTGCCGCAGCATCAGCCGCCGCGCGCCGCGCAACTCGGCGATCAGTGCCGCCGGCCCGACGATGTAGCCGATGCGCAGCCCCGGCGCCAGGCTCTTGGACAGGCTGCCGACGTAGATCACGCGGTTGCTGCGGTCCAGGCTCTTGAGCGTGGGCGTGGGGTCGCCCTCGAAGCGGCTCTCTGCCTCGTAGTCATCCTCGATCAGCACGAAGTCCGCGTCCTCGGCCTGCCGCAGCAGCGCCTGGCGGCGCGCCAGCGGCATGGTGACGGTGGTGGGGCACTGGTGGCCGGGGGTCACGTAGACGTAGTCGCAGGCGCGCTGCGCATCTGACAGCGTCAGGCCGTCGCCATCGACCGGCACGGGCACCAGGTGCGAGGTGTGCGAGCCGAAGATATTGCGTGCGTCCGGATAGCCGGGATCCTCGATGCCCACCGGCGTGTCGGGGCTGACCAGCAGGTCGGCCAGCAGGTACAGTGCCTGCTGCGCGCCGACGGTAATCACGATCTCATCGGTCCCCGCCCAGACCCCGCGGCGCGGCAGCACGCGGGTGCGGATCTGCTGCACCAGCGACTCGTCGTCGCGCAGGATCATGTCCTGGGCCCAGTCGTGGATGTCGAGCACGCTCAGCGCCTTCAGGCAGCATTCGCGCCAGTCCGCGGTGGGGAACAGCGCAGGGTCGTACTGGCCGTAGATGAAGGGGTAGGGGTAATCGCGCCAGTTGGCGCGCTTGACGATATTGCGCTGCTGGGTCGGGCGGAACACAAAGCGCCGCTCCCAGTCGGGCTCGCCCGAGCGGGCGGGCACCGGTTCGCCGCGCAGCGAGGCGACGCCACTGACGCGCGTGCCCAGGATCTCCGGGTTGACGAAGTAGCCGCTGCGCTCGCGCGCCACCAGGTAGCCTTCGTCGACCAGTTGCTGGTAGGCCAGGACCACCGTGTTGCGCGCCACGCGCAGCTGCGCCGACAACTCGCGGCTGCTGGGCAGCGGCTCGCCCTGCGGCAACTGCTCGTCAAGGATGGCCGAGACCAGCATCTGGCGGATCTTGCCCTGCAGGCTCAGGCCAGAATGGACATGCTGCTGGAACAGTTGCGACCAGAGGGTAGTGGGAGACTTCAGGCTCATGGGGCAAGGGGCGTTACCTGAACGGCGAAGCGCGCCAGCATACCGCACCGGCGCGCAACGTCAGTCAGGGTCGGATAGCGTCAGGTATCGTCAGGCATCAATACTCATTCAGGTCGGGGCGCGGCAGCTCGGCCAGCGGCACTACCTGATCCGGGTTACGCCGAAACAGTTGGCGCGCGGCGTAGGCCACCAGCAGGATCGCCAGGCTGACCACGCCCAGCGCAAGCGGCGTGCGCTGGTCGGGAATGAAGGCCATCGCCACCACGATGCCGAGCATGGCAACGATCGCCAGGTAGGTCAGGTACGGGTAGCACCACATGCGCACGCGCAGCTGGCCGGGCGCTTCGCGCTCCAGGCGGGAACGCAGGCGCAGTTGCGAGATCGCGATCAGGATGTAGACGAAGATCGCCACCGTGCCGTACGAATTCACCAGGAAGGCGAACACCGTATCCGGCGAGACATAGGACATCACCACCGCGCCGTAGCCGAACAGCGTGGCCACCAGGATCGCGCGCACCGGCACGCCGTTGCGGCTGACGCGGGCCAGCGACTGCGGCGCATCGCCGCGGCGGGTCAGCGCGAACAGCATGCGCGACGAAGCGTACAGGCCGGAGTTGAGCGCCGACAGCACCGCGGTCAGCACGATCGCGTTCATGATCTGTGCGGCGGCGGGCACGCCCATCACGTTCAGCGCGCTGACGTACGGCGTGGCGATGCTGTTGGAGTTCCACGGCACCAGGCATACCACCAGCAGGATCGAGCCGACATAGAACACCAGCACGCGCGTGATCACCGAGCTGGTGGCCTTGGCCACGGCCTTCTGCGGCTCGGCGGTCTCGGCCGCGGCGATGGTGACGATCTCGGCGCCGAAGTAGAAGCCGGTGGCCGCGACCGCGCCGGTCAGCACCGGCACGATGCCGTTCGGCAGGAAACCGCCGTTGACGGTCAGGTTGGCCACCTGCATGCCCTGGGCGCCGGGAGCCAGGCCCAGCACGTACACGCCGGCGACGAACAGGAACACGATGATTGCCGCGACCTTGATCGAGGCGAACCAGAACTCGAACTCGCCGAACGACTTGACCGACACCAGGTTGGTCAGCGTCAGCATCACCAGCAGCACCAGGCTGATGGTCCAGTTGGGCACGTCCGGCAGCCAGTAGCGCACCAGGTCGGCGCCGGCGACGGCTTCGAGCGCCACCACGATGACCCAGAAGTACCAGTACATCCAGCCGGTCAGGAAGCCGGCGAGGTTGCCCACCGCGGGGCGGTCGCGCCAGGCTTCGCGCGCATACTCGTAGAAGCCGCCGGTGCCGGGCAGGGCGCACGCCATCTCGCCCAGCATGCGCATGACCAGCACGACCAGCAGGCCGGTGATCAGGAAGGAAAGGACCGCGCCGGGGCCGGCCGACTTGATGACGACGCCGCTGCCGACGAACAGGCCGGCGCCGATCACGCCGCCAAGCGCGATCATGGTCATGTGGCGTTGCTTGAGGCCGTGGGATAGTCCGTTGCCGGACTGGGGTTGTTGGATCATGGTGTGTCTCCTGTGCTGCGCGTGCTGCCGGTGCTACTTGCAGCCAGACCAGCGTTTTTGGCAGGCGCCACGGCTTCTCTTCTGTATAGATGGCGGCGCGGGAAACGCCAGCCAGGGCCGTGGTCGGTTCAGTGTGTGCAATCCCGGGTGCGGGATGCTTATCCGTCCATGTCGACTAGTCTCCGGTGTCTGCTTAAAAATCCGGAACCAATTGTTCCGAAAAATTATTGTTTCACCGAAATGTAGGCCCTCCTCGGCGGAAGGTCAACCGGAAGTTTCGATAATTGATATGATTTGACTCTGAAAATGAAACTTACCTATGATGGAGCCAGGCATGAACGATATGCGCCTCGCCAAAAGTGACGCCAAGCCCGACGGAGACACGCCGGCACTGCGTTTGTTCGGCCTGCTCGAAGTCATCGCGGAGAAGGACCAGTCCTTCAACCTGCAGGCGCTGGTGGAAGAAACCGGCCTGCCCAAGCCCACGCTGCACCGCATGCTGCAGCAGCTCGAGGCGGCCGGACTGATCCAGCGCAACGGCGACGGGCGGCAATACGGCACCGGCCTGCGGCTGCGCCGGCTGGCGGAGAACCTGTTGCTCAACAGCACCTCGCACGGCGCGCGCCACATGGTGCTGCGGCGGCTGGTGGAAGAGGTGGGCGAGAGCTGCAACCTGACCGCGTTCTCGGGCGGCGAGGTGCTGTACCTGGACCGCGTGGAAACCGCGGCGCCGCTGCGCTTCTACCTGCATCCGGGCTCGCGCGTGCCGGCGCACTGCTCGGCCACCGGCAAGCTGTTCCTGGCGCAGCTGGCGCCGGCGCAGCGGCAGCGGCTGCTGGCGCATGCGGAGCTGGAGCGGTACACGCAGAACACGCTGACCGACCACGCGCAGCTGGAAGCGGAACTGGAGCGCGTGAAGCGCGACGGCTATGCGCTGGACGACGAGGAATTCCTGCCCGGGCTGGTCTGCATCGGCGTGCTGGTGCCGGCCGTGGATGGGGGCAAGTCCAACCTGGGGCTGGCGCTGCAGGCCCCGGTGATGCGCGTGGCGCGCGACAAGGTGGTGCAGCTGCTGCCCGCGCTGCAGCGCGCGGCGAGCGCACTGGCGGCGATCGAGGCCGAAAGCGCCAGCAGCTGGCAGGGCGGCGCGGAAAGCGCCGAAAGCGCCGAAAGCGCCGAAGAGGACGAATAGCGCGCACGGCGTCACGCGGGTAGCTCCGCTGGTCGCGGTGCCAATGTGAAAAAAGGCATGGCGACCAACGAGGAGCATGAGGTGACGCAAGAGCAGTATGGCAAGCCGGACCGGATGATTCCGGTCCGCGAGGTGTTCGGCATCGATTCCGGTCTGATGGTGCCATCCTTCAGTCAGCGCGACGACCACGTACCGGAGGTCGACCCGGCCTACCGCTTCCAGCCGGAGGTGACGCTGGCGATCCTGTCCGGCTTCATGCGCGACCGGCGCGTGATGGTGCAGGGGCTGCATGGCAGCGGCAAGTCCACCCATATCGAGCAGGTGGCGGCGCGGCTCAACTGGCCGTGCGTGCGCGTCAACCTGGACGGGCATATCAGCCGGCTCGACCTGGTCGGCAAGGACGCCATCGTCGTGCGCGACGGGCGGCAGGTGACCGAGTTCCAGGAAGGCATCGTGCCGTGGGCGCTGCAGCGGCCGGTGGCGCTGATCTTCGATGAATACGACGCGGGCCGGCCCGACGTGATGTTCGTGATCCAGCGCATCCTGGAGCGCGACGGCAAGTTCACGCTGCTCGACCAGAACCGGGTGATCCGGCCGCATCCGTCGTTCCGCCTGTTTGCCACGTCGAATACCGTGGGGCTCGGCAACGTCAACGGGCTCTATCACGGCACCCAGTTGCTCAATCATGCGCAGATCGACCGCTGGAACGTGGTCGCCACGCTGGACTACCTGCCGCACGAGGAAGAGGCGGGCATCGTGCTGGCGCGCGTGCCCGAGCTGGACAACGACGCCGGCCGCGCGCTGGTCGACGCCATGGTGGCCATGGCGGGGCTGACGCGGCGCGGGTTTGCGGCGGGCGACCTGTCGGCGCTGATGTCGCCGCGCACCGTGATCAGCTGGGCCGAGAACTGCCAGATCTTCCGCGATCCGGGCCTGGCGTTCCGGCTGACCTTCCTGAACAAATGCGACGAGGCCGAGCGGCCGGTGGTGGCGGAGTATTACCAGCGCTGCTTCGGACAGCTGCCCGGCGAGGCCGCCGCGGTTGCGGCCGCGTCGGAGTCCGCGCGATGACCGCGGCGTCGGCCACGGCGTCGGCCGCGCAGCAGCTGCGCCGGCGCCAGCGGCAGGACGAGCTCTCCGGCGCCGCCGTGCGCGCGCTGACCGGCGACGCGGCACTGCATTTCCGCGACGGCCAGCTCTGGCGCGCGATGCGGCCGGTGCCGCAGCACGCGCCGCACCTGCGTACCGATCCGGATACCGACACGGCGGCCTGCCTGCGCGGCGCCGCCGATGGCGCCGCGCTGCGGCAGGCGCATTCCGACGCCCCGCTGCACCGCAGCCTCTGTCCCGCCGATCCGGTCGAGCGCCTGGTCTTCGAGCTGCTCGAGCAACTGCGCTGCGAAACCCGCCTGCCGCGCGGCATGGCCGGCGTGGCAGCGAACCTGCGGCATCGCTTCATGGCGTGGTCGCGCGCGTTCCATCGCTCGGGGCTGACCGAGGGCCATCTCGGCATCCTGCTCTACACGGTGGCGCAGGTGGCGTGGTCACGGCTGAGCGGCGAACCGGTGCTCGAAGACACCGAAGACCTGATCGAGGCCACGCGCGCCGCCATCGTCCCCGTGCTGGGCACGGCGCTGGCCGGGCTGCGCGCGCAGCGCCACGACCAGTCCGCGTTTGCCGTGCATGCGCTGGCGCTGGCACGGGCCGTCGCGGACATGGTACGCAGCGAAGCGCCGCGTGCCGGCGAGGATGACGACAATGCCGTTTCCTCCGCACGCGCCGGCTTTGCGCTATGGCTCGATTTCGACGAGCCACCCGCCGAAGCCTTCGCCCTCGCCGACAGCGGCCACAGCCGCGTGCTAGCCGACGCCGCCGATGGCTACCGCATCTTCACCACCCGCTACGACCGCGAAGTGCGCGCCGCCACGCTGGTGCGCCGTGCCTTGCTCGACGAGTACCGCACGCGGCTCGACGCGCGCATCGCCCGCGCCGGCGTCAACGTGGCGCGGCTGGCCCGCATGCTGCGCGCCGCGCTGGCGCAGCCGCGTGTCGACGGCTGGTCCTTCGGCGAGGAAAGCGGCCGCATCGACGGCCGCCGGCTGGCGCAACTGGTCAGCTCGCCCGCCGAGCGGCGCCTGTTCCGCCGCGAAGCGTACAAGGCGCATGCCGATTGCGTGGTGGGTTTCCTGGTGGACTGCTCGGGATCGATGAAGGCGCGGGCGGAGCCGCTGGCATTGCTGCTCGACCTGCTCGCGCGCGCCCTCGACCAGGCCGGCGTGGCCACCGAGGTGCTGGGCTTCACCACGAACGCCTGGAACGGCGGCCGCGCCCGCTCCGACTGGCTCGCGCGCGGCCGGCCGGCGCACCCTGGCCGGCTCAACGAAACCTGTCACATGGTGTTCAAGGATGCCGCGCGCAGCTGGCGCCGCGCCCGCACCGACATGACCGCCTTGCTCAAGGCCGACCTGTTCCGCGAAGGCGTGGACGGCGAGGCGGTGGAGTGGGCCTGCGCGCGGCTGCACGCCACCGGCAAGGCGCGCCGCATCCTGGTGGTGGTGTCCGATGGCAGCCCGATGGATACCGCCACCGGGCTGGCCAACGATGCCTGCTATCTCGACAACCACCTCAAGGCCGTCGTGGCGCGGCACGAGACGTTGCGTGACGTGGAGGTGCTGGGGCTGGGGGTCGGGCTGGACCTCAGCCCGTATTACCGGCACACGCTGGCGCTGGACCTGTCGCAGCCGGTGGATATGGCGATGCTGGATGAGGTGGCGGGCTTGGTGGCGACGAGGCGGCGGTAGCCGCCCGTCGTCGAAACCGCTGCCAGGCCGTTGCTAGATCGCCGATGGATGGCGCGCCAGCGGCGTGACCGCGATGGTCATATACGGAAACAACGGAAGCGAAGACAGCAAGTCGTGCAGCGCATCGTTGCTTTCCACGTCGAAGATGCTGATATTGGCATAGCGGCCGGCCACGCGCCACAGATGGGGCCATTTGCCGGACTTCTGGATGTCGATGGCGCGCGCCTTCTCGGCGGCCCTGATCGCTTCGGCGCGGTCTGCCGGAAGCGAATCCGGGATCTTCACTTCCATCTGTACGCAATAAAGCATGGGGGTCTCCTCGCTTGTCGGGATGCAGTGTCTGGACGGTCAGCTCGCGCTGGCGTCGCCGGTGACGGGCGCCGTGCGGAATGGCTTGAGGCGGCCGATAAAGGTCTTGCCGTGCTCGAACCAGGCCTTGCGGACATCAGACGCCAGGTAAGTGGCGTAGGCGGCTTCGCTCTCGAACCAGCATTCGCCGATGGCATCGACGTGCCCGATGTCGAAGTAGGGCACGTGGGTATCGGTGGGCTGTCCGGCGACGAGGCGGACCTCATACTTGTGCAGGCCGGGCACATCGTGCGACATCTCGTCGTGGCGCAGGCATTCCGCGCGGAAGGTTTCGTCGGACATGCCTTCCGGCTTGACCAGCAGGTACAGCAGTCGAATCATATTGACTCCTCTTGGTTCGGTATTGGTTCACGCGTGGCCGTTGCGCGCCTTGCTGGCGCTCGCGCCGCGTTGTCAGGGATGCGCCCGCGCGGGTTCGGCCAGGGGCTCCGGCGCGAAGCGATCGCCGTCTTCGCCGATGGACTCGATGGCGATGCCGCGGGTCTCGGGCAACAGCAGCATGCCGAATACCGCGAAGGCATAGGCCACCAGGCAGAATGTCCCCATGGCATTGGCCAGGCCAATGTGAGTGGAGAGTACGCCGACGCCGACGACGGAACCCGCGCCCACCGACTTGCCCACGTTATAGGCGAAGCCCATGCAGGTCGTGCGCACATTGGTCGGAAACAGCTCGCTGAGGAAAGGCCCAAGGGCGGCGAACATCCCGATTGCCGAGAACCCGACCAGGAACCCCAGGACGGCGGCGAGCGTGGTGTTCAGCGGCAGCAGCATGTAGCTGACGGTGACGATCCATGCGCAGACCGACAGCAGGATCAGCGTCGGCCGCCGCCCGATGCGATCGCACAGGTCGGCTGCGAACGCGAAGCCGCAGAACGAGCCGAAAGCCATGATGAAGACCGTGACGATCATCGATGTCGGTGCGACGCCCCGCTGGCTGAGCAGGGACGGCAACCAGACCAGGATGGCATAGCAGCCGGCCTGCAGGCCGATCACCAGCACGCTCGACAGGATCAATGAACGCGCGTATTTGCGGCTGAACACCGAGGCCAGCGAAGCGCGCGGCGCGCGGCTTTGCCGGGCGCGCTCGAACATCGGCGCGTCCTTGATATGGCGCCGGATGAACAGCACGATCGACGCGGGGATAATGCCGCTCCAGAACGCCACGCGCCATGCCAGCTCCTGCGGAAGCCAGGCCAGCAGCAGCGTCGCCACGACGACCGCCAACGCCCAGCCCAGCGCGAAGCCCGATTGCACATAGCCCATGGCCTTGCCCCGATGCCTGGGGTCGATCACTTCTGCCATCAGCGCCGCGCCGACCGCCCATTCGCCGCCGAAGCCCAGGCCCTGAAGCATGCGGGCGACGACGAGTTGCTGGTATGTCTGGGCGAAGCCGGCGAGTATGCCGAACAGTGTGAACCAGACGATCGCCACCACCAGGATGCGCGCGCGGCCATAGCGGTCGCTGAGTATGCCGGCACCCCAGCCGCCGATGGCGGTAACGATCAGCGCCACCGTCCCAAGCACGCCGACTTCAGCCTTGGTCAGCCCCCAGGCCAGCGTCAGGGCGGGCAGCAGGAAGCTGAACATCTGCATGTCGAAGGAATCCAGCGCCCAGCCCGAATAGCATGCCCAGAACGTCTTCTTCTGCTGGGCAGTCCCGGTCTTGTACCAAGTCAACATGGTTGTCTCCTGTATTGCGTTTCGTTCTTTGTTTGTCCGGCGCCCCGGGATGCATCGATGCCCGGGGGCGCTGGCCTTCCCGGCGGGATTCAGGCAGGCTCGGCCATGGCCAGCGTGGAGATATCGAGATCCACGTCTGTGACTGACTGGAGCGCCTGCGGTGACATGTCGCCGATGATCTCGATGACCGACACCCCTTGCGCACCGATGGCGAAGGTGCCGAGTTCGGTGTAGACGCGGCTCACGCAGGCAAGCCCCGTCAGCGGATAGCTGCATTGGCGGCGCAGCTTGCTGGCACCGTCCCTGGTCATGTGGTCCATCATCACGAACACGCGCCTGGCGCCGATGGCCAGGTCCATGGCGCCGCCGACCGCGGGAATGGCGTCGGCTGCCCCCGTGTGCCAGTTGGCCAGGTCGCCGCGTTGCGATACCTGGAATGCTCCAAGCACGCAGATATCCAGATGGCCGCCGCGCATCATGCCGAAGGCATCGGCATGATGGAAAAAGGCCGCGCCTCGCTCCAGCCGGATGGCTTCCTTGCCCGCATTGATCAGGTCCCAGTCTTCCTGCCCGGGCTCCGCAGCCGACCATTGCCCGAGCACGCCGTTCTCGCTGTGCAGGATGACTTCGCGGTGACGGGGCAGGTGGTTGGCCACCAGGGTCGGCAGGCCGATGCCCAGGTTCACATACGATCCGTTGGGGATGTCGCGCGCCACGCGCGCGGCCAGAAGGTTCTTGGCTACTTGGTCCATGGTTCTCAATCCGCTTGCATGCGCGCAGCTTGTGCGTGCGCGCTGTCGTGCAGCACCACTCGGCTGACGAAGATGCCGGGCGTCACGATGGCTTCCGGGTCCAGCTCGCCCAGTTCGCAGACCCGTGCCACCGCGGCGATCGTCTGGCTTGCCGCCATCGCCATGACGGGAGCGAAATTGCGCGCGGTCTTGTTGTAGACGAGGTTGCCCCAGCGGTCGGCCGCCTCCGCATTGATCAACGCAACGTCCGCATGGATCGGATGCTCAAGCACGTAGCCGCGCCCGTCGATCTGGCGCGTCTCTTTGCCCTGGGCCAGCAGCGTGCCAAAGCCGGTCGGCGTGTAGAACGCGCCGATGCCGCTGCCGGCGGCGCGCAGGCGCTCCGCCAGCGTGCCCTGCGGCACCACTTCCAGCTCGATCTGGCCGGCGCGGTACAGGGCTTCAAAGACGTGGGCATCGCGCTGGCGCGGGAACGAGCACACCAGCTTGCGCACGCGACGCGCCTTGAGCAGCGCAGCCAGCCCGGTGTCGCCGTTGCCGGCGTTATTGCTGACTACCGTGAGATCGGTGGCGCCCTGTTCGATCAGGGCGTCAATCAGTGCATCGGGCATGCCGGCGCCACCGAATCCGCCGATCGCGATGGTGGCGCCGTCGGGGATGTTGTCCACCGCTTCGCGCGTCGTTCTGCAGAGCTTATCGATCATGTCTCGCTTCGTTGTTGTCTGGCGAGACTAGGTTGCCATGCAGCCGGTGGCCTCACAATTTCGGGTTCTGCAAGCACCCTTAGCGCTGGCTTAAGGCCCCGATGGCAGCGCGCGAGCTAGCTGCCGCTGACCCCCGGTGCATAGCGGCCGATCAACCGGTTGGCAAAATCACGGGCGAAGCTGGACAGGCCGTCGAGGTCGCGCGCGCAAACCTGGAAGGTTCGCACGGCCCAGTCATCGCGCAGGTCGCAGGCGCCGATCGGCTGCTCGCCCTTGAGGCGCGCGAACGCGGCCTTGGGCATGATGGCGATGCCGGCGCCGGCTGCGACCATGCGGCAGATGGCATCGTAGCTGGCCACATGCACGCGGATGGTCATGGGCTTGTGCAGCGCGCCTGCGGCGCGTGTCATGAACATCTGGAAGGCGCTGCCTTCGAGCAGCGCGACGAAGGCATATTGCAGCGACTGCTCGAACCAGACCTCGCGCTGCGTCAGCAGCGGGTGGCCTAGCGGTGCAACCAGGATCAGCGCGCTCTTGACAAAGGGAACGGCCTGCAAGCCGGCGGTGGGCACATTGCCGGAGATGATGCCGAGGTCGGTGCCGCCTTCACGCACCAGGCGGACAATGTCATCGCTCAGGCGCTCGCGGACATCGATGCGTACATCCGGATGGCTGACAAGGTAGTCACCGATCACCGGGGGCAGGTACTCCGTGATGGCCGTGGTATTGGCCACCAGCTTGAGCTGCCCGGAAAGGCCTGCGGTGAACGGCTGGAGGTTGCCCGTAAGCCGTTCCAGCTCGGCAAGCACCACGCGGGCATGCTGCAGATAAACCTCGCCGGCTGCCGTCAGCGTCACGCCCTGGGGCGAGCGCTCCAGCAATCGTACCCCCAGCGTGTCTTCAAGGTTCTTGATGCGGTTGCTGACCGCCGGCACGGAGAGGAAGGAGCGCTCCGCGCCACGGGTCAGGCTGCGCGTTTCCGCCACATTGACGAAGAGGCGGAAATCGGTGATGTCGAAGGGAACGGCCATGCTGCTGGTCTCGCGGCGTACTGACTGTGCCACCGATACCCGCGTCGGCGGGCATGCGGCGGCGGGATAACGGCCGCCGCGTGCTACCAGGTGGCGGGCTCGAAGCGGAAGCCTGGGCCCTGGCGCCTGACGTAGCCACAATAGGGCTCGCCGAAATGCACTGGTAGGATCAACGCCTCGCGCTCGGCGGCGTCATTCAGGAAGGCCAGGCGCGTGCTGCGCGCCAGGTCGGGGCGGATGCAATAGCCGGAGTTCACGTCAGGGCGAACGATCTGCAGCGGGCTGTGCAGGATATCGCCGCAGAAGATCGCCTCTTCGCCGCGCGAACGGATGCGGAACGCCACCTGGCCGGGACTATGGCCCGCAGCGGGTTCAACCTGCAGGCAGCCCGCGATCTCCTGCCCGGCCACCATCATTTCCGCCAGACCTTCGCTGACCACTGGCATCACGCTGTCAAGGAAGGATTCACCAAACACGTCCACCACGCCCGGCTCCTTGTTCCGGCCCTCGTCGCAGAAAGTGAAGTCATCCTTGGGGATGTAATAGCGCGCGTTGGGAAAGGTCGGCACCCAGCGATTGTCCTGCCAGGTGGTGTTCCATCCGACGTGGTCCGCGTGCAGGTGCGTCATCACGACATGGGTGACCTTTTCCGGCGGTGCGCCAGCCGCGATCAGCCACTCGCGCACCAGCGTGTTGAGCCTGTGCATGCGCGCGATGCCGGCACGCGGCTTGAAGTTGCCAACGCCCGTATCGACCACGATGATGCTGTCCCCCGCATGGACCACCCAGAACTGGATCGTCACGATCAGCTTGTTCATGTGCGGTATCCAATGGTGCGGCGCCATCAGGTCAGCATGGGCGTCAAGCACGGCGCGGTCGATGTCGGGGAACAGGAACGCGGGATCGTGCGTCGGCCCCGCATATTCGAGGATGCGGGTGATCTTGAGGTCGCCGAAGGCGCGCGCTTGCATCATGTGGCTTGTCTCCGTTTGGTGTTGTGAGTGCCCAGCGGCGAGGCCGCTTGCGGCATGGCCGACGCCGGCTTTGGCAGGCATCGAGCATCGGCGATCTTCGTCGCCTCGCCAATTTCGCAATCCAAAAGAGGGGTTTCAGGCAGCTTCATGCATGACGCTGCAGCACTGCGGCGGAGGATCGGTCAGGACAGCAGCGAGGTTTGTCACTCATGGATTCGCGACCATGACTGAACCAAATTGCCAGTCGGCCGGAGTATGGGCCCTGGAGTTGCAGGCGTCCAAGACAGAAAAAGTTGCTTCCCATACCCGATGGGTATGGGAATGGCGCGAAGTGTCGAGACAGTCGGACACGTTGCCGGGTGAGCCCGAGCACTGCCCGCGCCCTTCTAGCCTTCGCCGGCGGCGGCAGCCTGTCTTCGATCCACCGCGTCTTTCGGCTGCCACGACACCGCGATATCGCCGTCGATGAACGTCTGGCAAGCCAGCCGGAAGCCCGCTGCGAGTTCGTCTTCCGTCAGCAGTTTCTTTTCCTTCGGCTTGATCGCATCGGTATGTTCGCGGCCCTTGTCGATGCGGCACTTGCAGGTGCCGCACAGGCCGCCGCCGCACTTGAACGGAATGCCGCCCTGTTCGCGCAGCGACACGCGCAGCAGGTTGCTGTTGACCGGCGTGCTGACCGTCTTGCCGTGGTTGGTGAGGAAGGTGATCTGGATCATGGCGATGAATGCGTAGCGTGCGGGCGTGAGGCTTCAGGATCGGCCCCCACGGCGACCGGTGTGGGCACGAGGGCGATGTCCATGCTGCCGAAGCTGGCCAGCTCGCGCAGCGCGGCGCGGGCGGCCTCCAGCGTGGCGTACTTGTCGAGGAACTTGGTCGATACCAGGTTGATGATGCCGGGTGGGGTTTCCTCCTGCACCCGTACCTCGGTATCGGCCGCCAGCTCGGCGATGACAAAGCGGGCCGTGCGCTTGCCGTAGAAGACGTAGTCGTACGCCTCGACCGCGGTCATGCCGCCGGTAGGCTCGGTGCGGAACTGGCCGGGGCGGCTGGTAAGCAGCACGAACATGTCAGGCTCCCGCGATTGCCGTGGCGAGCGCGGCGGGGGCAGGCAGGTCGTCCTGGGCCAGCTCGATGTCATGCTCGATCCAGAGCTGGCACGCCAGCCGGTAACCCTGCTCCAGCCGGTCGCCGAGCTGCTTCTTTTCCTTCCAGTTGGGCGGCGGCAGGTGCTCGGCGCCGGCGAGCACGCGGCAGGCGCACTTGGAGCATTTGCCCATGCCGCACTCGTAGCGCAGGTTGGGGTAGGGGAACTGCCGGATGCCGGCGCGGACAACCAGGTTGGTCTGGGGCTTGACCTCGTCGGTGAAGGTTTCGCCTCGCTTGTGGAAGGTGACTTTGGGCATCGTTCGGTCTGGGAATAATCAGGGAAATCCGGCTGCGGTGGCGATGCTCGCGCGCGCCTACGACCACAACACCATTGCCGCCACGGTGGAGCAGCCCAGCCCGATCAGCACCGGGATCAGCAGCGCGCGCACCGCTTCCAGCACCGGCACCCGGGCGAAGCCGGCCACCGCGATCAGCGATGACCAAGCCACCAGCGTGCCGCCGCCGGTCCAGACCGCGCCCATCTGGCCCACCGCGGCGAGCGTGGCCGGGTCGAAGCCGACCACCGGCCCGAGCGCGCCCGCCAGCGTGCCGGTCAGCGGTAGGCCTGCGAAACCGGAGCCGTCGATGCCGGTGATCATGCCGACCAGCAGCACCCCGAAGGCGACCAGCACGTGGTTGTCCGGGATCATGTGCTGGTAGGCCTGGATCAGCTCGAACAGCAGGCTCGGCGCCTTGCCCGGCGGCAGGCCGAGGATCTGCGCGGCAGTTTCGCCCGCGCCCACGAAGAAGAAGCCGGCGATCGGCAGCACCGAGCCCATCGCCTTGAAGGCGAAGACGAAGCCATCGGTGATGTGCTCCGGGCAGACGTCGAGCATGCGGCGCGGGCCTTCGGCGGCCAGCGTCGCCAGCATCATCAGCACCGCCGCGACGCCGCCGACCAGCGCGGCCGCGTCGCCGCCCTTGAGATCCTGCACGCCGGCGCCGAGCTTGGGCAGCACCATCACGGCGACCACGGCGAGGAAGGCAACCGGCGTCACGATGGCGAAGCACTTCGACCACTTCACCCGGCGCCTGGCGACCATCGACAGGCTTGCCTCGATATTGCTGTCGGTGGCGAGCGGTTCGGCGTGCGCGGTGCCTTTGGCGATCTCGACCTTGTCGAAGGTGATGCCGCCGTCGATCGCCTCGGCGGTGCCGCCGGCCTGCGCCTGCCAGCGGTCGAGCAGGGTGCCGCAGGCCGGCACGATGTGCTTGCGCATCGACAGGTATGCCAGGCATAGCGCAATGCAGCCGGTGATGATCGACAACGCCAGCGCGCGGTCGGCCACCACCGCGGCGCTGACCGCCGCGCCGGCGGCCTTGGCACTGATCCCCGGCGCGACGCCGATCACGTAGTCCGACGACAACGCCATGCCTTGCCCGGCAATGGCGATCGCCATCGCGCCGGCCAGCGGCGGCAGCCCCGCCGCGATCGCGGCCGGCAGCAGGATGGCCGAGACCAGCGGCACGGCCGGCGTCGGCCAGAAGAACAGCGAGATGACGTAGGTGATGCCCGCCAGGATGAAGAAGGCCGAATGCCCGTTCTTCATCACCACGCGGAAGGGCTCGACCATGCGTATGTCGGAGCGCAGCGTCTTGAGCGCATTGAGGAGCGCCGTCATGAAGGCGATCACCAGGAAGATATTGAACAGTTCCTTGGCGGCAACCAGGCTCGCGGAAAACACCCCGCCCAGTGCCGACACCGGGCTGCCGGTCAGCGCAAAGACGACCAGGGCGGTGCCGACGATCGACGGGACGACAACATTGGCGCGCAGGATCATCGTCAGCACGATGACTGCTACCCCTGACAGATAGATCCAGTGCGCGGCACCGATCACGACTTGTTGTGACATGAAGACTCCCTGGGGGCGGAGGGGTTTGTGGAGGGCGGATCCATCGGACTGTGCTGCATCCGTTTCGGTATACTATATTCCAGAGTGTCGCCGCGCCAAGCGATTTCTCATCCGGAATTACGCCTAGACGAAGGCGGTGCAGATTCGCTCAAGACCGCACATTTATTGGGAATTTGCCCCGATCCGCTTTCCTTTCGATGGTGCATGGCGGCCCAATCCGGTTGCTCGGCATCACTGCGATATGTAGACTGTATACCGTTTAATATTGATTCTGGCCGGGCAAGCGAGCGAGATGAGCAGGACGCGTGCCTGCCGTCCCGGACCGTGCTCCAAGCCAGCCCCGGCCGTCCGTCAACCAGGCCTCGCCACCGTGCCTTCCGCCATGCCCGATTCGTTGCTTTCGCTGCTGCCCGCCGGTCTGTCCGTCCCGGCCTACCTGTCGATGGGAGCGCTCATCCTGACGGGCGCCTGCCTGCAGGGTGTGGGTGGGATCGGCTTTGCCATGCTGTCGGCGCCACTGGGCGCGATCTTCTTCCCGGACCTGGTGCCGGGGCCACTGCTGGCAATGGGCTGCTGCCTGTCGCTGATGGGCGCCTTGCGCGAGCGCGAGGCGATCGTCTGGGACATCGCCGGCTTTGCGCTGGCAGGCCGCGCCCTCGGCGGGGCCGCGGCGGTGCTGACCATCGCATGGCTGGCACCAGGACCGCTGGCGGTGCTGTTCTCGCTGTCGATCCTCGCCGCCGTGGCATTGAGCCTGCTGGGCTGGCGCCTGCTGCCTGGCGCGCGCAACGTGGTCATCGCGGGCACGCTGTCCGGCTTCATGGGAACCATCACCTCGGCGGGCGCGCCGCCGTTCGCGCTGGTCATGCAGCATATGGCGCCCGCGCCGATGCGCGCGACCATGGGCTGCATCCTGTCCGGCGGCGCCGTGCTGTCGCTCGCCATGCTGGCGCTGGCGGGGCGCTTCGGCCTGCCGCAACTGGTGCTGGCGCTGGTGCTTGCGCCATTCCTGCTGGCCGGCTTCGCGCTGTCGAACCGGCTGCGCGGGCGCGTGTCGCCCACCGCGGTGCGCCGCTTGCTGCTGGGCCTGTGCGCGGCCGGCGCGCTGGGCGTGCTCGGCCGCGCGGCCTTTGCCTGATGCCGCCGCCCCCGCGGCGCCTCTGATTCTTTCGCTTTCCAGGTCAACCTAACCAGCGGAGTTCCCATGCAGCACATCACAGACGCGATGATCGATGCCCACGTCACCCCGGAAGATGCCCGGCAGGTCATGGAGGCGGCGTTTTCCAGCTTCGGGCGTGGCGATGCCGCGATGCAGGAGCGTATCCGCACCGAGGCCGGCGGCGTCAAGCTGTCCACGCTGGGGGCGGTGATCCCCCAGCAGGGGGTGGCCGGGGCCAAGGTCTACACCACCATCAACGGCCAGTTCTCCTTTGTCATCCTGATCTTCTCGACCGACGACGGCAGCCCGCTGGCTTCATTCGACGCCGGCGCCATTACGCGCCTGCGCACGGCGGCGTGCACCACGCTGGCCGCGCAGCGGCTGGCGCGTCCCGGTGCGCGCACGCTGGCGTTGTTCGGCGCGGGCACGCAGGGCGCGCAGCACGCGCGCCAGCTCAGTGCCACGCTGGGGCTGGAACGCATCCTGGTGTCGGATCCGCACGCGGACGCCGGCATGCCTGCGCGGCTGTCGGCGCTGTGCGGCATCCCGGTCGTGCTGGCCGAGCCCGCTGCCGCGGTGGCCGAGGCCGACGTCATCGTCACGGCCTCGCGCGCGACCACGCCGCTGTTCGCCGGCGCGTCGATCCGGCCGGGCGCCTTCGTGGCCGCCATCGGCTCCAGCTTGCCGCACACGCGCGAACTGGATGACGCCGCGCTGCGCCGCGCCGCCGCGGTGGTGGTGGAGTGGCGGCCGCAGTCAATCCGCGAGGCCGGCGATATCGTGCTGGCCGATCCGCAGGCGCTGCCGGCCGAAAAGATCGTCGAACTGGCCGACGTCGTGCTCGGCAAGGTGTCGCCAAGGCAGTGCGACGACGACATCGTGATCTACAAGTCGGTCGGCGTGGGCCTGGAAGACGTGGCGCTGGCCGGCCTCGCCTGGTCGCGCATCGCCGGCGGAGCGGAGCGCCGCGCCGCGTGAGCGCCGCCGAGCGCTCCAGCGCCGGGTAAACACTGACGTGATTAGTCAACACAGCCCTTGTCGTCGCTGGTTGACTGTATATAGTATACAAGCATGCCGAGGCCGATCTGTCTGCAACCCCGGCCCGGCATCCAACCCACCGAATCGCCCCACATCGCCAACCAGGAGCCCCCGTCATGGCCGAACTGATGAACCGCGAAGATTTCCGTGCCGCCCTTGAAGAAGCCATCAAAGGCAAGAGCGCCAACAAGGCGCCGTTCAGCGTGGCCTGGGCCAGCGGCAAGCTGACCCGCGCCCATCTCGCACGCTGGGCCGAGAACCATTATCACTACGTCGGCCCGTTCGCGGATTACCTGGGCTACATCTACGCCCGCACGCCGGACCGCTATACCGAGGCCAAGGATTTCCTGCTTGCCAACATGTACGAGGAAGAGATCGGCGGCGACCGTCACACCGACCTGCTGATCCGCTTTGCCGAAGCCTGCGGCACCACGCGCGAGCGCGTGATCGACCCGGACAACATGTCGCCCACCACGCGCGGCCTGCAGAGCTGGTGCTATGCGGTGGCCATGCGCGAGGATCCGATCGTGGCGGTGGCCGGCCTGGTGGTCGGGCTGGAGTCGCAGGTGCCGTCGATCTACCGCAAGCAGACCCCGACGCTGCGCGACAAGTACCAGTTCACCGACGAAGAAGTCGAGTTCTTCGACCTGCATATCGTCTCGGACGAAATCCACGGCGAGCGCGGCTACCAGATCGTGCTGGAGCACGCCAACACGCCGGAACTGCAGCAGCGCTGCCTGAAGATCTGCGAGATCGGCGCGCAGATGCGGCTGCTGTACACCACGGCGCTTTACCACGACTACGTCGAGGAAGAGCTGCCGCTGCCCGAACTGGAGATGGCCGCCTGAGCGGCGCCGCGCACCCGCACCGACGATGACCATATTCCTGAACCATATCGACGGCGAATGGACGGCCTGCCAGTCGGGCCGCACCTTCGACAACGTCAACCCGGCCGACACCGCCGACATCGTGGGCCGCTTCCAGGCGTCGTCCGCGGTGGACGCGCAGGCGGCCGTGGCGGCCGCGGCGGCGGCATTTGCCGGCTGGAGAAAGACTCCGGTCGGCAAGCGCGCCGCCATCCTCAACCGCGCGGCGGAGCATCTGGAAGCCAACGCCGACAGCATCGCCGCCGAGCTGACCCGCGAGGAAGGCAAGGCGCTGGCGCTGGCGCGCGACGAGGTGCTGCGCTCGGCGCAGACGCTGCGCTTCTACGCCGTGGAAGGGCAGACCTTCACGGGTGAGGTGTATCCGAACGACGACCCTGACCAGCTCGTCTACAGCCAGCGCGAGCCGCTGGGCGTGGTGACGGTGATTGCGCCGTGGAATTTCCCGGTGTCGATCCCCGCGCGCAAGATCGCGCCGGCGCTGGTGACCGGCAACACGGTGGTGTTCAAGCCATCGTCCGAGGCGCCGCTCTCGGGCTACCGGCTGGCCGAGGCATTGATCAAGGCCGGCTTGCCCAAGGGCGTGCTGAACTTCATCACCGGCAGCGCCGCCGAGATCGGCGCAACCATCACCGAGGCGCCGGCCGTGCGCGCGATCTCGTTCACCGGCTCGTCGCGCGCCGGCGAGCAGATCCACCGCGCCGCGCCGCTGACCACGCGCACGCAGATGGAACTGGGCGGCAAGAACCCGCTGATCGTGATGGAAGACGCCGACCTCGATCGCGCCGTCGACCTGACCATCAAGGGTGGCTTCTCGTTGTCGGGGCAGGCGTGTACCGGCACCAGCCGCGTGCTGGTGGCCGAGTCCGTGAAGGTGGCATACACCGAACGCCTGCTGGCGAAGGTCGCAACGCTCAAGGTCGGCAGCGGCATGACACCGGGCATGGATCTTGGGCCGCTGGCCTCGCACAAGCAGCTGGAAACGGTGCTGCGCTACATCGACATCGGCAAGTCCGAGGCGACGCTGCTGTGCGGTGGCACACGCCTGGCCGGCGGCGACTTCGACAAGGGCTACTACGTCGCGCCGACGGTATTCACCGACGTGACGCAACCGATGCGGATCGCGCGCGAGGAGATCTTCGGGCCGGTGATCGCCATCATCGGCTTCACCGATTACGCCGACGCCATCGCCAAGGCCAACGATACCGAGTACGGCCTGGCCGCGGCCATCGTCACCAGCAACCCGCGCTATATCCACCACTTCGCCACGGACATCGAAGCGGGCACGGTCAAGATCAACCGCACCACCACCGGCAACCTGGTCAACGCGCCATTCGGCGGGGTCAAGCGGTCGAGCACTTCGACCTTCCGCGAGTCGGGCCGCACCGGGCTGGAGTTCTATACGCAGGTCAAGACGGTCTACCGGGGCGCCTGAGCCCGGCCGTCGCAAGGAGTCACAGACATGAAGAAAGCCATCAAGCTGGAACTGCGCGAAGCGCGCCACATGGTTGCCGCCGCGATCCGGCGCTCGGAGGAAATCGGCGTGCTGGAGTCGATCTGCGTGGTCGACGAGGGCGGCTACCCCCTCGCGCTGGAGCGCATGGACGGTGCCCGCATCACCGGGCCGCAGATCGCATGGAACAAGGCCTTTACCGCCGCGGGCCACAAGCGCTCCACCCACCTGTTCACCACGCCGCCCAACGGGCCGGCGCTGCCGGGCAACGAGGCCTTCGGCATCCAGTGGAGCTTCGAGGGCAAGTTCGCGGCATTCGTCGGCGGCTTCCCGATCGTGGTCAACGACGAGGTGATCGGCGGCATCGGCCTGTCCGGCGGCAACGGCGAGCAGGACACACAGGCCGGGCTGGCGGCGCTGCAGGCGCTGGCCGAGCTGCTGGCGCCGCAGGACCTGAAGGTGCTGGTGCAGGCCGACATCAAGAAGTAAGTCCAAGTCAGTCTCAGCGGAGGTTCCATGTCGTACCGCATCCAGATCGCCGAAACGCAGCAGGTCTTTCTTGTCGAGCGCGGCGAGACGCTGCTGCAGGCCGCGCAGCGCGCCAGCATCGCCTTGCCGCACGACTGCCAGCTGGGCGGCTGCGGCACCTGCCGCATCCGCCTGCTCGACGGGCAGGTGCGCTACGACGAGGAACCGTTCGGCCTCGCGCCTGACGAAGCCGCCGCCGGCTACGCGCTGGCTTGCCAGGCGCAGCCGCTGGCCGACCTCGTCATCAGCACCGCGCGCGAGGACGAGGCCTGCGCCGAGCCCGCGCGGCACCGCGCGGTGGTGCAGGCGGTGCGGCCGCTGTCGGCGGACGTCATGCACGTCGAGCTGGAGGTGCCGGACGCTGGCGCGCTCGACTACCGCCCCGGCCAGTACCTGAAGCTGCTGAGCGCCGACGGGCTCGCGCGCAGTTTTTCGATGGCATCGGTGCCTCGCGACGGCCGCGTCGACCTGCACGTGCGCCGCATTCCGGGCGGCGCCTTTACCGACGGCATCCTGCCGCGCATGAAGGCCGGGGATGCGATCGACGTCGAACTGCCGCTCGGCAACTTCTTCTATCGCGCCCGCGATTACCGGCCGCTGCTGATGGTGGCCACCGGCACCGGCCTGGCGCCGATCAAGGCGATCCTCGAATCGCTGATGGGCGATCCCGACTGCCCGCCGGTGTCGCTGTACTGGGGCATGCGGCGGCCGCAGGACCTGTACCTGCACGACGACATCCCCTCATGGGGCGAACGGCTCTATGACTTCCAGTATGTTCCGGTGCTGTCGCGTGCCGGGGCGGACTGGCAGGGCAGGCGCGGCTATGTGCACGACGCGGCGCTGGCTGATCTGGGCGACCTGAGCGAACACGCCATCTACCTGTGCGGCTCGCCCGACATGATCCGTGACGGCCGTGCCGCTTTCCTGGCGCACGGGGCCAGTCCGGACCACATCTACGCGGACAGCTTTACCTTCCAGCACCCTTGTTAAGACATGGCGGTATGCAAGAAGAAGGCTGGTATACAATGACGCCAGCCTTTCCGCTTAAGCCTCTGCCGACCCATGTCCCTCACTCCGTCTTCCGCCGCGCCCGCCGAGCCGCTGAGCCTCGGCGCCAGCCACTCGCCGCTGTTCGCCCTTGTCACCGACAAGGTGCGCGAAGGCATCCTGAACGGCAAGTACGCGCCAGGCGAGCGGCTGGTGGAAAACAAGCTGTCGGCGGAACTGGGCGTGTCGCGCATCCCGGTGCGCGAGGCGCTGCGCGCGCTGGCGAGCGAGGGGCTGGTGCTGATCGAGCCGCGCCGCGGCGCGACCGTGGCGAGCCTGTCGCCGGTGATCGCGCGCGAGATGGTGGAGGTGCGCGCCACGCTGGAAGGCCTCAACGCCAAGCTCGCCGCACAGCGGCGCGACCCGGCGCTGGTGGCGGAACTGGAAGCGGTGCTGCGCCAGGGCATGGAAGCCGCCGCGCAGGGCCGCGCAGATGAGCTGCTGGCGCTCAACACCCGCTTCCATGAGGTGCTCGGCACCATCGCCGCGAACAGCGTGCTGCAGGAAATGATGCGCTCGCTGCGCGAGCGCACCGCGGTGCTGTTTGGCCCCGCCAACGTGGTGCGCGCGCGCCAGAACTGGGACGAGCATGCCCAGATCCTGCAGGCCGTGATCGCCGGCGACGCCGACCTTGCCGCGCTGCTGGCCGCGCGCCATGTCTACAGCGCCGCCAAGGCGGCCGACCTGCCGGTGGGCGGGCAGGGCGCGGCGCAGGCGGCCTGAGCGAAGGCTGCGGCCCCGGGCTGTCACCCGCTCCCGGCCGGTATTTCCCAAATCCGCGTTGCCATTGCCATTGCATGCCCCGCAACAGGGCATTGCATGCCCTCGCATGACGCATCGCACCAAGAATGTGTATACTGTAGGCATTCAAGGTCAATTGGGATTTACCATGCAGTCGCCCGAGCAACGCTATCTGTCGCAACCTGTAGGCGAGCAACTGCTGCGCCACTTTGCAGCGCGCCACGCCGTGCGCCACGCCTCGCCGCTGGTGCCGCTGCGCCTGCGCGATATCGGCCGTTTCTTGCTGGCACTGCGCGGCCGCGCGCCGCGCCGAAGCCATTGCTGATCCAGCCTGAATGACAGGGCGGCGCAGCGCGCCGCTCCCTTCCCCTTTCCCTCCTGGCACGCATCCTGCGCGCCGCTCTTCCCGCAACTGTCCGTTTCTTCTGGTGCTGCCAGCGCGGTGTCCGCACGTACATTAGCCCTTGCACTGCGCGAAAGACGGAATATAGTATACCAAAGCAAGCGCAGCACCTCCTGAGCCCATACGCCCCCACCGCGCCTGAACCGCGCGGATAACGACAAGGAGCCAATGTGAACCTGCCGGACTGGACGACTGGCGGCTTTCCGCCGCTATGGGAGGTGGCACAACGGCTCGCCGGCGGCTCAGTTTCATCGGAGGAACTGGTAGCCGCCTGCGAGGCAGCCTGGCGGCAATGGCACGGCGTCATCAACGCGCTGGTGCTATCGGATTTCAACGCCGCGCGTGCCGCGGCGCGCGACAGCGACCGGCGCCGTCGCGCCGGGCAGGCGCGCGGCGTTCTCGATGGCGTGCCGTTCTCGGTCAAGGAATCGTTCGACGTCGCCGGCTGGCCGACCACCTGCGGCAATCCCGCCTTGCGCGGGCATGTCGCCCGGCGCGATGCCGTAGTGGTGCAACGGCTGCGCGATGCCGGCGCGATCCTGCTCGGCAAGACCAACGTCCCGCTCGGCCTGCGCGACTGGCAGAGCTACAACGCCATATACGGCACGACCCGCAATCCGCACGATCCGTCCCGCACGCCGGGCGGCTCGTCCGGCGGCAGCGCCGCGGCGGTGTGCGCGGGCCTGTCGTTCTTCGACGTGGGTTCCGACATCGGTTCCTCGCTGCGCAACCCGGCGCATTATTGCGGCATCTTCTCGCTCAAGCCCAGCCACGGACTGGTGCCGCTGGCGGGCCACGGCACCGGCGCGGCCCGCTTCGGGGAGCAGGACATCAACGTCGCCGGCCCGCTGGCCCGGAGCGCGCGCGACCTGGAACTGGTGCTGCGCGCGATCGCCGGACCGGCCGGCGACGAGGTGCTGCCGTACAAAATGCAGTTGCCGGAATGCCCGCATCGCCAGCTTTCCGACTTCCGCGTTGCCGTGCTGCCCACCCATGCCCAGGCGGAAGCCGACGCCGAGGTTGCCGGGCAGATCGAGCAGCTTGGGCACTGGCTGGCCGGAACGGGCGCGCGCGTCGACTGGCACGTGCGGCCCGACTTCGACGCGGGCGAGCTGTGGCATGTCTACGTGACGCTGCTGCGCGCCACCACCTCGGTGCACATGGATGATGCCGCCTTCGCCGATGCGCTGGCCCGCAGCACCACCGCCGCGCCTGGCGACCATGACTATGCGATCCTGCAGTACAGCGGCGCGACGCTGAGCCACCGCGACTGGCTGCGCCTGCAGGTTGCGCGCGAATGCTTTGCCGCCGCGTGGCGCCGTTTCTTCACGGGCTACGACGTGCTGCTGTGCCCGGCCGCGGCCACCACGGCATTTCCCCTTGACGAGGCGGGCGAGCCCTGGCAGCGCACCATCACCGTCAACGGCCGCCCGCAGCCGATGACCACGCAGCTGTTCTGGGCCGGCCACTCCGGGCTGTGCGGCTTGCCTTCGGCCGTTGCACCAATCGGGCCGGGCGCCAGCGGCCTGCCGGTCGGCGTGCAGATTGTCGCCGGCCGCTACCAGGATCTCACTGCCTTGCGTTTTGCCAGCCTGCTGGAGCAGGCGGGCCATGCCTGCCGGCCGCCGCCGCGGCCAGCCGCCTGGCCAGCGGACCACCACAACTAACCACACCACATCACACACCACTGGGGAGGGGAATCATGTTCGATTGGTTCCGTGATTTGTCGCGCATGGAGCGCAAGGGATTCTATGGCGCGTTCCTGGGGCATGCCGTCGACGTGTTCGACTTCATGATCTATTCCTTCCTCATCTCCACGCTGCTGGGGCAGTGGGGCATGAGCAAGTCCACGGCAGGCGCCATCGTCACGTGGACGCTGGTGTCGTCGCTGGTCGGCGCGATCGGCGCCGGTATCCTGGCCGACCGCTACGGCCGCGTGCGCGTGCTGCGCTGGACCATCATCGTGTTCGCGGGTGCCTGCTTCCTGTGCGGGCTGGCGCAGTCGCCAGAGCAGCTGATGCTGTTCCGCATGATCCAGGGGCTGGGCTTCGGCGGCGAGTCGTCGCTGTGCATGGTGCTGGTGACGGAGATGATCCGCAACCCGGCGCACCGCGGCAAGTACTCGGGCTTTACCGCCAGCAGCTATTCCTTCGGCTGGGGCGCGGCGGCAATCGTGTATGCGATCACCTTCAGCGTGCTGCCGGCGGAAACGGCATGGCGCGTCTGCTTCTTCCTCGGCATCCTGCCGGCGCTGGTGGTGATCTACCTGCGCCGCAACCTGGAGGAGCCGGAGATTTTCCTGAAGAGCCGCGCGGCGGGCCGGCAAGGCTCTGCGCTGGCCGGGCTCGGCCGCTTGTTCCGCGGTCCGCTGCTGTCGAAGACGCTGCTGTGCAGCCTGCTTTCGGGCGGCATGCTGGGGGCGTACTACGCCATTGCCACGTGGCTGCCGACCTTCCTCAAGACCGAGCGCGGCCTGTCGGTGTTCGGCACCAGTTCCTACCTGACGGTCACCATCATCGGCTCGTTGGTCGGCTACGTGGCGGGGGCCTATGCCACGGACCGCTGGGGCCGGCGGCTGACCTACATCGTGTTCGCGGCGGGTGCGTTCGTGGCCGCGCTGGTCTACATGGTGATCCCGGTGTCGAACACGTCGATGCTGTTCCTGGGCTTCCCGCTGGGGGTGCTGATGCAGGGCGTGTTCGCCGGCATCGGTGCAACCATCTCCGAGTCCTATCCCAACGATATCCGTGCGACGGGCTATGGCGTCTCGTACAACGCCGGCCGCGTGATCGGCTCGCTGTTCCCGCTCTCGGTCGGGTGGCTGAGTTCGGGGCACACCTCGCTGCCGATCGCGATCGCGATCGTGGCCGGGGTCGGCTATGCGATGGTCGTGGTCGCCGCGGTGCTGCTGCCGGAAACCACCGGCATGGACCTGGAGCAGGCCGGCGGCAGCGGGGAGAAGGAAGAGGCGGCACCGCTGGCGCAGCCCGCGGGCACGGTCGCCTGATCGAGTGGGGAGGGCGCCGCCGGCGCCCTTGCCGCAAATTAGCGCACTTACCGCACCCATGCCGAGATCGCCGGCAGCATCAGGCTGACGCCGATCCCGATCAGCACGCCGAACGCGACGCGCCGCGTCGTGGTCGGCGAGAACGGGGGCGGAAAGCGCCGCCCCAGCAGCGTGGCGACCACCACTACCGGCACGCCGAGCGCCGCCTGCAGCCAGATCGCGGCATCGAGCTGGCCCTGCCACGCCGAGAACAGCGTGCGCACGCTCGACGTGACGGTGAATACCAGGATCAGCGCGCAGCGGATCTCCACCGGTTTCATCGGCTGCCGGTAGAACTGGAAGATCAGCGGCGGCCCGGACACGCCGAACATGCCGCTCAGCAGCCCGCCGAAGACGCCGCTCATGAAGAAGCTGCCGTCGCCGGAGCGTTGCGGCAGCGGTTCGGGTTTGAACGCGGCGCTCAGGCCGCCGTACAGGATCACCGCGCCGAGCAGCAGTTGCAGCAGCGTGGCGGCGCTGGAACTCAGGTATTCCAGCACCAGCACGCCGACCAGCACCGACGGCAGGATGCCGATGGCGGCCGCGCCCACGGCGCGCCAGTCGATATGCTCCAGCTTGCCGGGCAGCGCGCAGGCGCTGTTGGCCAGCGTCACCAGGCTGACCACGGCCGCAACGGTGGCCACCGGCGCGAGTCCCAGCCCGCTGGTGGCGCCCATCACGATCATGCCCAGGCCGAAGCCGGTCACCGTCTGGAAATAGGTACCCGCGCCAAGCAGGGCTTGCAGCCCCAGCAGCGGCAATAACAACTCCGCTTTCATGCCGCCTGCTCGCCCTTGGTGGCCTGTTCCGCGCTGGCTTGCGCCTGGACCACGGTGACGGCGATGACATGGAACACATCGTCGGCGCTGCAGCCGCGCGACAGGTCGTTGGCGGGTTTGCTCAGTCCTTGCAGCATCGGCCCGATGGCCTTGGCGCCGCCGACGCGCTCGGCCAGCTTGTAGCCGATATTGCCGCTCTCGAGGTTGGGGAACACCAGCACGTTGGCGCGGCCGTTGACCTGCGAATGCGCGACCTTGCGCGCGGCGATCTCGGCGACGATGGCGGCATCGAGCTGCACGTCGCCATCGATGGCCAGGCCGGGGCGCTGCGCGCGCACGCGCTCGGTTGCGGCTACGACCTTGTCCACGGCGGCGTGGTGCGCGCTGCCGCTGGTGGAGAACGACAGCATCGCAACGCGCGGTTCGTCGTTCAGCAGGGCACGTGCGCTGTCGGCGGCGGCCATGGCGATATCGGCCAGCGCATCGGCATCGGGATCGACCACCAGTCCGCAGTCAGAGAAGATCAGCCCGCCCTTGAGCGTATGGAAGGGCTCGCACAGCATCATCAGGAAGAAGCTGGATACCAGCCGGAATCCGGGCGCCAGCCCGATCAGCTGGATCGCGTTGCGCACCACGTCGGCGGTGGTGTGGTCGGCGCCGGCCACCGAGCCATCTGCGTGGCCCAGCCGCACCATCAGGTTGGCGAAGCACAGCGGGTCGAGTACCGCGCGTTTGGCTTCGTCCAGCGTCATGCCCTTCTTCTGGCGCAGCGCGTAGAGCTGCTGCGCGAAGGAGGGCGCGAGCGCCGAGGTGGCGGGATCGACCAGCGTGATACCGTCCAGCGCGATGCCGTGGATAGCGGCAGCCGCGTTGATCTGGCGCGGGTTGCCGACCAGCACGATGCGCGCGATGCCTTCCTGCGTGGCGCGTTGCGCGGCCTGCAGTATGCGCGGGTCTTCGGCCTCGCACAGCACGATGCGGCGGGGGGCGGCGCGGGCGCGGTCGATGATGCGGAGGATGGGTTTCATGGTTCTTCTTTCAGAAATGAAGAAAGGGCCGAAGCCCTTGCTATGCCGGTGGTTTGCTCCCCTCTCCCGCATGCGGGAGAGGGGCCGGGGGTGAGGGCGGGCCTGTGGCAAGCACGGCAGCGGTTCACTTTGTGGACATGCCGGCCCTCACCCCAACCCTCTCCCGCAAGCGGGAGAGGGAGCACCCCGGTCGCAAGCGAGGGTTCTGGGCTAGCTCAGGATCAGACGTAGTCCTTGTACTTGTCCAGATACCGCACCGGCTTGGCCAGCGCATCGCGGCGGAACGGGTCGCCCAGTTCACGCGTGCACATGATCTCGATGATCGTGGTCTTGCCATGATTCATCTGCAGGTCGATGGCGCGCTTCAGTGCCGGGCCCACGTCTTCCAGGCGGTCCACCACGATGCCTTCGGCACCCATTGCCTTGGCGATGCCGGCAAAGCTCTGGTTGTCGAGCTCGCCCGCGACGAAGCGGCGGTTGTAGAAGTCCACCTGGTTCTTCTTCTCCGCGCCCCACTGGCGGTTGTGGAATACCACCGCGGTCACCGGGATGTTGTGGCGCACGCAGGTCATGGTTTCCATCAGGCTCATGCCCCAGGCGCCGTCACCGGCGTACGACACCGCCGGGCGGTGCGGCGCCGCGACCTTGGCGCCGATGATGGTCGGGAAGGCGTAGCCGCAGTTGCCCCAGCTCATCGCCGCAAAGAAGCTGCGCGGCTTTTCGAAGCGCAGGTAGCTGTTGGCCACCGAGTTGATGTTGCCGATGTCGGTGGACACCATCACATCTTCCGGCATGGCCTTTTCCAGCTCGCGCAGCACCTGGCGCGGGTGCAGGTAGTGGCCGCCGGTGGGCGTGCGTTCCTGCTTCTGTTCTTCGATCATGTCCAGGCTGTACGGGTCGCGCTCGTGCGTCCAGTCGTCCAGCTCCTTCTCCCAGGCCGCCTTCTCGTTGGCGATTTCGGTAGCGCGGCCATCGCGGCTGGCGTCGCATGCCAGCGTGCGGCCGGCCAGGCGCTGGGTCAGCGCGATGGCGGCAGCCTTGGCGTCGCCGCAGATGCCCACCGAGATCTTCTTCACCAGGCCCAGCATCTTGTGGTCGGCATCGATCTGGATGATCTTGGCGTTCTTCGGCCAGTAGTCCATGCCGTGCTGCGGCAGCGTGCCGAACGGTCCCAGGCGCGAGCCCAGGGCCACCACCACGTCGGCGCGCGAGATCAGCTTCATCGCGGCCTTGGAGCCCTGGTAGCCCAGCGGGCCGCACCACAGCGGGTGGCTGGCGGGGAACGAGTCGTTATGCAGGTAGCTGTTCACCACCGGCGCGCCCAGGCGCTCGGCCAGGGCCTTGCATTCCTCGATCGCATCGGCCATCACCACGCCGCCGCCGGAGATGATCACCGGGAACTTGGCGTTGGCCAGCAGCTCGGCCGCCTCGTTCAGGCTCTGCTCGCCGCCGGGGCCGCGATCAAGGTTCTGCGGCTTCGGAATCTCGGCGGTGATCTTGCCGTAGAAGTGGTCGCGCGGGATGTTCAGCTGCGTCGGGCCCATTTCGGCCTTGGCGCGGTCGAAGCAGCGCGCGGTGAACTCGGCCATGCGCGCCGGGTTGGTGACGTGGCCCTGGTACTTGGTGAACTCCTGGAACATCGGCAGCTGGTTGGCTTCCTGGAAGCCGCCCAGGCCGATGCCCATGGTGCCGGCTTCGGGGGTGACGATCACCACCGGGCTGTGGGCCCAGTAGGCGGCGGCGATCGAGGTCACGCAGTTGGAGATGCCGGGGCCGTTCTGGCCGATGACCACGCCGTGGCGGCCCGACACGCGGGCATAGCCGTCGGCCATGTGGCCGGCGCCTTGCTCGTGCACCACCGGGATCAGGCGGATGCCGGCGGGGGCGAAGATGTCCATGGCGTCCATGAAGGCCGAGCCCATGATGCCGAACATGTCGGTCACGCCGTTGGCGGCCATCGTTTCGACGAAGGCTTCGGACGGGGTCATGGTCTGCGGGCCAGCCGGAACCTGGCTGTCCTTCGCGGCGGCCGAGCCACCGGAAACGGCGGGCTGCTTGGTGGTTTCGAGGTCGCGCATGGCGGGTGTCTCCTGGTTGTGGTGTTATAAAGTGGAACAGTACGTTCCGGAAAATTGATGCGTTGGTCGAAATGTAGGTGGAAGATCGTCTGGCGTCAATAAGAAGTTTTGGTTTACGGAATGAATTGAGCAAAAAAATGAGACGAAATGCGTTACTGAGTGCCGTGTGGGGCACTTTGACGTTTGCAAGAGCAGGGGCGGGAAGCAAGACAGCGCCGGCAGGAGCCGGCGCAGGGGGAAAGCAGGGGAGGAGGGTGCCGCGCCTACGCCGCGGCGCAGGGGGTCAGCGCGTCGACAGCGCTTCGAGTACCGGGAGGTTGCCCTCGCCGAAGCCCTCATGACCGTCACGCTGGACGATCTCGAAGAAAAACTCGCCTGCCTCGCGTTTCAGGAAGGCTTGCTGGAAGCGCTCGCGAGGGCCGGTGCCATCCACCAGGATGCCGTAGCGTTGCAGTGCGGCAAGGTCCAGTCCATGGCCTGGCACGCGCGCTGGTACGGAATCATAGTAAGCCGGCGGCGGCTGCACGAACTGCACGCCACGGCTGGCCAGTGCCGCGGCGCTGGCCAGGATGTCCTCGCTGGCTAATGCAATGTGCTGGATGCCTTCCCCATGCTGATCTGACAGGTAATGCCGCATCTGGTCGTGCCGCGGCGTTCCCTTCTCGTATAGCGGGATGCGAATGCGGCCGCACGGCGATACCAGCGCGTGTGACTCGCCGCCGCCTCGCAGCTCCCGGAACCCCAGCACCTTGCGGTAGAACTCCAGCCATTCATCCAGGTGACCGGGATCGACCGCCTGGGTCAGGTGGTCGACGCGGACAAGGCCGGCGTCGGACATGTCGCCGGCTGGCGGCAGCGGCCGGAAATCCACGTCGTAGATCGAGATATCCCCGACATCGCCCGGCCGCCCCTCCTTCCCGCGCCAGCGGTCGATGAAATACAAGACCGACTGGCCGATGCCCTGGATGGCGGGAATATTGAGCTCCATCGGCCCCACCGTGCCGCCCTCGAACGGCCATGCGCCGGCCTCCAGCGCTCGCGCAAACGCAAGCGCCGCATCGTCGACGCGAATGCCGATCGCACAAATCGACAAGCCGTACCGCGCCGCATACCGCGTGGCGAATGACTCCGGCTCGGCATCGACGATGAAATTCATCTCGCCCTGCCGGTACAGCTTCACCGCCTTGTGGCGGTGCCGCGCGATGGCGGCGAAGCCGAGGCGTTCCAGCGTCCGGCCCAGCGCGGCAGGATCTGGCGAAGCGAACTCGATGAACTCGTAGCCTCGGATGCCGAGCGGGTTGTCCCACGGTTGGACATCATCGGCGCGCGGGGAAGAGTCGGTTGCGGCGCTCATGGTATGGGCTCCTGTCTGGGTATTGCGGGGTATTGCGGGGGCGGCGCATTGCGGGCGCGGTGCCGGGCCTTGCGGCGACGACCGATAGTAGCAACGGCGCCGCGGCAACCCGCGCATTGGCCCCCTGCGCAAGGACTCGTAGAAACCCGCATTCGGCGCCTTGATCGCGCATGGGCGTTCATTAATCGCGCCAAGTGCCATATAAGACAGTTGGCTGTGCGCGAGGCGGCTACTAATCTCCGGTCAACGACGCGCCCCCGTCCTCCCTGCCAGGTCCATACAGAGGCCACGCATGCCGGAGTCCGGGAAGCGCGAATCACCGGAACCCAGGCACACCATGATCCACGGCAAGACCACGCTAATCCCCCACATCGGCTACCCGACGGAATCGTTCAAGGCGCCGATGATCTACAACCCCTGGTTCGACCGGCAGGGCATCGACGCCGCCGTGATCCCGATGGGGATCAAGCCGGACGACTACGCGACGGTGTTCCCGGCGCTGTTCCGCATGACCAATATCCGCGGCGCCCTGGTCACCATGCCGCACAAGGTTGCCACCGTCGAGCTGGTCGACGAACTGACCCCCGCCGCCCGCATCGCCGGTGCCTGCAACGCCGTGCTGAGGCGCGACGACGGCACGCTGGTCGGCGACCAGTTCGACGGCGAGGGCTTCGTTCGCGGCATCCGGCGCAAAGGCTGCCGGCTGGAAGGCGCGCGCGCCATCGTGTCGGGCAGCGGCGGGGTGGGCAGCGCGATCGCCGCCTCGCTGGCGGCGGCCGGCGTGGCCGAGCTGGCGCTGTTCGACGCCCGCGAGGCAGCCGCGCGCGCCCTGGCGCAGCGCCTCGCCGCGCACTACCCGGCGCTGCGCGTCAGTACCGGCTCGGCCGACCCGGCGGGCTTCGATGTGGTGGTCAATGCCACGCCGCTGGGCATGCAGCCCGGCGATCCGCTGCCGTTCGACGTGGCGCGCATCGCCCCCGGCGCCATGGTCGGCGAGGTGGTGATGAAGCAGGAATACACGCCGCTGCTGCAGTCCGCGCTGGCCCGCGGCTGCAAGGTGCAGGTGGGCACGGACATGCTGTTCGAGATGATCCCGGCCTACCTGGAGTTCTTCGGCTATGGCACGGCAACGCCCGACGCGCTGCGGGAGGTGGCGCAGATCCGTTACTGACGCATCGACTGGTGCAGGGGCGCAAGCCCTTGCCGCAAGCCGCGCGCGGGCCACCATCAAAAAGGCACGCCGGCAAGCAAGACTTCTTTTCCATTGGTGGAGACAGACAACATGACAACGACTCACAAGGAGCTGCCAGCGGCTTCCGCGTTCGGCAACTCGCTCGGCGACAAGGTGCGTGCCGCCTTTGCCTTCGGCAAGGTGCGCTGGGGCATGCTGGCGCTGGTGTTTTTCGCAACCACGCTGAATTATGTGGACCGCGCCGCGCTGGGCGTGCTGCAGCCGGTGCTGGCCAAGGCCATGGCCTGGACCGCGCAGGACTACGCCAATATCAATTTCTGGTTCCAGGTCGGCTATGCCATCGGCTTCGCGCTGCAGGGCCGCTTTATCGACCTGGTCGGCGTCAAGCGCGCCTTTGCGCTGGCGGTGCTGCTGTGGAGCATTGCCTGCGGCGCGCATGCGTTCGCGGCGTCGGCGGTCGGCTTCATGATCTGCCGCTTCTTCCTCGGCTTGTCGGAAGCGGCCAACTACCCGGCGTGCGTCAAGACCACGCGCATCTGGTTCCCGGCCAGCGAGCGCGCGATCGCCACCGGCATCTTCAATGCCGGCACCAACGTCGGCGCGATGCTGACGCCGATCATGCTGCCGCTGATCCTGCAGGCATGGGGCTGGCAGGCCGCGTTCCTGGTGATCGCCTCGCTGGGCGCGATCTGGCTGGCGTTCTGGTTCAAGCGCTACCACAACCCGGAGCAGCACCCGACCGTCACCGCCGCGGAACTGGCGCACGTCACCCGCGACACCGATCCGCCGGCCCAGCGCATCCGCTATGCGCAGATCCTGCGCATGCGCGGCACCTGGGCCTTTGCGCTGGCCTACGCCATTACCGCGCCGGTGTTCTGGTTCTACCTGTACTGGCTGCCGCCATTCCTCAACCAGCAATACCAGCTCGGCATCAGCGTGACGCAGATGGGCATTCCGCTGATCGTGATCTACCTGTGCGCTGATGTGGGCAGCGTGGGCGGCGGGGCACTGTCGTCGTGGCTGATCGCGCGTGGCATGCCCGCGGTGCGGGCGCGGCTGCTGTCGATGCTGGTCTTTGCCGTGTGCATCATTTCGGTGGTGATGGCCGCCGGTGCCAGCAGCCTGTGGATGGCCGTGGCCGCGATCTCGGTGGCGATCGGCGCGCACCAGGCATGGACCGCGAACATCTGGAGCATGGTGATGGACTACACGCCCAAGCACGTGGTCAGCTCGGTGTTCGGCTTCGGCGGCATGATCGGCGCGATCGGCGGCATGTTCATGACGCAACTGGTGGGCTACGTGCTGACCGTGACCAACAACAACTATGCGGTGCTGTTCACGATGATCCCGTGCGCTTACTTCATCGCGCTGACGTGGATGTTCTTCCTCGCGCCGCGCAAGGTGCCTGACGCCGTCTGACCACATCCCCCGGCGGCACGGCTCGTGCCGCGCGACGACAACAAAGACCGAGACAACACTCCAATGCATAAACGATTCATTGCGCTGCTCGCGCTGGGCGCGGGCAGCGTGCCCGCTGTCGCCCAGACTTCCGGTGGCGTCACGCTCTACGGGCTGCTCGATACCACCATCCGCTACAGCACCAACGAAGACGCGGCCGGCCACAGCCGCACGCAGATGACTGACGGCGTGCTGACCGGCAGCCGCTGGGGCATCCGCGGCACCGAGGATATCGGCGGCGGCAACAAGGCGTGGTTCATCCTGGAATCAGGCTTCTCGCCAGACACGGGGACCAGCCAGCAGGGCGGACGGCTGTTCGGGCGTACCGCGGTAGTCGGCTTCGACGGTCCCTACGGCAAGCTCGCGCTCGGCCGCCAATACACGCTGGCGCATGAAGTGCTGTCGTCGTACGAGGCGATGGCCTTTGCCAACAACTCCATCGTCGGCTACCAGGGCGGCAACTATACGGGGCTGCGCTACGACAACACGCTCAAGTACATCAAGAGCCTTGGCGGCCTGCAGGTGGCGGCGGCCTATACCTTCGGCGAGGTGCCGGGCAGCATGAAGACCAGTTCCGCAGCGGCCGGCTCGCTGGTGTACAGCTCGGGCCCGCTCGAGATCGGCGCGGTCTACCAGCAGACGCAGAACGTCACCTCGGCCTACTTCGGCGCCGTGCCGGCGGCGCAGGCGAGCAAGCAGACGGTGTGGGGCGTGGGCGGGACGTGGAAGGCGGCGCGGTCGCAATACTACCTGGGCTACACCAACAACCGGCTCGACGTGGCGGACTACCGCAACAACGTGGGCTATGTCGGCACGCGTTTCAGCCTGACGGATGCGCTGGCGTTTATCGGCACGTTCCAGTACGACTGGCTGCGGCACGCGGGGCAGGGCGGCAAGCGGCTGACCACCGCGGGCATGCTCGACTACAACTTCAGCAAGCGTACCGATGTGTATGTGGAGGTGGACTACACCCACCTGCAGGGGCAGTGGATTGCACTGAACAGCGGAGCGGGGTTTGTGAGCAGCGGGAATACGTATGGGAACAAGACGCGGCTGGGGGTGATGGCGGGGGTGAGGCATAAGTTCTGAGCGCGCAGCGCAAGCCTATCCATCGCTGCGGGTGTGCTCCCTCTCCCGCATGCGGGAGAGGGGAGCAAACCGTCGGCGTGCGACGGTTGCCGGCAGACTCAAGTCGTTGCCCCCGTCACCTGCGCCACCGCCGCCACCGCCAACCCATACCCCTGCACCCCCAGCCCCGCCATTACCGCCACCGCCACCGGCGAAATCCACGACTTGTGCCGGAACGCCTCGCGCGCATGCACGTTGGAGACGTGGTACTCGATCACCGGAACCGCCGCCCCCTTGATCGCGTCGTGCAGCGCGATCGAGGTATGCGTCAGCGCGCCCGCGTTCAGCACCACGCCGGCCATCTCGCCGCTCGTGCACAGCTTGCCCGCTTCGTGGATCCAGTCGATCAGCTGCCCTTCGTGATTGCTTTGCCGGCACTCGGCCCGCAGCCCGAGCCGCTGCGCGGCCTGCTGGCAGATGCGTTCCACGTCGGCCAGGGTCTCGCTGCCGTAAATGGCCGGCTCGCGCGTGCCGAGCAGGTTGAGGTTGGGGCCGTTGAGCACCAGTACTGTCTTCATCATGTCTCCAATGTCCCGTGTCATCTGCCGCGATGCTGGCGCGGCCACGGCCGATAGCCTATCGTTTAGCCCTCGTCCCATCATCGAATGCCATGGAAATTCAGCATGCGCCCAGCGCGAATAATGACCCGTTCCTGCGCGACCTGCGGCTGTTCTGCACGGTGGCGCGGCGCGCCAGCTTTATCGCCGCGGCCCAGGAGACGGGTATTTCGCCGGCCCATGTGAGCAAGCGCATCGCCATGCTGGAGGCAATGCTCGGCGCAAGGCTGTTCCATCGCACCACGCGCCGCGTCAGCGTCACCGCCGAAGGCGAGAGCGCGTTTGCGTGGGCGCAGAAGATCCTCGAAGACGTGGATGGCATGCTGGAAGCGGTCGGCGGTGCCGGCGGCGAAGCGCGCGGCCAGTTGCGCATCGCCACCAGCCTGCGGCTGGGGCGCCGGCACGTGGCGCCGGTGCTGTCGCTGCTGCGGCAGCAGCATCCGGGGCTCGAGGTGTGGCTGGAACTGCTCGACCGCCGCGTCGACCTGATCGGCGAGCAGTTCGACCTCGATATCCGCGTGGGCGAGGTGCACGAGCCGCACCTGATCGCCAGCCGCATCGCCACCGGCAGCCGCGTGCTGTGCGCGGCGCCGGCCTACCTGGCTCGGCGCGGCATGCCGGAGCATCCGTCCGACCTGCCGCGCCATGACTGCCTGCTGCTGCGCGAGCGCGACCAGGCCTTCGGCGTGTGGCGGCTGCAGGGGGAAGGCGGCAACTGGGAGACCACCAAAGTCACCGGCCCGATGGCATCGAATGTTGCCGACGTGACGCACGAGTGGGCCCTGGAGGGCTACGGCATCATCATGGCGTCGGTCTGGGACGTGGCCGCCGCCGTGCGCGCCGGCGACCTGGTACGCGTGCTGCCCGGCTGGCACCATCCGTCCGACATCTGGGCCGTGACCAGCGCGCGGGCATCGGCTTCGGCGCGCATGCGCGTGTGCCTGGCCTTCCTGAAGGCACAACTGACACAAGGGCCGCACGCGCTGGCGACGTCGCTGGAAGGCTAGGCGCGCTACAGCACGCGCATGATCAGCAGCGCCGTGTCCTGCATCACCTGCAGCACGCGGTCCAGCGCCTGCTGCGGGGTCTCGTCGCCGATCGGCATGTTCACCGACAGCGCGGCGATCACCTTGCCGTGGCGATCGCGCAGCGGCACCGCCACGCCGCGCACGCCGGTCTGCAACTGCTGCTCCAGCATCGCATAGCCCTGCGCGCCGGCCTTGTGGATCTCTTCCAGCAGCCGGTCGTGCTGCAGGATGGTGTAGGGCGTGTAAGGCGCCAGCACCACGTTTTCCAGCCATGTCCTGACTTGTTCTTCCGGCCGCGACGCCAGCATCATCACGCCGGCCGAACCCAGCGGTGCCGGCACCCGCGCCCCCAGCACAAAGCCCGTGCTCATCACGCGGTTGGTGCTGGTGCGGGCGATGAACACCAGCTCCCAGCCATCGAGCACGCTCAGGTAGGCGGCCTCGCCAAGCTGCGCGGTGATCTGCTGCAGGAACGGCTGCACCGTGCGTGGCAGCCGCGCCGAATCGAAGTACGACCAGCCCACCTTGAGCACGCGCGGCGTCAGGCTGAACAGCGTGCCGTCGCTGGTGGTGTAGCCCAGGTGCTCCAGCGTCAGCAGGTAACGGCGCGCCGCGGTGCGCGTCAGGCCGGTGCGCTCGGCCGCCTGTGTCGGGGTCAGGCGCGGATGGTCGTGGTCGAAGGCCTCCAGGATGGCCAGGCCTTTCTCCAGCCCGGCGATCCAGTCGCGCCGGTTCAGCGGTTCATTTTCCATGGTTAACCCTTGCTTCGCGCGATAGATGATTGCATTGGAGCGATTGTCGCACGCTCACGCGCGAATGACGGTTGTTGCGGGCAATGATGGCTCATAACCTTGGGAAATCCAAGCCGCCATCCCGACTGACCGCCATGACTCTCCTTCCTGTCCCGCTGCGCAAATCGATCGCCACCGTCACATTGTCGGGATCGCTGCCGCAGAAGCTGCAAGCCGCTGCCGACGCTGGTTTCGACGGCGTGGAGATCTTCGAGGACGACCTGCTGCAATTCCCCGGCACGCCCGCCGAGGTCCGGCGCATGGCCGCCGACCTCGGCCTGCAGATCCTGCTCTACCAGCCGCTGCGCGATTTCGAGGCCATGCCGGGCGGCCTGTCCGCCGCGGAGCTGGCGCGCGCGGAGCGGAAGTTCGACGCAATGGAGCAACTCGGTGTGGAACTGGCGCTGGTCTGCAGCAACGTGCAGGAAGCGGCGCTAGACGATCCCGCACGCGCCGCCGCCGACCTGCACGCGCTGGCCGAAGCCGCGGCCCGCCGCGGCCTGCGCCTGGGTTACGAGGCGCTGGCCTGGGGCCGCCATGTGCGCCGCTGGCGGCAGGCCTGGGACATCGTGCAGCGCGCCGGACATCCCGCGCTGGGGCTGATGCTGGACAGCTTCCACACGCTCGCGCTGGGCGATACGCTGCATGGCCTCGACGCCGTGCCGGCCGAGCGGATCTTCTTCGTCCAGCTCGCCGACGCGCCGCGCATGTCGCTGGACGTGCGCACCTGGAGCCGCCACCACCGCAATTTCCCCGGCCAGGGCGACCTGCCGGTGGTCGGCTTCACGCGTGCCGTGCTGCGGGCCGGCTATTGCGGACCGCTGTCGCTCGAGGTGTTCAACGATGCCTTCCGCGTGGCGCCCCCGTTGCCGGTCGCGCAGGACGGGCTGCGCTCGCTGGAATGGCTGGAGGCGGTGACGAACGGCGTGCCCATGGCCGCAGCGCGCGCCGGCGGCGCTGCCCTCGCGGCACGCTAAAAGGCCAACACGCCAACACGCTATACCGCGCCCGCATGTTGCGCCGCCGGCCTTGCCGGCAAGGCGCGTTCGCGGGCCGCCACCGCGGTGCCGGCCACGCCGCTGACGGCAACCATCGCCACGCCCAGCAGCGACCAGGCGTCGGGCAGCCAGCCGAATACCAGCCAGCCGCCCAGCATGGCGAAGGCAATCTGCAGGTAGAGATAGGGCGTCAGCACGCCAACGGGAGCACGCGCATAGGCCAGCACCAGGAACATGTGCCCGGCGCAGCCGGCGAGCGCCATGCCCGCCAGCAGCCACCAGTGCAGCGCCTCGACGTGCCAGGTCCAGGCCAGCGGCAGCGCCGCCGACAGGAGCAGCGCAGCAATGCAGCCGGTATAGAAATGCGTGGTGCCGGCGCCGTCGGTCCGGGTCAGCACGCTGGTCAGCAACTGGTAGGCGGCATTGAGGCAGACCGCCGCGAGCGGCAGCAGCATGGCCGGCTCCAGGTCGGCGCCGGGCCGGATTACCATCAGCGCGCCGGCAAATCCGGCCAGCAGGCAGAGCCAGCGCAGCGCCGACATGCGCTCGCCGAACAGCGTCGCCGCCGCCAGCGCGATCGCCAGCGGCGTCAGGCTGACCACCGCGGTGAACTCGCCCACAGGCAGCACCTGCAGGCTGAAGAACGCGCAAGCGCTGGACAGCAGCATGGTCACCGCGCGCGTGGCCTGCAGCCACGGCCGGCGCGTGCGCAGCAGGATGCGGCCGCGCGCCGGCAGCAGCACCGCGCCGGTCAGTGCTGCCTGCGCGAGATAGCGCACCCACAGCGCCATCACCACCGGCACGGCGGCGCCGGTGATCTTGGTCATCGTATCGAGCGCGGCAAAGCATGCCACCGCGGCAACCATCAGTGCGATGCCCTGCAGGGGCCGCGAACTTCCCATGGCGCTCATGGCGCCACCCTCAACCACAACATGTCAGCGTTCCAGGCTGGTCCTTCATGAAGCCGAGGGTACTGTCCCGGGCGAGGCCGATGGCGGCTGCGGCTGGAAAGTCAGAATTCGCTGCCAGCGAACAATCCACTCAATGGATGAATCCGCCCTTGACGAAGCGTACCGGCTCGGCGTCGATGCGCAGTAACAGCGCCGTCAGGCCATCGATCCCGGCAGGCACCGCCCGCGTAGCGGCAGCCGCGCCGGACACGCAGACGAGGTCGGCATCGGACCATGCGGTGCCCGGCGCGCCGCGTGCGCGCAGCCATCCCGCACCATCCGCCAGCAGTTGGGTGCCCGCCAGCTTTGCCGGCGGCAGCCCGGCAATCGCCGCCACGGCCTGCCAGGCCTGGGCCGACGTTGCCGTGCAGCCGGCGCGGAAGCGCGGCACCTGCGCTGGCGGGCGGCCGTCCGGCGTGACCAGCACGGTCAGGAAGCGCGGGTCTTCATACGCCGCAGAACGATTCGATCCTGGTCGCCGCCGGCAAGCACCACCTGGGCTTGCAGGGCGGGACTTGCAGGGAGGACATGCGGGATGTGCGCCACTGGCATGAACCTGGCCGCCGCGCCGTGTTATGTTTGCAGCGGCAGCGCCCCGCAGAGGGCCCGAAGACAGAACCACCCCCGGAGGCATTCCATGAGCAGTTCTCCCGAAGCCAGCGGGCTCGCACCGCTGCGCGATTTCATCACCGGCCTGGCCGCACTGCTGGACCAGCATCCCGACGAGCCGCGCATCCTGCGCGAAGGCGGGGCGCTGCTGGCGCGGCTGGTGGCACGCGACGACTGGCTGCCCGAGGCATGGGCCGAGCCGCACCCCGAGTATTACCAGCAGCACCTGCTGCATTGCGATTCCGCCGAGCGCTTCTCGGTCGTCAGCTTTGTCTGGGGCCCGGGGCAGCGCACGCCCATCCACGACCACACCGTGTGGGGGCTGATCGGCATGCTGCGCGGGGCGGAGGAGTCGCAGCCCTTCGTGCTCGACGCCGCAGGCCGCCCCGTGCCGAAGGGCGAACCGGTGCGATTGCTGCCCGGGCAGGTCGAAGCCGTGTCGCCGACGCTAGGCGACATCCATCGCGTCAACAACGTGCACGACGACCGCGTCTCGGTCAGCATCCACGTGTACGGCGCCAATATCGGCGCGGTGCGCCGCTCGGTCTACGCCGAGGACGGCACCCACAAGCCCTTTATTTCCGGGTATTCCAACCCGACCCTGCCCAACCTTTGGGACCGTTCCCGCGAAGCCTAGAAGTCATGACCATCCAGCACGCCACGCCAGCCGCCACGCCAGCCACCACGGCATTCCCGACCTTCACCCGCGCGCAGGTGCGCCAGGCCCTGCTGGCCGGCGCCGAGATTGCGCTGATCGACGTGCGCGAGGAAGATCCTTTCGCGCAGGAGCATCCGCTGTGGGCCGCGAACTTCCCGCTGTCGAAGCTCGAACTGGAAGCGTGGCCGCGCATCCCGCGCCGCGACACGCTGATCGTGGTCTACGGCGAACATGCCGGGGAGGACCTGGCGCCGCGCGCTGCGTCGGTGCTGCAAACGCTGGGCTATACCAACGTGCACCGGCTTGAAGGCGGACTGGCGGCCTGGATCGCCGGCGGCGGTGAAGTGTTCCGCGACGTCAACGTGCCGAGCAAGTCGTTCGGTGAAGTGGTCGAGGCAAAGCGCCATACGCCGTCCCTGTCCGCCGAGGAAGTGCAGGCGCTGATCGACAGCAAGGCCGATGCGGTGATCGTCGACGCGCGCCGCTTCGACGAGTACCAGACCATGAGCATTCCCACTGCCACCAGCGTGCCCGGTGCCGAACTGGTGCTGCGCGTGCGCGAGCTGGCGCCCGACCCGCGCACGCAGGTGATCGTCAACTGCGCCGGCCGCACGCGCAGCATCATCGGCACGCAGTCGCTGGTCAACGCCGGCATTCCCAACCCGGTGGCGGCGCTGCGCAACGGCACCATCGGCTGGACGCTGGCGGGGCAGCAGCTCGACCACGGCGCCAGCCGCCGCGCGCCTGCCGCGGTCGGCGCCGACAACCGCGACAGCGCCCGTCGCGGCGCACGCGAGATCGCCGACCGCGCCGGCGTGCGCCGCATTGCGCTGGCCGCGTTGCCTTCGCTGCAGGAGCCCGGCCGTACCGTGTACCGCTTCGACGTGCGCACGCCCGAGGAATTTGCCGATGGCCACCTCCCGGGCTTCGTCAATGCGCCGGGCGGGCAGCTGGTGCAGGAAACCGACCACAACGCCCCCGTGCGCGGCGCGCGCATCGTACTCGCCGATGACGACGACGTGCGCGCCAGCATGACCGGCTCATGGCTGGCGCAGATGGGCTGGGAGGTCTGGGTGGTGGAGCCAGTCGATGCCACCGCGCGCGGCGAGGCCGGCGCGGTGGCGGCCAATGTGCCGGTGCCGCCAGAGGTGCCGACGGTGACGCCCGCCGAAGTGGCGGCGTGGCTCGGCATGAACGCGGACGGCAGCACCGTGGTGCTCGATTTCACCGCCAGCGCCAACTACGTCAAGCACCATATCCCGGGCGCGTACTTCGTCATCCGCGCGCAGCTGGCCGACGCGCTGGCGCGCATCCCGCAGGCACGGCGCTATGTGCTGACGTGCGGCTCCAGCCTGCTCGCGCGCTTTGCCGCCGCCGACCTGCAGCGGCTGACGGACGCGGAGGTGGCGGTGCTGGAAGGCGGCACGCAGGCGTGGATCGCGGCCGGGCTGCCGCTGGAGTCTGGCGAGAGGCACCTGGCGTCAGAGCGCGCCGACCGCTATCGCCGGCCGTACGAAGGCACCGACAATCCGCGGGGAGCGATGCAGGGCTATCTCGACTGGGAGTTCGGGCTGATCTCGCAACTGGAGCGCGACGGCACCCATGGGTTCAGGGTGGTATAGCAAACCCTGGTTCTCCGGGGGGCGCGCGCTGTCCGAAACGCCCGGCCTAGGGTTATCCCGGGCCCTCCAACGATCTGCTGGTAAAATCGGCCTATTGACATGCATCTTTTCGCTGCATTGCGGAACGAACGTAACGATTCTCTGTCAATCGTAATCGCTACGTTACAATGCTGTCCCGCAGCACGAGCGGCGCCCGTCCGAAACGGCGCGGCCGCCCCGTGCCCGACGCCCCCCACCCATGCGATTGTTGTTCCTGCTGCTGACTGCCATGTGCCTGTCACTGCTCTCCTTTGGAGCGGTGGCGGACGCGCGCGCGTCCGTGCAGCCGGAGGTCCAGGCAGCCAGTAACGAACTGGCCGCGCTGCAGTCGGTGGACGACATGGGCCGCGTCATCGTTCCTGGCGACGATGGCCTGAGTGACGACGACATCTGCGCAGAGCCGCCTGGGTACTGCAATATCTGGTCGGCCGACCTGCTCGATCCGCTGGACCTGCTGGATGAAATCGAGGAATCCAGCGCCCTTATTGCCTTGCCCCCGGTGAAGTTTCTGCTGCCCGCCGGGGAGGTCGCGCAACATCCCCACGGCCGCGCCGAACCGCCGCCTTCGGCCTTCTTCCGGCCGCCAATTTCCCGCTCCTGAGCGCCGGGCGTTCACACGCCTTGCCGCTCCCCCGCACGCACGCGCTGCCTCCGCAGCCGCCGTGCTGCGGGCCGCGCCCCCTTGCCTGATATCGCCAGCCTGCCCGCCGCCATCGCGCGCGGGCAAGCCGCTGCCGTAGTTCGTCCCGCCGTGACTCGCGCCGGGGCGCGCGGCGGCATGGCGCAGGCGTCGCATTGCTTGCATTCCGGACTCATGACAACAACCAAGCTGACCCTGATCGCGTCGCTTTCGCTGCTCGCGTTCGCCGCTGCCCCGGCCGCACCGCTCTCCAAGCCTTCTTCGAGGACTTCCGCCGCCACGGCGCCCACTCCCGGCGCCGAGCTGCTGGCCGCCACGGCCGTGCCCAAGGCTGCCTCCGCACGCCCCGCGGGTGCCGCGGCCGGCCCCGCTTTCTCGCTGCCGCAACTGCTCGACATGGCGCAGTCGACCAACAAGGGCGTCGCCGTGGCCGAGGCCAATGTCGATGCCGCCAGCGCCGCCATCAGCAGCGCGCGCGCCTATCCCAATCCGCAGGTCGAAGTGATGTACGGTCGCCTGTCCGGCAAGCAACCCGGCGTGACCAGCGGCAATGCGCCGAGCTACGCCGTGGTGCAGAAGCTGGACTACCCGCACCAGCGCAGCCTGCGCGAGGCCATGGCCTCGCGCGGCCTGGAGTCGTCGCAGGCGGCTCGCCAGGGTTTCCGCGCCGACCTCGCCGCGCGCGTCAAGACCTCCTACTACGACGTGCTGCGCCGCGAAAGCGAGCTGCATGCCGCCGAGGAAGACCTGGCGATGATGCGGCAGATCCATTCGCGCGCACGCCTGCGCGTGGAGGTGGGCGAAGCGCCGCGCTATGAACTGATCAAGGCCGAGACTGAACTGCTGGCCTCGCAGAAGAACCAGCAGACCGCCGAGTTGCGCGTGAACCAGGCCAAGGCCGCGCTGCGCCAGCAGGTCGGCGGCGCCATGCCGGGCCAGTTCTCGCTGGACGGCACGCTGGCACAGTCGCCGGACGTGCCGCCGCTGCCGGTGCTGCGCGACACCATGACCGCGAGCAATGCCGAGCTGGTCCAGCGCCGCACGGAACTGGAGCGCGCCCGGCTGGGCGTCGACTACCAGCGCTCGCTGCGCTGGCCGGAAGTGGCGGTGCGCGCCAGCACCGACCGCCAGCCCGACAACAACGTCTCGCAGATCGGCCTGGTCATGACCATCCCGCTGTGGGACCGCCGCCGCGGCCCGGTGGGCGAGGCCACTGCGCAGGCGACGCAGGCGCAGAGCGCGCTGGAAATGCGCGAGTTCGAGCTGGCGCAGGAACTGGAATCCGCTTACCGCCAGTACGAGATCACGCAGGCGCAGGTGACCGCGCTGGAGTCCGGCATCGTGCGTGAGGCCGAGTCGGCGCTGGGCGTGGCCGAGGCCGCCTACCGCTTCGGCGAGCGCGGCATCCTTGACTTCATCGATGCCCAGCGCGTGCTGCGCAGTGCGCGCAACGAGCTGATCGCCGCCCAGTACGAGCAGCAGCTGGCCGCCATCCAGATCGAAAAGCTCATGTCGACCGCCCCGGGTGCCACCGCCGCGCCAGGCCTGCCGCCGACCTCCACCATCGAACAGAAATAACCATGCGTCCCAATTTCCTGCTTTCGCTGACGGCCGCTGCCGTCCTGACGTTCAGCCTGGCGGCCTGTTCCGACAAGCCTGAACCCGTTGCCGAGGCGCCCAAGCTGCCGCCCGGCGTGATCCAGCCGGAAGGCAACCTGCAGCAGTCGCTGAAGGTGGCGCCGGTCACCACGTCCCCGTTCAGCGAGATGCTGCGCGTGGCCGGCCGCATCGACTTCGACGAACAGCGCGTATCGCGTATCGGCGCCAGCGTGACCGGCCGCGTCACCGACCTGTATGCCACGCTCGGCCAGGAAGTGAAGGCCGGCCAGGTGCTGGCGCGCCTGCACAGCAGCGAGCTGGGCGCGGCGCAAATGTCGTTCCTGAAGAGCGAGGCGCAGCACGACCTGCAGGTGCGCAACGCCGAGCGCGCACGCCAGCTGTTTGCCGCCGACGTGATCGGCCGCGGCGAGCTGCAGCGCCGCGAGAGCGAACTGGCGATCGCCTCCGCCGAGATGCGCGCCTACCGCGACCAGCTGCGCGTGCTCGGCATGTCGCAAGGCTCGATCGCCGAGCTGGCGAAGAATGGCAGCATCAACTCGCATTCGCCGGTGTATTCGAGCATCAGCGGCACCGTGGTCGAGCGCAACGTGGCGCAGGGCCAGGTGGTGCAGCCGGCCGACGCGCTCTACACCGTGGCAGACCTGTCGCGCGTGTGGGTCGTGGCCGAGGTGCCCGAGCAGCAGGCCGCGCAGGTCGCCGAAGGGCAGAGCGTGGAGATCGAGGTGCCGTCGCTGGCCAACGGCAAGGGCGGCAACACCATCACCGGCAAGCTGATCTACGTGGGCCGCACGGTCAGCCCGCAGTCGCGCACGGTGCTGGTCCGCACCGAGCTGGAGAACCGCGAAGGGCGCCTGAAGCCCGCCATGCTGGCCAGCATGCTGATCGCCGGCAAGCCGCAGGACCAGCTGGTGATTCCCGCCGCCGCGGTGGTGCGCGAGGGCAACGACGAGCTGGTCTATGTCGAGATGCCGGGGAACAAGTTCCGCCTGACCAAGGTCAAGCTGGGCGCCGAGAGCGACGGCATGCGCGTGGTGCAGAACGGCGTGAAGGCCGGCGACCGCATCGTGGTCGATGGCGCGTTCCACCTGGACAACGAGCGCAAGCGCATCGAGCAAGGGTAATCGGACATGATGAAATCCCTAGTCGAAGCCGCCATCAAGCAGCGGCTGGTGGTTTGCGTGCTGGCCGTGGTGCTGTTCTTCTTCGGCCTGCGCGCTGCCACCAAGCTGTCGGTGGACGCCTTCCCCGATGTGACCAACGTGCAGGTGCAGATCGCCACCGAAGCCGCGGGCCGTTCGCCCGAGGAAGTCGAGCGCTTTGTCACCGTGCCGGTGGAAATGGCGATGACGGGCCTGCCCGGCCTGGAAGAGATGCGCTCGCTGAACAAGGCGGGCCTATCGCTGATCACGCTGGTCTTTACCGACGCCACCGACGTGTACTTTGCACGCCAGCTGGTGATGGAGCGCCTGATCGAAGTGGGCGGGCGCATGCCGGAAGGCGTGTCGCCGGTGCTGGGCCCGGTCTCGACCGGCCTGGGCGAGGTCTACCAGTACACGCTGGACCGTGCCGATGACGGCAACCGCGAACTGACCCAGGAAGAGCTGGCCGAGCGCCGCATCGCCCAGGACTGGGTGGTGCGCCCGCTGCTGCGCTCGATCCCGGGCGTGGCTGAGATCAACTCGCAGGGCGGCTACGTGCGGCAGTACCAGGCGCTGGTCAACCCGGAGCGCATGCGCCACTACGGCGTGTCGATCCAGCAGGTCTACCAGGCACTGGCGCGCAACAACGCCAACTCCGGCGGTGGCGTGCTGCCGCATTACGCCGAGCAGTACCTGATCCGCGGCGTCGGCCTGGCCAAGGGCGTGGAGGACCTCGGCAGCATCGTGCTGAAGGAAGTCGACGGCACGCCGGTTTACCTGCGCGATGTGGCCAATGTCACCATCGGCCATGAGGTGCGGCAGGGCGCGCTGGTCAAGAACGGCCAGACCGAGGCCGTCGGCGGCATCGTCATGATGATGCGCGGCGGCAATGCCAAGGAAGTGGTCAGCCGCGTGAAGGCGCGCGTGGCCGAGATCAACGAGCGCGGCATGCTGCCCGGCAAGCTGCAGATCGTGCCGTACTACGACCGCAGCGAGCTGGTCGATGCCGCGCTGTGGACCGTGACCAAGGTGCTGCTCGAAGGCGTGGTGCTGGTGGTGATCGTGCTGTTCCTGTTCCTGGGCGACGTGCGTTCGTCGGTCATCGTGCTGGCCACGCTGGTGCTGACGCCATTGCTGACGTTCATGGTGATGAACCACGTCGGGCTGTCGGCCAACCTGATGTCATTGGGGGGGCTGGCGATCGCTATCGGCCTGATGGTCGACGGCTCGGTGGTGGTGGTCGAGAACGCGTTCGAGCGATTGGGGCACAAGGAGCCGGGGCTGACCAAGACCGAGATCCTGGTGAAGGCCGTGCAGGAAGTGGCTACGCCGGTGATCGTCGGCGTGGGCATCATCATCCTGGTGTTCCTGCCGCTGATGACGCTGTCCGGCATGGAAGGCAAGATGTTCGCGCCGCTGGCGTTCACCATCTCGATCGCGCTGGCGATCTCGCTGTTCCTGTCGCTGACGCTGTCGCCGGTGCTGTCGTCGTACCTGCTCAAGGGCGGCGCCGAGCATGACACGTTCCTGATTGCCTTCATGAAGCGCCACTACCTGCGGATGCTGCACTGGGCGCTGGGCAACAGCCGCAAGACCGTGCTCAGCGCGGTGGGCGCGTTCGTCGCCACGCTGCTGATCGTGCCGCTGCTGGGTACCTCGTTCATCCCCGAGATGAAGGAAGGCTCGATCGTTCCCGCGATCGACCGCGTGCCGAACATCTCGCTGGAAGAGTCGATCAAGCTGGAGAAGGAAGCCAACAAGCTGGTGCTGGGCGTGCCGGGCGTCAAGTCGGTGGTGTCCGGCGTGGGCCGCGGCGAAAGCCCGGCCGACCCGCAGGGCCAGAACGAATCGACCCCGATCGCCAGCCTGAAGGACCGCGACGAGTGGCCCGACGGCTGGACCCAGGACGATATCGCCAACGCCATCCGCGAGAAGCTCAAGGCCATCCCCGGCGTGCAGATCGTGATGGCGCAGCCGATCTCGGACCGCGTCGACGAAATGGTCAGCGGGGTGCGCTCGGACGTGGCGGTGAAGGTGTTCGGCGACGACCTGGACAAGCTGCGCGAGCTGGCCGGCGAGATCTCGCGCGTGGCCGGCGGCATCCAGGGGTCGCAGGATATCCGTATCGAGCGCGTCTCGGGCCAGCAGTACCTGTCGATCGAGATCGACCGCCAGGCGATCGCGCGCTACGGGCTGAACGTCTCCGACATCCACGACGTGATCGAGATCGCGATCGGTGGCAAGCGCGCCACGGATATCTTCGAAGGCGAACGCCGCTTTGCAGCGTCGGTGCGCTTGCCGGACGATTTCCGCAACAATGTCCAGGCGATCCGCCAACTGCTGGTAAACACCCCTGACGGCATGCAGGTGCCGCTGCAGAGCGTGGCGAAGATCGAGGTCAACGACGGCCCGGCCCAGATCAGCCGCGAAATGGCCAAGCGCCGCGTCGTGGTGATGATCAACGTGAAGGACCGTGACCTCGGCGGCTTCGTGGCTGAGCTGCAGCAGGCCACGGCGTCCAAGGTCAAGCTGCCGGAAGGCTACTACCTCGAATGGGGCGGCCAGTTCCAGAACATGGAACGCGCCATGGGCCACCTGAAGATCATCGTGCCGGTCACCATCGCCGCGATCTTCTTCCTGCTGTTCCTGCTGTTCAACTCGCTGCGCTTTGCCACGCTGATCATCACGGTGCTGCCGTTCGCATCGATCGGCGGCATCATCGGGCTGTTCGTCACCGGCGAATACCTGTCGGTGCCGGCCTCGGTGGGCTTTATCGCGCTGTGGGGCATGGCGGTGTTGAACGGCGTGGTGCTGGTGTCGTATATCCGTTCGCTGCGCGATTCGGGCTTGTCGCTCGACGAGGCAGTGGTGCAGGGCGCGACGCAGCGATTCCGTCCGGTGATGATGACCGCGACCATCGCGATGCTGGGCCTGGTGCCGTTCCTATTCTCTACCGGCCCCGGATCCGAGGTGCAGCGTCCGCTGGCGGTGGTGGTGATCGGCGGGCTGATTACGTCGACGCTGCTGACGCTGGTGATGGTGCCGACGCTGTACCGGTGGTTCGATGACAGCAAGCCGGATCCGACGAGGGATGTGCCGGTTTAAGGTTTGCCTTCTGTTTATGTAGTGGAACGCCCTATGCGCTGGTTGTGTGTGGGGCGTTTTTTTTGTTGGGTTTTGGTGCCTTGCGGCTTGGCAGCCGCAGCGCGAGCCCGAGCCCGAGCCCGAGCCCGAGCCCCAAATTCCCCCCCTCAAGCCAACCTCATCTCCAACCGCCTGGACCACAAATCCATCGTGAAATCCGGCTCCTGATGATGAATATGCCGATACAACCCAGGCTGCGCACCGATCGCATCATGCACCGCCTGCGCAGTGATCTGCTGCTCCGCGAACAGGTGCCGGAAATGGCAGGCGACAATGACGCCATCTTCGCTCAATGCCCCCGCCGCAAGCGCCGCGACCTCATGCCAGTCGGACTTCGGGAAGTAATACCCCAGTTCGGAAAACACGATCAGATCGAATGAGCCCTCGGGCCATTGCTGCGGCAGTTCCCCCGTCAGCACCTGCACGTGCGCAAACTCCGCCACGCGTTGGCGCGCCTGCCCGGCCGCGCTGTCGGCCAGTTCCATTGCCACCAGCGCATCGCAGCGCGGTGCCAGTTCAACGGTAAGATGCCCGCCGCCGCAGCCGGGCTCGAACGCGCGTGCGAAGCGTTCGCGCGGCAGCGTGGCCATCAGCAGTGCGCGCTTGCGTGCCTCGTACCAGCGCGTGCCGATGCCCCAGGGGTCGTCCTGCCGGCCATACAGCCGGCTGAAATAATCGCGGTCGACCGGCATGATCAATAGCCGTAGTACGGCGCCTGCTGGTAGTAGCCGGACGGCTGCGGGCCGCACGGCACGTACGCGCGGTCGTAGTCGCGGTAGCAATAGCCCGGCGGCACCGCCGGCGCCGCGTACGAGACCGGCGCGGGGGCGTAGGTGACCGGCGGCGGCGCCACCGCGACCGGGGCGGCCACGACTGGCGCCGATGCAAGCGCCGCACCGAAGGCCAGGCCGACCAGTGCGCCGACGGCGAGGACCGCGCCGGCATTCGACCCGCCGCCATGATGGCGGCCGCGCGCGGACGCGGGGCCGGCGGCAACCAGGGCCACGGTCAGGGCGGCCGCGGCGACGATTCGGGTGGAGGGGCGCATGTCGGACTCCTAGTGATGCAGCTTGTGTTCCTGAATGATGGATGCAAACTGCCCGGCGAGGTGTTTCGCCGCGGATGCCGACTTGTTAGCTTTGTAACAGGGGCTTTTTACCGGACCGGTTTTTAACGGGCTGTAATACACCCCCTCTAACGGGCCCTGTCCGGAAGCCTTCTCTCAGGGTTTGGGCCAGCCCGCGCGCGCCCGCGCAGGGCGGGCGTACCGATGTTCTGAGCCGGACCAGCGGGGCACAGCGAGCGGCGGACTTATCCCGCCGCGTACGCGCGCTGCGATGCTTCACCGAACGGCGGCAGGTTCTCCAGCCGCAGCGATTGCGGTTCGGTCAGCGCAATGTCGGCTGCGCGCAACCGCTTGAGGATCTCGAACAGCAGGTCGCTGCGCGTAGTCGCGGCGATGCGCGGGCTGCTGACGTAGCCCGTCACCGACAGCGTAATGCCGTTGGGCGCCAGCTGGCTGAACATGACCGACGGCGCCGGCACGTCCAGGATGGATTCGTTTTCCTTGTAGACATCGATCAGCAGGTCGCGCAGCTGTTCCGGATCGGTATTGAGCGGGAACGTCAGCTGCAGCGACGCCACGCCCTGCGTGCTGTTGCTCATGGTCACGTTGCGCACGTTCTGCGAGATCAGCTGCGAATTGGGCACGATCACGGTCGAGCGATCGCCCAGCTGGATCTCGGTTGCGCGCACGTTGATGCGGCGGATGTCGCCCTCCACGCCGGACAGGCTGACCATGTCGCCGACCTTGACCGGGCGCTCGGTCAGCAGGATCAGGCCCGAGACAAAGTTCTTCACGATCTCCTGCAGGCCAAAGCCGATGCCCACCGACAGCGCGCTGACGATCCAGGCCAGGTTGTCCCAGCGCACGCCCAGCAGCGACAGCGTCAGCAGCACCAGCAGCACATAGCCGACATTGCTGAACAGCGTGATCAGCGAGGCGCGCAGCCCCGGCTCCTTGCACACCTTGGGCAGGAGCTCCGCGTCGAGCCAGCGCCGCACCGAACGCAGCAGCCAGATGCCCACGCCGAGCGCCAGCACCGCATTCAGGATGCGCTCCGGCATGATGTTCAGGCTGCGCAGCTTTTCGCCGCCCAGCACCATCAGCAGGCTGTTGAGCAGGTCCGCCGGCGTGGTGCCGAAGCCACCGGTCAGCAGCGCCACCACCGCGACCAGCAGCAGCACGCTGGCGCCGATGCCGGACAGGATGGTCGAGGCCTGCTCCAGGTGCGAATCGTCGACGCCGAACAGCTGCTTGATGACGCGGCCGCTGGCGTGGTTGGTCGACAGCACGGCCTCGCACACATCGCGCGTGACCTGCGTCAGCAGGTACAGGCTGCACAGTACGATGTCGAACCAGACCAGCTCATAGGTCAGGAAGCGCGCGAAGCTGATATAGCCGGCCAGCAGCGCGACCATCGACACAATCACCAGCACCGTCACGGCGGCGTGGATCATGCCGGCCAGCGTGGCGCGCGCCTCCGGGCGTTCGCCCGCGGCGGCGAGTTCGTTGCGCACGCGGTTGGCGCGCAGCAGCGCCGCGCCGATAGTCAGCACCACCACAAGCGACACCAGCCCGCGGCCCAGCAGCGTGACCTGCACGGTGGTGTCGGCGATGCGGTTGATCTGCTCGAGCGTGCCGGCCAGCAGCAACAGGCCGGCCAGCACGGCGGGGAATGGCTTCATCGCCAGCGCGACCGGATCGGCCAGCGCGGGCAGGCGCCAGCTGGGATGCCGCGTGCACAGCAACGCGCGCCCCAGCCCGACGATCAGCGCGCTGGTCAGCGTCAGCTTGACCAGCTGCGCATAGATTGCCATCACGTCGGGCGGCAATTCATAGTTGCGCGCGAAGGCGTGATAGACCAACTGCACCGCCAGCCCGGTGGTGCAGACCGTCGCCAGCGTGGTCGCCAGCGCCAGCGCGCTGCGGCGCAGGCGCGTCTCGGGCAGCCGGGTCAGGCAGAACCACGCCAGCGCGCGCTCGGCCAGGCGCCGTCCCAGCGTCCATACCGCCAGCGCGAGCAGCAGCAGCGCCACCGTGGCCGCGCGCTGCGACGGCTGCCACGCCAGCTGCAGCATCGGCACCACCTGGTCGCGGAAGCCGTCCAGGCGCGCCTGGTCCTCCGGCGGCGGGCTGAACAGCGGCTGCCAGAACTGCGGGTTCAGGATGCTTTCCGAGCGCAGCGCGAGCTGGTCTTTCAGGTGGCCGCGCTCCAGGCGAGCCAGCTGTTCGCTCAGGTTGGCGATATTCTCCTTGCTCTCCGCCGCCTGCTTGAGATGCGCGTCGAGCTGCGTGCGGCGCGTGTTCAGTCCGGCGCGCTGCTTTACCACCGCGGGGGCTTCCCTGGTGGTGCCGTCGACCGGCGGCGGACCGAGCACGTCGAGCTGTGCCTGCAACTGCTCGCGTTGTGGCGCCAGGGCCGCGCTGAGCTTGTCGGCGTCGGCATCCAGCTGCCGCAGCGTCTCTTGCAGGTCATGCAGCTTGGTATTCCCGTCGGGGTCTGAAGCCTGCTGCTTGACGCTGTCCTGCTCGGTCTGCAGGCGCTTGAGTTCGGCGGTGGCCTCGGCGTGGGTCAGCGCGGGCGCTTGCGCGGCGGCCTCGGCTTCCGATGCGGTCTCTGCGGCATAGGCGGCGGGCAGCGTGACCGGCATCAGGTGGCATAGCGCAGCGAGCGCAACGCCCAGTGCGAGCCGTGAAGCTTTGCTCATGGCGGATTCTCGGCGGATGGTGACGGCTTGCGGGCGCTCCGGCGGCGGATGGAAATGGCAAGGCACGGTGCGGGCAGGGCCACATGGCGCTGCGTCGCGATTGCGCTGCGGAACGGCCGGGACACCGGCGATGAACACGGGAAGCGAGGGCTGCGTACAGTCCATCGCTTCGGCGAATTTGGGTCAGCCACGAGAAAGGCCTGCGGGCGAAGCCGCAAGCCGGCAATGCGTGGCACGGGTCGTGCTGACCGATCGCGGCAGGTCCGTTCCCCGGAGCCGCCGCGGCTCGGGCCATTATACGAAAGCGTTCAGGTCACATGCCCCGTACGGGCGGCGCATGAAGCACCGCGGGGCAGAATTTTGCGCAACGGCGCCAGGCGCGGCGCTGACGCGGGCGGCATGTTCGCCACAATCACACTACCATCACGGCATTCGCGGGCCGGCGGCCCGCAGCGACCATGGAAGGAGCATTCAGGGGAGTACCGGCAAGCTGCCGTTGCTGGTGCGCATTGTCGGCCAGTATCTCGACCGGCCCGCCGCGGACGGACGAAGCGCATGACGTTGTTGCGCATTGTGTAAAAACTGCGTCCCGCGGCGCTCGCCGGAGCGCCACGCGGCCGCATCGGCGCAAGGGCATGTTTCCTGCTTCCGGTACCAGGCTAGGACGTCAGATCGGAGGCAATCCATGAAAGACTACCCACCGTCGGAAATCCGGGGAACCTGGCGCCACCGCGGCTACGATGAGCCCGACGATACCCGCCAGGCACGCCACTGGCGCAGTGGCGACACCGGCGGCTCGCCGTATGGCTATGGCGAGGCCCGCTATGGCATGGAGGATGAAGACGACGAGCGGCCCACGCGCCCTTCGCGCTGGGCCGCGCAAGCGGGGTCGCGCCGCATGCCCAGGGGCTATCAGCGCACCGACGCCCGCATTCGCGATGATCTGTGCGAACGGCTCGCACACGCCGATGACGATGTCTCGGATGTCACCGTCGACGTCGTCTCGGGCATCGTCACGCTGGCCGGCACCGTCCGGGACCGCGACGCCAAGTTCCACATCGAGCAGATGGCCGAGGATGTGCTGGGCGTCAGTGAAGTGCGCAACAACATCCAGATGGCGCGGCCGGGCAGCAGCGCCGACAGCGGCGGCATTGGCAAGATCGGCGAGCGGGGCGGCGGCGCAGCGCATGGCGAGGGCCAGGGCCAGGGTGAGCAGCGGGTCGGCCAGTCTACCGGCGAGCGCCGGCAGGTCGGCTCCCCGGCCGGCGACGTGCTGTACATCGTGCAAGGCTGGGACGGGCGGTTCCTCGCCAACGAGCGCGGCGAGGGGGTGATGGTGAAGTCGATCGCGCAGGCCGGCCTGTTCGACGATGCCGACGTGGCCCGCGCCGCTGCCGCCGAGCACTGCGGACGCGGCTACCGCCTGCTGGCCACGCGCCGCTAGCGCTGCTGCGCGCGCAAGCCTGTGCGCAAGGCCACGCCGGTGTTATCGTGAGGGCTCACGGCAAGCTCTGCCGCCACCGGGCCCTCACACCATGCATGAAGCCAGCGTTCTCAGGCCGCCGCACGCGGCGCCAGGCCAATCGTTGTCAGCGCTGTCTACGCCCGCGCTGCTGATCGAGCTCGATGCCTTTGAAGCCAACCTGGCGCGCATGGCGGAACTTGCCGAACGCGCCGGCGTGGCGCTGCGCCCCCATGCCAAGGCGCACAAGTCCGTGGCGATCGCGCAGCGGCAGGTCGATGCGGGCGCGGTCGGCATCTGCTGCCAGAAGCTGTCCGAGGCGTATCCCTTTGCCGCCGCCGGCATCGGCAGCATCCACCTGAGCAATGAATTCGTTGGCGCCGACAAGGCCGCGATGGCGGCCGAACTGGCCCGCCACACGCGCCTGTCGATCTGCGTGGACGATGTGCGCCAGGTCAGCCAGGCCGGCGTCGCCGCGGCGCGCGCCGGCGTGCGCATCGCGGTATTGCCTGAGGTCGATGTGGGGCAGGGCCGCTGCGGCGTGGCCAGCGACGAGGCCTTGCTGGCGCTGATCGACGCGATCGACGCCGAAGACGCGCTGGATTTTGGCGGCCTGCAGGGCTATCACGGCGGCATCCAGCATATCGAGGCATGGGCACAGCGGCGCGAGGCCGCTCAGCGCGCGGCCGAGGCCACCGCCGGCTACCTGCGCGCGCTGGAGCGGCGCGGGTTGCGTTGCCCGGTGGTGACCGGCGGCGGCACCGGCACCGCCGAGTTCGACCTGGAGAGCGGCGTCTACACCGAAATCCAGCCGGGCTCGTACCTGTTTCTCGACGGCCATTACGGCTCGCTCGAATGGGAAGGCGCGCTGCGGCCGCTGCATTCCCTGTTCGTGGCATCGACCGTGATGAGCGCGGCGCGCGCTGGCGTGGCCGTGTGCGATGTGGGCCTGAAGTCGGTCGCGGTCGATTCCGGCCTGCCGCACGTGTGGCCGCGCGATGCCGATGGCGGGCTGGAGTACGTTGCCGCCAACGACGAGCACGGCGTGCTGGCGGTAACCGGCGCCGACAGCCGTGACCTGCTGGGCGAGCGGCTGTGGCTGGTGCCGGGCCATTGCGATCCCACCGCCAACCTGCACGATGCCTATGCCTGCGTGCGCGGCGAGCGCGTGGAAGCGGTATGGGCCATCGAAGCGCGCGGGCTCAGCCGTTGATGCTTGCCTGGTGCGCTCAGCGCACCGAACGTGCCCTGGCGGGAGACGCGCTTCCACTGGGAAGCCTTTCGCATTGACCCGCATTGACCCGCATTGACCCGGCCCTCCGATTTGCCTCGGCCCCGATCCGCCGGGCTTGACCGGCTCCTCGCCGACATCGCCTCCTGCCGCGCCTGCGCCTTGCCGCACGAACCGCGGCCGGTGGTGCAGGCCGGCGCCCATGCGCGCCTGCTGATCGTCGGCCAGGCGCCCGGACGGCGCGTGCATGAAACCGGCATCCCCTGGAACGACCCTTCCGGCGACCTGCTGCGCAGCTGGCTGCAACTGACGCCGGAACAGTTCTATGACGCCGGCAAGGTGGCGATCGTGCCGATGGGGCTGTGCTATCCCGGCAAGGGCGCCAGCGGCGACCTGCCGCCGCGGCGCGAATGCGCGCCCTTGTGGCATGCGCCGCTGCTGGCGTCCATGCCCGATATCCGGCTGACGCTGCTGATCGGCCGCCATGCACAGGCGCACTACCTCGGCAGCCGGGCAGGAGCGACGCTGGCCGATACCGTCGCCGCCTGCGCTGACTACCTGCCAGCGTTCTTCCCGCTGCCGCACCCCAGCCCGCGCAACCGCTTCTGGCTGCGGCGCCACCCGTGGTTCGACACCGACGTGCTGCCGCGGCTGCGGCAGCAGGTGGCGCTGGCGCTGTCCGGCTGACGCCGCTCAGTGGTTCTTCTCAGTGGTCCTTGTGCGGGAAGCGGATGTCGAACTCCGTGAACTCGTGCTCGACGGAACGGCAGCTGATGCCGGCGCCCCAGCTGGTCAGCACGTTCTGGCAGAACGCCAGCCCGATGCCGGTACCACGGTGCGCCGGGTAGGAGAAGAAGGGCTGGAACATGCGCGCCAGCACCTTCGGCGGCACCCCGGTCGCGGTGTCGCGGAAGGTGACGTGCACCCCGTCCGGCCGCACCTCGCAGTGGATCCGGATGTCGCCCTTGCCGGCACGCTTGATCGCTTCGAGCGCATTCTTCAGCAGGTTGGTCATAACCAGCCCGAACAGCTGCGCGTTGCCCAGCACGCGCACCGGGCCGGGCAGATCGAACGTGACGATGTCGCGGCCTGGTTCATCGAACGGAAACCGGGCGATGGTGTCGCGGATCACGCCCCCCAGATCGAACAGCTCTCGCGTGGCCTTTTCCGGATTCTTGGAGTTGGCCACCAGCAGCTCGATGCTGTTGCTGATATGCGAGATGTCGGACTCCATGCGCGCCACCGCCTGCATCAGCCCCTCGCGGCGCGGCGCGTCCTGGTCCAGCGCTGCCGGCAGCCGCGCCTTGAGGCCGCCCGCGCTGATGCTCAGGCTGGTCAGCGGCGTACGCAGCTCATGCGCGACGGTGGCCAGCGCCGCCGCCATGCCGCGACGCTTCTGTTCGACCAGCAGCTGGCGGTCGAGCTTGATCACCACCAGCACCGAGATCACGAAGCCGATGATCGGCAGCTGCAGCAGCACCGGCTGCCATGGGATCCCGCCCATGGAATTGCCGGCCAGCACGAACAGCGCCACCGCGGCCGCGGCGCCGGCCAGCAGCGAGATGGTCGCGAACGCCGTATTGAAGTGATAGAGGATCACCACGGCAATGATGACCGACTCGGCCCAGGCCATCGACCCGCCGTTCTCCAGGTACAGGAAGATGAAGGCGAACGGCATGCCCACCGTGATCGCAAACAGCGCGTACGGCGGCAGCCAGCGCCGGTGCGAGAACGCCCTCGCAAACAGCAGCGGCACGAACAGCGCGGTGCAGACCAGGCGCAGCCACAGGTTCTCGTAGGGCTGCGGGAACACGTACGACCAGATCAGGTAGTAGAGCGGGTGGCCGATGACCCCCAGCGCGCCCACCATCTGGATCCGCCGCAGGCGGATGACGCTTTCCTCGTCGAGCAGGATGGCCCGCGCCGCGGTATCGAACACCGATTGCCAGCTGCGGCGGGCAAGGCCGGCAAGTCCCGACGGGCCGGAACGGCGCTTGCGGCCACCTGGGTCGGCCAACTCTGCTTCCATCTCCAACGGTTACTCCTCGCGGGAGCTTGCGGCGAGCTCCTCTTTGGGATTGAAGGGGGATTTGCGCCGGCTGCGGCGCGTGGATGACCATTCTTCCAGACGCACCTCGTCGCGGATACTGGCGAGAACGCTGACCAGCCGGTCGATTTCACCGGCGCTAAGTTTCGCATGCAGGGTAAGTCGCATCAATGCCCGATTCCTGGGGGTTGCCGGCGAGCAGAATACCGCGCCGAAGATGCCGCGCTGCTGCAGCGCGTTGCGCAGGACCATCACCTGCGGCTCGGTGCCGGCCTCCAGCCCGATGATCTGCTCGGAGCCGTCGCTGATGTTGTATCCCAGGGCACTGATCGCTTCGCGGGTTGCGCGGGTGATCGCATGCAGCTGTTCGCGCCGGTGGTCCGCCGCGGCGATGAAGTCGATGGCGCCGTCGAACCACGCGATTTCGTGGCGCAGCAGCCCCGAACTGAAAATGGCCGGCCGCGATTCGACCGCGAAGAAGTCCTTGAACATGCTGGAGCAGGTGACGAAGCCAGCGCGCCCGGCGAAGGCCTTGGCCAGCGACGCGGTGCGGAAATGCACCCGCTCCGACAGCCCCAGCGCCGGCACCAGCCCGCCGCCCGACGGCCCGTGGGTGCCGAGCGAGTGCGACTCATCCACGACCAGCACCGAACCCGACGCTTCCGCCACCGCGACGTATTCCTCCAGCGGCGCTACGCTGCCGGTGGTGGAGTACACCGCGTCGACCATGATCACGCCGGGGCCAAAGCGCTCGGCCTGGCGGCGCGCATGGCCCACGTCGTTGTGGCGGATCGGCACGGCCTGCGCGCCGGCGGCGGTGATGCCTTCCCACAGCGAGGCGTGGCCGTTCATGTCGATATAGACCGGCACCCCCGGCCCGGCGATGCATTGCACCAGGCCGACGTTGGCGGCCCAGCCGGACTGCGCGATCAGCCCATCCTCCGCCTGCATCAGGTTGGCCAGCTTGCGCTCGACGTGGCGCTGCGGCGTCTCGCCGTACTGGAACACGGACGACATCAGCAGCTCGGGCGGCTCATCCAGCAGCGCGCGGGCCTGCGCCTCCAGCAGCGGCCGCTCGCCCAGCAGGCACAGGTAGTCGTTGCTGCTCAGGTGCAGCGCGTCGGAACCCGGCTTGCGCCCGTGCAGCAGGTGGTCGCCGCCCCACAGCTTGCCCAGCCGGGCATCGAAGTGCTCTGACATGCGGGCTGCGATCCACTGCGGCAGCGGCGGCGTGGCCACGCTGCGGGGGGAGCAGGGAACGGGGTGAGTCGGCTGCGGACGCTGGACGGCAGAGAACATCGGATTTCCTCTGGTAGGTAGGGCTTGTCGGAGAGGATCGCTGGCGGCATTGCCAGGGACCTGGGGATTGCAGGCAAGTCGGGGCGTCTGCACGTCAGCGATCACTGTGGCAAGTCCTCGGTGTCGATTGTGACCCGGCTTCCACCAGTTCAACGCTTGTTTGAGCGGGAAGGGCCACGCTGCCGTTGCATTGTGGCGCGGCCGGCGCTCGCTGGCATGTCAGTTCATCCCGATTCGTCAATGAGTGCCTGTTAAGGCATATATAGGCAGTTGTACTCACAAATACCACCCTCCGCCCAGGCGGAACCCGCCTAGGGTTTGTCCTGAAAACAACGCGTAGCGGCTTGTTTTGATTGCGATTTCTGGCGACGCGAGGGGCCTCGGGCGGCCACCTGGCCGAACTTTTGCCTTGACCTCCGGCGCCGGCCGCCGATAATGCTGCAAATCACTGCAAACGTTTGCAAAGGAGGTATGACATGGAGACATCGATCGCGCGGCAGGTATCGCCGGTATGGCCGGCCCCGCGCCCCACGCTGATAGACGACGAGCATTCGGTCACCGGCATCGTCCAGGCGGCGATGGCGGGCACCGCCAGCCCGCGCCTGCGCTTCGTCATGGACACGCTGGTCCGGCATCTGCACGGCTTCCTGCGCGAGGCGCGCCTGACCGATGAAGAGTTCGAGTTCGCGCTGGAATGGCTCGCCAGCATTGGCCAGGCTACGCACGCCACGCACAACGAGGTTGTGCTCGCGGCCGATGTGCTGGGTTTGTCGACGCTGGTGACGGTGATGAACAACAGCACCCGCGACGGCCGCACGCCGGGTGCCTTGCTGGGACCGTTCTACCGCGCCAACGCGCCGCGCTATGCCTGCGGCGACTGCGTAGTGCAGGACGATGCGCCCGGCCAGCCGCTGCTGGTCAGCGGCACCGTGCGTGGTACCGACGGCGCACCGCTGGCCGGCGCGCTGGTCGAGGTATGGCAGGCCTCTCCGGTGGGTCTGTACGACAACCAGGACCCGACCCAGCCCGACCGCAATTTGCGCGGCTGCTTCCATGCCGATGCCGACGGCGGCTACCGCTTCCGCACCGTGCGCCCGGCCGGCTATCCGGTGCCGACCGATGGCCCGGTCGGCGCGCTGCTGGCCGCGCAACAGCGCCATCCGTACCGGCCGGCGCATATCCACTTCATCGTCGCGGCGCCGGGTTATCGGACCCTGGTGACGCAGGTGTTTGCGGACGAGCCCGACAAGCTCGCCTCGGATGTCACCTTCGGCGTGCACCGGCAACTGGTCGGCACCCTGCAGCTGCACGACCAGGGCCGCAGCCCGTGGGGCGAGGTGCCGGCGCCGTTCTACACGCTGGACTTCGACTTCACGCTGGAGCCGGGGCAGCAGACGTTTCCCAAGCCGCCGATCGACTGAGCGTCGGCCGATCTTCTTTCACGTGAATTTCAACTCCGAACATGAGCCCATCCCCACTTTCCGGCAAGGTTGCCGTGATCCTCGGCGGCACCGGCAGCATCGGCTTTGCCGCCGGTGAAACGCTGGCCCGCCTCGGCGCGAGCATCGTCCTGGCTGGCCGCGGCGCCGACAAGGCGGCCAGCGCGGCGGCCGCGCTGCCGGCCGGCAACCACCTTGCCGCCGTCGCGGAAATCGCCGACAGCGCCTCGCTGCGCGCGCTGGCCGACGAAGTCATGTGCCATTACGGCCGCGTCGACATGCTGGTCAATACCGCCGGCTTTACGCGGGCGATCCCGCATGCCGACCTCGACGCGCTCGACGACGCGCTGATCGACGAACTCTTCGCCATCAACTGGCGCGGCCAGTTCGCCGCGATCCGCGCCTTTGCGCCGCACCTGCGCGCCAACGGCGACGGGCTGGTGGTCAATGTCGGCTCCATCGCTGGGCGCAACGGGCAGGGCAGCAACGTGGCGTACTGCGCGGCCAAGGCGGGGCTCGACGTCATGGCAATGTCGCTCGGGCGCGCACTGGCGCCGCAGATCCGCGTGCTGAATGTCTCGCCCGGCGTGGTCGACAGCGCGTTCGTGCCCGGCCGCGACAGCGGCTTCAATGAGCGCGCCGCGAGGACGACGCCGCTGCAGCGTATCGGCCAGGCGCAGGACGTGGCCGATGCCATCGCCGCGTGCGCGACCTCGCTGCGCTTTGCCACCGGCACCACCATCGTCGTCGACGGCGGCCGGCAACTCGGCTAGGCCGGCGCCACGCTCCTTTTACTCTTGTCCTTAACCAACGTTCGCTCATGCACGCACGCAAGACCATCATCACCTGCGCGGTGACCGGCAATATCGTCACACCCGAGCAGCATCCCGGCCTGCCGGTCACGCCGGCGCAGATCGCCGATGCCGCGCTCGAAGCCGCCGAAGCCGGCGCCGCCGCCGCCCACATCCACGTGCGCGATCCCGAATCGGGCCGCCCGTCGATGGCGCTCGAGTACTACGCGGATGTCATCGACCGCATCCGCGCGCGCAACCGCACGCTCATCATCAATCTCACCACCGGTCCAGGCGGCCGCTTCGTGCCCAGCGAAGACGAGCCGCGCGTGGCGGCGCCGGGCACCACGCTGCTGCATCCGGCAAAGCGCGTCGAGCACATCACCGCGTTGCGCCCGGATGTGTGTTCGCTTGACCTCAACACCATGAATTCCGGCGGCGACGTGGTCATCAACACGCCCGCCAACGTACGCAAGATGGCTGCCGCGATCCGCGCCGCCGGCGTCATGCCGGAACTGGAGATCTTCGATTCGGGCGACCTCAACATGGCGCTCGATTTCATCCGCGACGGCGTGCTTGAAGGGCCCGGCCTGTGGACCTTCGTGCTGGGCGTCAAGTACGGCTTCGCGCCCACGCCCGAGACGATCTTCTACGCGCGCAACATGCTGCCCGCCGGCGCGCACTGGTCTGCCTTCGGCATCGGCCGCGCCGAGTTCCCGGTCGTTGCGCAGGCATGGCTGGCCGGCGGCCACGTGCGTGTCGGGCTGGAGGACAACATTTACCTGGAGAAGGGTGTGCTGGCACCCAGCAACGCCGCGCTGGTCGCCAAGGCCCGCGACATCGTGCGCTCGCTCGGCGGCGAAATCGCGTCGCCGGCGGAGGCGCGCCGCACGCTGGGGCTGCGCGAAGCCTGAGTCCCGCCAACCGTATTGCCGAACCCTGAAAGGACAAACCTTATGAACACCATCCGAGTGAACCAGAAAGCCGCCGACATCGAAGCGCTACAGATCGAACTGCTCGGCGTGGCGCGCCCCGATGCCGCTGCGGACCAATGCATCATTGAAGTCGCCAGTGCCGGGGTCAATCCCAGCGACGTGAAGGCAACGCTGGGCCTGATGCCGCATGCGGTGTGGCCGCGCACGCCGGGCCGCGACTATGCCGGCCTGGTGGTCGACGGTCCCGCGGCGCTGCTGGGCCTGCAAGTGTGGGGCAGCGGCGGAGAGCTGGGCATCCGCCGCGACGGCACGCATGGCAAATACCTGCGCATCCAGGCCAGCGCGGTGCGCGCCAAGCCGGCCTCGGTGTCGCTGCTGGAGGCCGGAGCCGTCGGCGTGCCGTTCATCACGGCCTATGAGGGCCTGCGCCGCGCCGGCATGCCGCAGGCCGGCAGCACCGTGCTGGTCTGCGGCGGCAACGGCAAGGTCGGGCAGGCCACCATCCAGATCGCCACGGCAATGGGCGCGCGCGTCTTTGCCGTCGAGCGCACGGCCGAGACTTACCGCGGCCATGCCAGCGGCGAAGTGCGCATGATCGATGCCAGCCGCGAAGCGATCGCCGAGGTGGTGCGCAACGAGACCGGCGGCCATGGTGCCGACATCGTCTACAACACCGTCGGCAGCCCGTACTTCGAACAGGCCAACCAGGCGATGGCCGTCGGCGCGACGCAGATCTTCATCTCGACCATCGAGAAGCCGGTGCCGTTCGACATCTTCGCCTTCTACCGCGGCCAGCATACCTATGTCGGCGTCGACACGCTGGCGCTGGACAGCGGCGCCTGCGCGCAGATCCTGGACCAGCTTGCGCCGATGTTCGCCTCGGGCGCGCTGCGGCCGTTCCCGGTGCTGTCCGATTACACCTATGCCCTGGCCAATGCCAAGGACGCGTACCGCGCGGTCCTGCAAGGCGCCACCGAGCGTGTGGTGCTCAAGCCATGAACACGACCCGGTTTGTCCAGGCGCCGGCGTATTTCCCGCCCAACCACGACGGCATGCATTGCCTGCGGCTGCAGGGGCACGAGGCCGGGCCGTCGGAGGCACTGTGGCTCGGGGTCTCGGTGCTGCTGCCCGGCGGCCATACCGCGCTGGATGCCTCACCGGTGGAAAAGCACTACGTCGTGCTCGAAGGCGAAGTCTGCGTGCGCACGCCGGAACAGGCCGTCACTCTGGGACAGTACGACTCGGTGCGGCTCGCGCCGGGCGAGGCGCGGCAGGTGTCCAATCCCGGCAACCGGCCTGCCATGCTGCTGCTGGCGATGCCATATCCGAAGGCGTGATTCCTTGCCCCGGAATGCAAACGATTGCAGCGCCGAACGTACACAGTACTGACCACAGAAGTGACTACAAAAAGAATGACCACAACCAAAGGGGTAGACCAATGACATCCGTTCCGAAGCGGTACCGCTTGCTGCTGCTTGCCATGGGCGCGGCCTGCAGCGGCCACGCCGGCGCGCAGTCGTCCGTGACGCTGTACGGGCGCCTGAACACCGCGCTGGAGTATTCCTATGCCAATACGGCGACCGACGGCACGCGCCTTGGCGGCGTGGGCCGCCTGACCAACAACCGCTCCGTGTTCGGCATGCGCGGCGAGGAAGGGTTGGGCGGAAGCCTCAAGGCGATCTGGCAGATCGAGAGCAACGTCTCGCTCGACACCGGCCAGGGCCAGATTGCCGGGCGCAACTCGCGCATCGGGCTGCAGGGCAGCGCCGGCACGCTGTTCATGGGGCACTGGCAGACGCCTTATACCGAGGCGACGTCGACCTACGATCCGTATTACCCGACCACGGCCGGCTATATGGCGCTGATCGGCAACGGCTCCACGTCGAGCTCGGACAACGTGCAGGACACCAGCGCGTTCGACCGCCGGCAGAAAAACATCATGGTCTACAAGACGCCGTCGCTGGCGGGCTTCAGCGGCGCGGCCGCGTGGGGCATCAACGAGGAAAAGACCACGGTGCCGCGCAATCCGGGGCTGTACTCGTTCTCCGCCGCCTACGACAACGGTCCGCTCAACGTGGTGCTGGCCTATGAGATCCACCAGCATTACCAGACCGCGGGCCGCAACGACGATGCGATGAAGGCGGGCGTTTCCTACAAGTTTCCGAGCACCACCGTCGCGCTGCTCTATGAACGGCTGCACTACCGCACCGCCACCGGCGATCTGACGCGCAACGGCTACTACGCGTCGGTCGTGCAGAAGCTCGGGCCCGGCAGCGTGCGGGTCGGCTTTGGCCTGGCCAGCAACGGCGCCGGCAATGCCACCGAGACCGTCGGCTTCTTTCGCAGCGGGGCGGAGACGGGCGCGACGCAGGTCACGGTGGGCTACGACTATCCGTTGTCCAAGCGCACCGCGCTGTATGCGTACTACAGCCGCATCAACAACAAGCGCAACGCCATCTATGACTTCGCCATCAATGAGCTGGGCGTAAGCGCGGGCGCCGACCCGCAGACCGTCGCGCTCGGCATGCGGCATTTCTTCTGAGGCGCGGCACACGCGCCCCAACCGGCAATGAGGAGACAAAGAATGATTCGATCCATCCAGGGCGCCGTGCTGGCGCTGACTTCGACGTTGATGCTGGCGGCCGCCCCCGCCGCCTCCGCCGCCAGTATGCAGCCCCAGTACCCCAGCAAGCCGATCCGGCTGGTGGTGCCGTTTTCCGCTGGCAGCGCCACCGATATCCTGGCGCGCATCCTCGGCACCAAGATGGCCGAGGGCGGCAGCTACCAGGTGATCGTCGACAACCGGCCCGGCGCGGGCGGCACCGTCGGCGCCACCGGCGTGGCCAAGGCGGCGCCGGACGGCTACACGCTGATCCTGGTGTCGGTCGGGCACGCGATCAACGCCACGCTGTATCCGAAACTCGGCTATGACACGGTGAAGGACTTCGCGCCGGTCTCGCTGGTGGCGAGCGTGCCCAACGTGCTGGTGGTCAATGCGGCCAGCAAGTACAAGTCGGTGCGCGACGTGGTGGCGGCGGCCAAGGCCACGCCGGGCGCACTGAACTTCGACTCCGCGGGCTCCGGCAGCTCCACGCATCTGAGCGGCGAGATGTTCAAGATGCAGGCCGGTATCGACATCGCGCATATCCCGTACAAGGGCACCGGCGAAGCGCTAACCGACGTCATGGCCGGCCGCGGCGACATGATGTTTGCGCCGACGGTCTCGGCCATGCCATTCGTCAGGCAAGGCAAACTGCGCGCGCTGGCGGTGACCACGGCCAGGCGGGCCAGCGCGCTGCCGGATATCCCGACCGTCGCGGAATCGGGCTTCCCCGCCTATGCCTTCGATTCCTGGTTCGGCATCCTGGCGCCGGCCGGAACGCCGCGCGAGATCGTCGACGCCCTCAATGCCGAGATCGGCAAGGCGCTGTCATCCCCCGACGTGCGCGAGCGCCTGGCCGCGCAGGGCGCCGAGCCGCGGCATTCGTCGCCGCAGGAGTTTGCCGCGCATATCCAGGCGGAAATCGGCAAGCTGGCGCCGGTGGTGCGGCAGTCCGGCGTGAGGGCGGGAGAGTAACGCGCTGCACTTCGTGGAAGCTCCGGCCCTCACCCCCGGCCCCTCTCCCGCAAGCGGGAGAGGGGAGCAAACAAGCGGGCGGCGGCAGACGCTTGGGCTCATCGGCGATAGCGCCAAGCGAGCGCAGCGACGCGTTCAGTGCCAGAGCCAGTGACCTGAGATACTGCCGGCGCGCAGCGCAGCCGTAGGCGTTCCTATGATGCCGCCAGCAGCAGGAACCACCCACAGCTCCGGGCTCGTTCAATCACCGCGTCAATCCCAAGCGCCGTGGTGCACCTTGCGGCAGGCAGCCCTGCACGCGACGAAGCCCAGCCCCGTACGAAAGCCCAGGCAAGCTACGATAAAAGTGGCCGCCCGCCCAGGGCAAAAAACGCGCTTTTGGTTACTTTTGCCGCTCGGGCAAAAGTGACTCGCCCCTTCAGGGGCGAAACCGGGGCATATCAAATAGCCACCAGATGCCCACCCGCAGCGACGCCAGGACGCAAGAGCAGACCATGTCCTACAAGTGAAGCGCTGGAATTCATTCCCACGGCTAATGCACCGTAAAATGTCGCATCCCACCATTCCCGGGCCGCCGCCCGGCCACCTGCCGTCATGTCCGAGCGCAAGCGCCTCACCCTCAAAGACCTGGCCGCCGAGATCGACGTGCATTACTCGACGGTCTCGCGGGTCATGAATCCGGCCACGCGGCACCTGGTCGCGCAGGACGTGGCGGCGCGCATCCTGGAGGTGGCCGAGGCGCGCGGCTTCCGCCCAAACCGCATCGCCGCGGGTTTGCGCACGCAGCGCTCGGGGCTGGTAGGCGTGGTGTTGCCCGATATCGCCAATCCGGTGTTCCCGCCAATCCTGGCGGGGATCGAGTCGGTGCTGGCGCAACAGGGCTACGTGCCCATCGTCGTCAACGCAGGCACTGACAAGAGCCGGCAGCGCTTCATCATCGACCAGATGATCGGCCGGCAGGTCGAAGGGCTGGTGCTGGCGACGGCGGAGCGCGAGGACGCGGTGCTCGACTACTGCATCCGGCAGCATATCCCAGTCGTCACGGTCAACCGCGGCGAAGAGGCGGGACGGGTCTCGTGCGTGGTCAGCGACAACTTGCTGGCGATGCGGCTGACGGTAGACCACCTGGTCGGCCTCGGCCATCGCCATATCGGCCATATCGCGGGCCCGGCCGCGCTGTCCACCGGCTTCCTGCGGCGCGAGGGCTTTGTCCAGGCGGTCAGGCGGCATCGCCTGCGCCGTGACGCCTGGCACGTGATCGAGGCCGCCAGCTATTCGCGCGAGGCCGGCAAGCTGGCGTGCGCGCAACTGCTGGAAGCCTTTCCGGCGGTTACCGCCATCGCCGCCGGCAACGACCTGGTGGCGATGGGCTGCTACGACCTGCTGCGCGAACGCGGACTGGATTGCCCCGCCGACATTTCGGTGGTGGGCCACAACGACATGCCGTTCGCCGATGCGCTGACCCCGCCGCTGACCACGGTGCGCATCGCCGTCCATGAAATGGGCGAGGAGGCGGCGCGGCTGCTGCTCCGCCAGATCGACAAGCCGGGATCCGATGCCGTCACCGTGCAGCTGACGCCGCAGCTGATCGTGCGCGGCTCCACCGCTGCGCCACACGACAGCGCCTCATAGCCTGGGAGGACGGCAGCTCTAGCGTGCCGCCGCCACCAGTGCCGCCATGAAGGCCTGCCGCAGTGGCGTCTGCTCGGCATCGCGATGCCGGAGCACGCCTACCGTGCCTTCGCGCCGGTATGGCAGCGGCAATGGCACTACCTGTCCCAGCGCGCGGAAGAACTCGGTCATCCTCCCCGACATCACCGCCAGCAATTCGCTTTGCTGCAGCAGCGCCACGTTCGCCAGCACCGTGGCGCTCTCGATGCGCACCGTCGGCGCCGGTTCGCCCGCCAGTGCCAGTTCGTAGTCCAGCTCGCGCCGGATCTGGCTGGTGGCGGGCGGGCCGATCCATGTATAGGCGCGCGTCTCGTCCCAGCGCAGCTTGCGCCGGCGCGCCAGCGGATGCGCCGGGCCGGCAATGACGCGGATGGTCTCGGGATAGAGCAGGTCGCAGCGCAGCGGCGCGTCGATGCCCTGCACCTCGGTGCGCCCGACCACGAAATCCAGCCGCCCTTCGCGCAGGGCCGGCAGCATGTCTTCCACGGTGCCCTCGGAAAGCGTCAGGTGCGCCTCGGGAAACGCCTCGCGGAATTGCCGGACCGCTGCGGGGAGCAGGTCGACCGCAACCGTTGGCGTCGCGCCGACCGCCAGCTGCCCGGCCGCGCCGTCCGCCATCACGCGGATGGTGGCCTGGGTGCGTTCGATCTCGCTGAGGATGGTGCGCGCGTGGACCACCAGCGCTTCGCAGAAACGCGTCGGCACCAGGCCGCGCGAATGCCGCTCGAACAGCGCGACGCCGAGTTCACTTTCCAGCTCGGCCAGCCAGCGCGACAGCGCCGGCTGCGTCATGCTGAGCCGCTCCGCGGTATGGCTGACATTGCGAGTTTCGTAGAGCGCCACCAGCACATGCAGTTGCCGGATGCGCAGGCGCTGGGTCCATTCCATGGCGGTGTTTCCGGTATGCCAGAGAGGTTATAGCAGTGCCTATTTTAATCATTTCAATGTCATCTCGGCCAATGCCATACTTTTCGCACGTGGCGCCATGTCGCCTCGACAGCGTCCCTGACCGCCCCCTGAGCCGCCCCCTGAGCCGCCCCACATGTCCGACCCGACACCGCTTCCGCGCACCGATTCGCGTCCCGACTCGCGTCCCGACTCGCGTCCCGACTCGCGTCCCGATCCGCGCCCCAATTTCCTGCTCTTCATCACCGACCAGCACCGCGCCGACCACCTCGGCATTTATGGCAACGATGTCGTGCGCACGCCCAATATCGACCGCCTGGGAAGCTGGGTGGCGCAGCGTTGCTACGTAGCCTCGCCGATCTGCATGCCCAACCGCTCGTCGCTGATGACCGGGCGCATGCCGTCGGCTCATGGCGCGCGCCACAACGGCATTCCGCTGCCGCTGTCGCAGGTGACCTTCGTCGAGCGGCTGCGCGAGGCGGGCTACCGCACCGGACTGGTCGGCAAGTCGCACCTGCAGAACATGACGGGGCTGCCGCCGGTGTGGCCGCGCCCGCAGGATCCGCGCACCGAAGGCGAGGCGCGCCGGCCCGAGGCCGGGCGCTTCGATCAGGAATGGGGGCCGGCGTGGCGCGACGATGCCAGCTTCGACATGTCGCTGCCGTTCTATGGCTTCGGCGACGTGCAGCTGGTCATCGACCATGGCGACACGGCCGGCGGCCATTACCGCCGCTGGCTTGAACAACACCATCCGGAAGTGGCTGCGCTGTGCGGGCAGCAGCACGCCATCCCGACGCCGGAATACGCGCTGTGCGCCGCACGGCAGGCCTGGCGCACACGCGTGCCGGAGACGTTGTCGACCACCGCCTGGATCGGCGACCGCACCATCGACCTGCTGGAGCAATACGCCAGTGCCGACGCGCCGTTCATGATCCAGTGCTCGTTCCCCGATCCGCACCACCCGTTCACGCCCCCCGGCCGGTACTGGGACATGTACCGTCCCGAGGACATGGTGCTGCCCGCGTCGTTCCATGACGATCCCGCGCTGGCGCCGCCGCACCTCAAATGGATGCACGCGCAGCGCGATGCCGGCCGCGCGGTCAAGCACACGCCGGCGATGTTCGCCTGCACCGGGCGCGAGGCGCGCGAGGCGCTGGCGCTGAACTATGGCTCGATTGCGCATATCGACGACACCATCGGCCGGGTGATGGCACGGCTGGCGGCCCTGGGGCTGGACCACAATACCGTGGTGCTGTTCACCAGCGACCACGGCGATTTCTTCGGCGACCACCAGCTGCTGTGGAAGGGACCGCTGCACTACCAGGGCCTGATCCGCACGCCGCTGCTGTGGTCCGAGCCGGCCGCGCGGGCCGCACACAAGGCACCGGCCGTGCGCAGCCAAGCGTTGTGTTCGACCATCGACATCGCGCCGACCATCCTGGCGCGCGCCGGCTGCCTGCCCTACAACGGCATGCAAGGCTTGTCGCTGCTGCCGGCCATGGCGGGCGAGCCGCTGCCGCGCAAGGCCGTGCTGGTCGAAGAAGAAAACCAGCGCACGCTGTTCGATTTCCCGATGCGCACCCGCATGCGCACGCTGCAGACCGCGCGCTACCGGCTCAGCCTCTATGAAGGCGCGGACTGGGGCGAACTGTACGACCTGGAGAGCGACCCGGCCGAATCGCACAACCTGTGGCATGAGCCCGCCCTGGCGGGCGTGCGCCAGGAACTGCTGCACCAGCTGGTACTGGCGATGATCGCGCACAGTGATGCCAGCCCGAACCCGACCGCACTGGCCTGACACATCCGGGCCAGCCCGCCGGCCTCCGGCGACACCGATGACAGCCCAGCCGGTAACAGCCCCACCGATAACGAGAGAAACGGAGACAACGCATGACCCGCCCCATGGCTACCCTCCCCATTGGTTTCCCCACCGCTTCGCACCGCGCCCGACGGGGCTTGCTGGCCGCCCTTGCCGGCATCGCATTGCTGGCCGCATTGCCCGCGCACGCCCAGGACGCCTACCCGTCGCGGCCGGTCCGCATCATCGTCAACTTCCCTGCCGGCGGGCCGCTCGATAGCGTGGCCCGGCTGGTCGCCGAGCGCGCGGGCCGTGACCTGAAGCAGCCGGTAGTGGTGGAAAACCGCGCGGGTGCCGGCGGCAACGTCGGTGCCGAAGCCGCCGCGCGCGCTACCGCTGACGGCTACACGCTGCTGATGTCGACCGACACGCTGGTGACGGTCAACCCGTTCGCCTATCGCAAGATGTCGTTCGACCCGCTGCGCGACCTGCAGCCGGTGGGCCTGGCCGGCACCTTCAACCAGGTGCTGGTGACGCACCCGGCCATCAAGGTCGCAAGCCTGGACAAATTCCTGGCCATGGCGAAGACGCAGGACCTGTCGTATGCCTCGGCGGGAATCGCGTCGCCGGGGCATGTCGCCTTCGAAATGCTGAAAGCGCGCACGCAGATCCAGGGCACGCACGTGCCATACAAGGGCAACGCCCCGGCGCTCAGCGACGTGCTGGCCGGGCAGGTGCCGGCCGGCTTCCTGGCGACACCGACCGCGGTGCAGTACATCCGCAGCGGCAAGCTGGTGCCGCTGGCTGTATCCGGGCTGCGGCGCGATCCCTTGCTGCCCGACGTGCCCACCGTGGCGGAGACCGGCGTATCCGGCTTCGACGCCGAGTTCGCTTTTGTGATGCTGGTGCCGTCCGGCACGCCCGCACCGATCCGCGCGCGCTGGGAGCAGGAGCTGAAAACGATCTTCGCGGACGCGGGATTCCAGAAGAAGCTGCTGGCGCAAGGCGTCAGGCCGCAGGCCACCGACGGCGCCCAGGCCACGGCGTGGCTGGCCGCCGGCAGCAAGCGCTGGGGCGAGTTGATCCGCAAGCTTGGGGTGTCGCTGGACTGACAGGAACCGCCCGCACGGTATTCTGGCAGGCACATCCCGCCACAGGTAAAAAGGCACGGCTGGTAATTCTGGAAGTGCTCGTTGCAACCTGGAACGCGAGGATGCCGCCACAGGCGGCGCATTGCGGGCGCCGGTGCTCTGGAATGGGATTTGCTATTCCCATGCAGGACACGTCGCGACAGCACCTCGCATGCCTTCCCTTGACCCCGTGTCGCCGCGCGCCGCCTTCGAGCTGATCCGCGAGAGCATCAAGTCGTGGATCGACGACTATGCCCCGAGCATGGGCGCGGCGCTGGCGTACTACACCGTCTTCTCGATCGCCCCGCTGCTGATGATCGTCATCACCGTGGCGGGTGTGATATTCGGCGCGGAGGCGGCGCGCGGCGAGGTCGTCAGCGAGCTGAACGGGCTGATCGGCGCCGAAGGGGCGGAGGCGGTCGAAGAGATGCTGGTCGCGGTCAGCGAACCGGCCGCCAGCACGATTACCGCCACCCTGGGCGTGGTGGCATTGCTGGTGGGCGCGACCACGGTGTTTGCCGAACTGCAGTCGGCGCTCGACCGCATCTGGCGCGTGCCGCAGCGCCAGAAGAGTTCGGGCCTGTTTTCGCTGTTGCGCGCTCGGCTGCTCTCGTTCGGCATGATCCTGGGCATCGGCTTCCTGCTGGTGGTTTCGCTGCTGCTCAGTGCCGGCATCTCGGCGCTGGGGCGTGAGTGGGGGCCGCTGCTGGGCATCGACGAGGCGGTCGGGCATGCGCTGGACACCGTCATCAGCCTGGTGCTGACGACCGTGGTATTCGCGATGATCTACAAGATCATGCCGCGCACCAAGATCCGCTGGTTCGACGTCTGGCTGGGCGCGGTCGTCACGGCGCTGCTGTTCACGCTGGGCAAGTTCCTGATCGGCCTGTATATCGGCAAGAGTGGCGTGGCCAGCGGGTATGGCGCCGCCGGGTCGCTGGTGGTGTTGCTGTTATGGGTGTACTACGCCGCGCAGATTTTTCTGCTGGGTGCCGAATTTACCTGGCATTTTGCCCAGCGTTTCGGCTCGCTGCGGCACAGCGGCCAGCCGCAGCCGACTGCGCCGATACGGGGGCGGGCGCAGGTGGTCGTGGACGAGCATGCCCAAGGCGACGCGGCACGCCATCCGGTAAAGGCCGGCGACGACGGCGTGACGCCGATCGTGGCGCTCTATGTCGACGAGATCGTGACCGCCGCCGTCAAGGCGGGAGAGCAGGGGCAGGCGACGGCGGTCGCCATCGCGGACGCTGCCGAGAAAGCCTTTACCCATTTCAGGAGCGCCGCGGGCTCGGACAGGCAGGCATTGCGTAACCGCCTGCGGGAACTGGCGCAGGCACTGGTCGTGTCTGCCGAGGCGGGGCATCATTCAGGCGATACCCGCAACCTGATCAAGTTCGGCGTGAGCTACGTCGAAGCTTGCCTGCACCGGACGCACTGAGGCGCCGCATCAGATGGCCAGCGCCGCCGGCGTGGCCTCGCCCAATACCACCACGCGGTTGCGGCCGTCGCGCTTGGCCAGGTAGAGCGCCTGGTCGCCGCCATGCAGGAAGGCGCGCAGGTCCGCGAACGGCTGGGCGTCCCCGCCGCTGGCCGAGCTGGTGGCAACGCCGATGCTGACCGTCACCGCGCCGAGCGGGCTGGCCGCGTTCGGGATCTCGAGTGCCTGCACCGCATGGCGAATGGCCTCGGCGACCCTGGCGGCGCCGGCGGCAGGCGTGCCGGGCAACAGGATCGCGAATTCCTCGCCGCCGTAGCGGCCGGCATAGTCGCCCGGGCGGCGGATATGTCTCTGGATGCTGTCGCCGACCGCGGCCAGCGCATCATCACCGGCAAGGTGGCCATAGCGGTCGTTGAACTGCTTGAAGTGGTCGACATCGACCATCAGCAGCGACAGCGGCTGGCCCTCGCGCCGTGCCCGCCGCCATTCCTTGTCGGCGGCGTCATCCAGCGCGCGCCGGCTGCCCAGGCCTGTCAGGCCATCGGTATTCACCATCAGGCGCAGGTGCGCTTCCATGTCGAGGCGGTGGCGCCACTGGCGCGACAGCAGCACCGCCAGCGCCACGATCAGCCCATCGACCACGGCGATCAGCCCGGCGAACCACCACGCGCGCTTGTACCACGGGGCCAGCACGTCGTGGACCGAGAGCCCGACCACCACCATGAGCGGGAAGTCGGGCAGGCGCCGGTAGCTGTACAGCCGCCGCACGCCGTCGACCGCGGCGACGCCGATGAAGCTGCCTTCGGTGCCCCGCAGCAGCGGCGCGAAGGAAGGGCTGGCCGAGATATTGCGGCCCACCGACGAATCGTCGTAGGGGCGGCGCATGATGATGGTCCCGTCGGTGCGCAGCAGCGTCAGCGTACCGCCTGCGCCGAGGCTGACGCCATCGAACAGCTTGCGGAAGTAGTTCAGACGCAGGGTGCCGACGACGATGCCGCGGAAAGCGCCGTCAGGCCCTGACACCCGGCGGCTCAGGCCGATGGACTTGTTGTCCGCGGTGAGCCGTGGCTGGAACGGCTGGCTGAGGAAGGTGCCGGCGTTGGCGTTGTGCACGTGGGCCTGGAAATAGTCGCGGTCCGCAAGGTTTACGGCGCGGGGCGGCCATTTGTGCGAATCGAGCACGAGATTGCCGCTGGCATCGGTGGCCAGCAGCGAGCCCATGTCTTCGGCATTGATCGAACGGTCGAACAGCACGCGCTGCCGCAAGGCGGTCGGCAGCTGCATCACTTCCTGGTCCTGCATGGCATCGGCGACCCCGGCGATGGCGAACTGGTAGATATGCAGGTTGCGCGAGATGCTGCGCTCCAGCGTGAGCGCGAGGTTGGCCGAGGCTTCGCTGGCGCTGGCCAAGGCGTCGCTTCGCATCTGGGCCAGTGCCGCGGCGCCCAGTCCGGCAATGGCAATCGCCAGGGCGATGGTCGCCGGGACGATCATCGCGGCGGGGTTCAGGCGTACGCGCAGGCGTCGTCTTGCAAGGTCGATCATGGAGGCGGGCGCTGCCGGTGCATTTTTCGCAGCATTGTAGTGCCCGCGGGTACTTCGGCTGAGCCGTGGGAAAAAATGTCACAACTGAGTTTAACGGCCTGCAAATCACCTCGGGGAATGCCGGGCCGGATTCATGTCACCAGATCGCCACTTGCAAACGGCACCGGCTCGCACGATAGGGGCGCAGCGCCGGGCCGCCGCAGCGGACTGTCCGGCATGTTGACCAGGTAGTGCGCCTCGCGCCTGAGCTGCGCGGCAAAGCTGGCCGCGACGGGCGGCAGCGGCGAGTCGGCACGGTAGATCAGGCACACGGTATGGCTGGGCAGGACGTCCTCGATCGGCAGGACAGCCAATCCGGTCGAAGCCGAAGCCCGGGCCTGCATCAGCTGGCGCGCCACCATGCACAGGAGCTTCCGGTCCTGCAGCAGCGCCTGGATCATGCCAAAGGTATCGCAGCGCACCGCCACGCGCGGCAGCGGCAGGCTGCGCGCCCGGAACGCATCCATGATGGCCGCGCCCGGGCCGTGCATGCCGGCGGTCGTCAGGACCCATTCGGATCCCACCAGCTCGCGCAGCGACCGCGCATGGCGCAGCGGATGCTCCTGGTGCGCAACGACCACCGAGTCGTTGTTGTAGAGCGGCTCGCAGATAAAGTCGTGGTCGATGCCTGCGTCGGGAACCGGACTCACCGCCATGTCGATCAGGCCCGCGCGCAAATCCTGCAGGTGCACCGCATACCGGCCGCTGTCGATGCAGAGCTGGACTTCCGGGTGTTGCCGCCGGAAGCGGTTCAGCGCCGCGGGCACGAGCAGGTGCGCCGGTCCGCCCGTGACGCCGAGGCGGACCGTGCCGGTGCGGGCGCCCAGCATCTGCGTCATCTCCTCGGCGGCCCTGCGGGCCTCCGCCGCGATCAGGCGTGCGCGGCGCAGGAACGCCTCGCCGTAGTTCGACAGCACCACGCCGCGCGTGGTGCGCGTGAGCAGCGGCACATGCAGCTCGTGCTCCAGTTGCCGGATGCTCTTGGTGAGCGCGGGCGCCGATACGTCGCGCGTCCGGGACGCGGCACGGATGCTGCCGCCTTCCGCCACCGCGATGAAGTCCTGGATCTGGCTGAGCCGCATGGCAGGCGCTCCGGTTGGGGCGTCAGTCGAGCGTGACCCCGGTGTCGGCGGTCAGTTTCAGCACCACTGGCAGGTAGGCCGTGTAGGCGCTGGCCGCTTCGGACGGGATGTTGCCGATGGGTTCGGCGCCCATGTCTTCGACGCGTTTGGCGAAGGCCGGGCTTTTCACCAGCGCGCTGACCTCGCGGCCGAGGCGGTCGATGATGGGTTGTGGTGTCCTGGCAGGGGCCATCAACGTGATCGGCCCGGTCAGCCGGTAGGCTTCATCGGGAAAGCCGGCCTCGGCAAAGGTGGGCACGTCGGGCAGCGACCTCGCGCGGCGCGGGCCTGTCACGGCGATCGGCCGCAGCTTGCCGCCCGCGAAGTGCTGCTGCAGCGCGGTGACCGAGCCCACCGTGACGTTGACCTGGCCAGCCAGCAGGTCGGTCACCATCGGTCCCTCGCCGCGGTAGGGCACGTGCAGGATGTCGACGCCATACTTTTTGGCCATGTAGGTCTGGATGGTATGCGGCTGGGTGCCCGGTCCCCACGAACCCATGCGCAGCTTGCCGGGTTCCTTCTTCGCATAGTCGATCAGATCGGCCACGGTCCTGACCGGGACGGCGGCATTGACCGCCAGCACGGTGCGCGCGGTGGCGATATCCGAAATCGGCCGCAGGTCGGTGCGCGGATCGTAGGGCAGCTTCTTGTACAGCGCCAGGTTGGCGGTGATCGGGCCGGGAATGGTGAGCAGCAGGGTGTAGCCGTCGGGCGCTGCCTTGGCCGCCTGGTCAGTGCCGATGATGCCGCCCGCGCCGCCCTTGTTCTCGACCACGATGGTCTGGCCCAGCCGCTTGCCAAGGCCGTCCGCCAGCGCGCGCGCCAGCGTGTCGGTCAGGCCGCCTGCGGGGTATGCCACCACCAGCCGCACGGGCTTGGCCGGGTAGGCATCCTCGGCGCCTGCGCCAGACGGCAGCAGGCACAAGGCCGCGGCTGTGATCAGCACGGCACGCCGGCCGCGGACAAGGGTGCGTTGCTTCATGGTTTTGTCTCCTTTTCGAATCTGTGTCCGATGCGGAGAACCTTATGGTCGGCGCGCCGGAGGGGTCAACACGATGGCCTATATTTCCAATATGTGGAAATTGATTCCGCTTTTTGACACTGGATGACGTGCTGTCCAGACTGGGTAAAGAGGAAAACGCCATGAACCTGCCAGTCGAACAATTCATCGCCGAACGCCGCCGCGAGGACCCGTCCTTCGGCGGCCTGCTGGCCAAGGGCTTTGCCCTGCTGCGCTGCTTTATCGACGAGCCGCGCCCGCTCGGCAACGGCGAGCTGGCGCAGCGGCTGCAGCTGCCGCGCGCCACCGTCTCGCGCATCTGCCGCACGCTGTTCGAGCTGGGCTACCTCGACTGGGATCCGAAGCTCGACAAGTATTTCGTCAGCGCCCAGGTGCTGGCGCTGGGCTACCCGTACCTGACCGGGCTGCAGGTGCGCCACGTGGCTCGTCCGCTGATGCAGGCGCTGGCGGACCGCGTGGAGGGCGCTGTGTCGATGGGCGTGGCGCACCGGCTCGACGTGACCTACCTGCAGTCCTGCACCCACAACGAGGGCACCCCGGCGCGGCCGGGAACCGGCGCCGTGCGCTCGGTGCTGAGCACGGCCATGGGCCGGGCCTATCTGTGCACCTTGTCGAAGGCGCAGTTCGAAAACCTGATGGCAGCCGCCCGCGAGGAGCGGCCCGAGGAATACGCGGCGTTCTACGACACGCTGTGCCACAACGTGGCGCACTACCCCAAGCGCGGCTTCGCGCTCAACGAGGGCGATGCCGGCATCGGCGTGTACGGCGTGGGCGTCTATTCGCGCATCAAATACCTGAACCGCCCGCTGCTGTTCAACTGCGCCGTGCCCGGCTCGCAGGTGAAGCGCGGGATGATGGAAAAGAAGGTGGCGCCGCTGCTGATGGAGATGGTCCGTTCCATCGAGGCCGCCACCGGTCTGCGGCAATAGCGTCGAAAGGCGACAAGGCCAGACCGATACCAACCAGAAAACAAGACCCGGAGACTGCAACATGGTTGACCTGAATTCCCTGCTGTACCCGCGTTCGATCGCGGTGGTCGGTGCTTCCACCCAGCCGGACAAGGTGGGCGGCATGCCGATCCGGCTGCTGCGCGAACTGGGCTATGCGGGACGCGTCTATCCGGTCAACCCGTCCGCTGCCGAAGTGCAGGGCCTGCGCGCCTATGGCTCGCTGGCGGACATCGGCGAGCCCGTCGACCTGGCGATCGTGGCGGTGCCCGCCAGCGCCAGCCAGGACGTGATGGCGCAGCTGGCCGGCAACGGCACGCGCGCGGCGGTGGTCTTCACTTCCGGCTTCGCGGAAGCCGGCGAGGGCGGCGTGCGCATGCAGGACATGCTGGCCCGCAGTGCGCGCGATGCGGGCGTGACGCTGCTGGGCCCGAACTGCCTCGGCGCAATGAACCTGCGCGAGCGCATGTTCGCCACCTTCTCGCCGATCCCGCTCAGCGGCGTGCCGCCGGTCGGCGAAGTCGGGCTGGTCAGCCAGAGCGGTGCCTTCGGTGCCTATGCGTACGCGCTGGCGCGCGAGGCGGGGCTGGGCCTGAGCCACTGGGTCACCACCGGCAACGAGGCCGGGCTGCAGGTGGCCGACGTGATCGCATGGCTGGCCAATGATCCGAACACGCGCGTGATCCTCGCCTACATCGAAGGCTGCCGCGACGGCGCGCGCCTGCGCCAGGCGCTGGCCGCGGCGCGCGCGGCAGGCAAGCCGGTGGTGGTCACCAAGGTTGGTACCACCGCGGCCGGCGCGCGCTCGGCGCAGTCGCACACGGCCAGCCTGACTGGCGAGGACGCGGTCTACCAGGCGGTGTTCGACGCCTACGGCGTGCACCGGGCCCATACGCTGGAAGAGTTCTTCCGGCTCGGCTACGTGCTGTCGCGCGGCCGGCGGCCGGCGACCTCGCAGCGCGCGGCCGGTGCCGATGGCGGCGCCGCTACGCCGCTGGCGATCGTCACCGTGTCGGGCGGGGTGGGCATCATGATGGCCGACCGCGCCGAACAGCTGGGTTTGCCGCTGCCGCCGATGCCGGACGACGCGGCCGAGGCGCTGCGCACCGCGATCCCGTTCGCCAGCACCGCCAATCCCATCGACGTGACGGGGCAGGTGGTGGCGCAGCCGCGCGTGTTCATGGATGCCCTCGCGGGCGTGGCGCGCAGCGGCGCCTATGGCTGCGTGGCGGCCTTCCTGGCCGGGGGCGCCAATGCGCCGCGGCTGTGGCCGGAACTGCAGCAGACCATCGGTGCGTTGAGCGAAGACGCGAATGCCGCGCCGCTGCTGCTGGCCGGCATCGTCGACGACGACAAGCGCGCATGGCTGGAAGCGCGCGGCTGCCTGGTGTTCCGCGAACCGGGCCATGCGGTCGAAGCCGTCGCCACGCTGGCGCGGGCGGCGGCGCTGGGAGCCGGCCCGTGTACGTCGTCAGGGACCGAGCCGCGGCGCGATGGCCTCGTGCGCGAGCTGCCAGCCGAAGCCACGGCGCTGTCCGAATACGAGGCCATGCGCCTGCTCGCCGACGCCGGGGTGCCAGTGGCACCGCACGGGCTCGCGCGCGATGCGGACGAGGCGGTGCGCATCGCCGAGGGCCTTGGCTATCCCGTGGTGGTCAAGCTGTGCTCGCGCGAGATCCTGCACAAGAGCGATGTCGGCGGGGTCGCCCTCAACCTCGCCGATGCGCAGGCCGTGCGCGAAGCCTTTGCCCGCATGGCGCAAGCGATCGCCCTGGCGCGCACCGAAAGCGGCGTGCCGGTGCCGTTCGAGGGCGTTCTGGTGGCGCGCATGGTGCGCGGCTGGGGCGAGGTGATGGTCGGCGTGCGGCGCGACCCGGTGTTCGGGCTGGTGGCGCTGGCGGGCATCGGCGGCACCGCCGTCGAGATCTTCCGCCAGACCGCCTGCGGGCTGGCACCGCTGTCGCGCGCGCAGGCGCGCGCGATGCTGCGCGATAGCCGCGCCGCCGCGCTGTGCGAAGGGCATCGCGGCAACCCCGAGGTGGATCTCGATGCCGCCGCGCAGGTGCTGGCCACGGTATCGCAACTCGCCGCCGATCTGGGCGAGCGCCTGGACACGCTCGAGATCAATCCTTTCATCGTCACCGCGCAGGGGCTGGTCGCCGCCGACGCGGTGGTCACGCTTCGCGCGGATCGTTGCAGCGCTTCATAGCGACAGCGCGCAACGCGGTGGTCAAGGATGCCCGCGCAGACGGGCGCCGCCACCGCGGCAGGACGTCATACCTCAAACAAGACAGGAGACAAGCATGCAAAGGCACACGCACTTGCCGGCGCGGCGCATGGCGCTGCGCGGACTGGGCGCGCTGGCCGTGGCGCTGTGCGGGATAACATCCCCCGCGCACGCCGGCCCCTATCCCGACAAGCCGATTCGGCTGGTGGTACCGTTCCCGCCGGGCGGCGGCACCGACGTGGTCGGCCGGCTGCTCGCGGCGGGCCTGTCGAAGGAACTCGGCAAGACCGTGGTGGTGGAGAACGTGGCGGGTGCTACCGGCACCATCGGCTCGGCACAGGTCGCGCGTGCCGCGCCCGACGGCTACACGCTGGTGCTGGGCATCTCCGCCACGCATGCGATTGCGCCGGCGATCTTCCCGAAGCTGCCCTATGACCCGCTGCGCGACTTCGTGCCCGTCAGCCGCCTCTTCTACGGCGGCAATGTGCTGATCGCCGGCCCCGGCTTTTCCGGCCGCGACCTGCCCGCGCTGATCGCCGCGGCAAAGCGGCCGGGCGCCGACCTGACCTACGGCTCGTGGGGCAACGGCTCCGGCGGCCATCTCGCCGGCGAAAGCCTCAACGTGCTGGGCGGCATCCGCCTGCGCCACATCCCGTACAAGGGCGTCAGCCCGATGCTGACCGACGTGATGGGCGGCACGCTGCCCGTGGCCATGTCCGACCTTGCCGGCACGCTGCCGCTGATCCGCAGCGGCAAGGTGAGGGCGCTGGCGGTCACCGGCTCCGAGCGCTCACCCGCGCTGCCCGATGTGCCGACCTTTACCGAAGCCGGCGTGGCGTTCGGCGTGGACAGCTGGTTTGCGCTGTTCGCCCCCGCGCGCACGCCGGCCGAGATCGTCGACAAGCTCGAACGCGCCACCAACGCCGCCATGCGCGATCCCGCCATCAAGGCGCAGGCAGAAGCGCTCGGCATGCGCTACACCCCCCAGCCGCGCAGCGCCTTCGCCGCGCAGATGCGCAGCGACGTGCCCGCCTGGGCCGCGCTGGTCAAGTCGAGCGGCGCGGCCCAGGAATGAGCCGCCACGCATTTCCGCTATTTCCGCCCATTTTTCCGGAGTCCCTGCATGAACCATCCCGCGCCACAGCTCTTCTCCGCACCTGTCTACAGTTCCGGCCAGGAAGCGCTGGTCGCCGCCGCCGCCATCCCGCTGGCGATCTACGGCTATCCGCTGGTCGAAACGATCCGTACCTGCAAGGTGCAGACCGCGGTCAGCGAGGCCACCGGTTATGGCCGCGCGCCGGTCAATACGCTGTCGGCGAGCGAGCGCCAGTGGACGCATGAAGACCGCGACGTCGTCACGCCCGCCAATGACCTGCTTTACTTCTGCGGCTGGGCCAACCTGGCCGACGGGCCGGTCACGCTGCGGGTGCCGCCGCTGCCGCAACGCGACCGCTACTACGTGGTGGAGCTGCTGGATGCCTTCACCAACAACTTCGAGAACCTGGGCCCGCGCAACGTGCCCGCAGAAGGCGGCACGGTGACGCTGGTCGGCCCGGGCCAGCATGCCGAAGGCGGGCATGTGGTGGCGTGCCCAACCTCGCTGGTCTGGCTGCTGGGCCGCGTGCTGGTGGAGGGCCCCGACGACCTGGCCGCGGCCCATGCATTCGAAAGCGGCTTTGCGCTGGACGCAGCGGGCAAGACCATGCCGCACTGCGTGCGCGACTGGTGCGAGTCCGGCAACGAGGCGCTCGACTTCTTCCAGAACCTGTTCAACGCGCTGCGCGAGTATCCGCCCACCGAACGCGAGCTGGGCGCGTTCACACTGCTGCGCAAGGCCGGCCTGAAGCTGGAGGGCGAGATCGATGTCACGGCATTGCGCGCGGAAGTCCGCGCCGGCCTGGAGAACGCATATCGCCAGGCGATGCAGCTGATCGAGGCGCATACGCGCAGCCAGGGCCGCAAGAGCTGGGGCTACAGCCTGAAGCTCGGCGTCTATGGCGACGACTGGCTGCAGCGCGCCTGCACCGCGATGAAGGGCCTCGGCGCGCTGCGCGCCGACGAGGCGATTTATGCGATGGCCGATTTCGATGCCGACAGCGAGCCGCTGCATGGGGCACGGGCGTACGAACTGCGCTTCCCGCCCGGCATGCTGCCGCCCGCGCAGGCGTTCTGGTCGGTCTCGCTGTACGGCGAGGACCGCTTCTTCAGCGCCAACGAGATCGGCCGCTTCGCGGTGGGAGACCGCACGCCGGGCCTGCGCATGGAGCCCGACGGCAGCCTCATCATCCCGATCTCGCACCGGCGGCCCGAACAGGCCGACAACTGGCTGCCGGCGCCCGCGGGCCCGTTCTACCTGATCCTGCGCCTGTACCATCCCGCGCCGGCCTTTATCGCGGGCGAGTACCGCATTCCGCCGGTGCGCCGGGTTGCCTGAGGAGCGAAATTCCATGACGCCATCCACCGCCGATTCCCGCACGCTCGCCCTTGCCCGCGAGGCCGTGCTGTACACGCTGCCGCTCTATGAAATGGCGCGCATGCGCGCCGCCACCTGCCCGCGCCGCCGCCGCGAAGGCGCCTTTGCCGATGCACGCCCCGACGGCACGCTGCGCTGGGTCAACCAGTTCTTCCACACGCGCCAGCTGCTGGGCCCGCAGCACCGGCAGGTGGTCACGCCCAACAACGACACGCTCTACAGCAACGCCTGGCTGGATTTGTCACACGGACCGCTGCTGCTGGAGGTGCCGGACAGCGCCGGCCGCTACTACGTGCTCGGGCTGCTCGATTTCTATACCAACCCGTTTGCCTACATCGGCAGCCGCACCACCGGCACGCAGGCCGGGCGCTTCCTGCTGCACGGTCCCGGCTGGCAGGGCGAAGCGCCGGCTGGCGCCACCGCCATCGCCTGTCCGACCGATGCGGTGTGGCTGCTGGGCCGGCTGCTGGTGGACGGGCCCGACGACCTGCCCGCGGTGCATGCGCTGCAGGACCGCTTCCGGCTGACGCTGTCGGACGGCGGCGACCCGGTGCGCGCCTGCGACGTCGGCATGCAGCCCAACGAACACCTCGGCGCGTCGGCGCAGCAGGTGCGGCGCTACGCCGAAGTGGTGAACCGCGCGCTGCGCGAGAACCCGCCCCCGGCGGACGAGGCGGCGACCGTGCAGGCCATCGCCGCGCTCGGCCTCGGTGCCGCGTGCGAGGGCGTGCCGCTGAAGGAAACGCAGGTGGCGCTGCTGGCCGCTGCCATGGAGCAGGTGCTGGCCGAACTGGCCCGGCCGATGCCTTCGGCACTGGGTGGCGGCTGGAGCTTGCCGGTCGAGATCGGCGCGTCATTCGGCACGCGCTATGCCGAGCGCGCGCAGGTGGCTCGCAACTACATCGGTGCGCTCGGCATGGAAGAGGCCATGTACATCATCGCCGACTGCGACGCGCACGGACGCCCGCTTGACGGCAACGAGCCGCACGAGCTGGTGTTCCCCGCCGGAAAGCTGCCGCAGGTGGGCGCGTTCTGGTCGCTGACCATGTATGACAAGGGCGACTGCATGCTGGTGGAGAACCCGATCGGCCGCTATTCGCTGGGCGACCGCTCGCCGAGCCTGCGCTACGAGCCGGACGGCAGCCTGCGCCTGCACCTGGGTGCCGCGGCGCCGCGCGACGCGGCGCGCCACGGCAACTGGCTGCCGGCGCCGGCGGGGCCCTTCTACGTGGCGCTGCGGCTCTACGTGCCCGGCGAGGCGCACCTTGGCAAGACCTTCCCGTATCCGGGCATCCAGGCCATGGAGGCATGACGATGACTGCTGACAAGATATCGCGCAGGGCCCTGCTGGCACGCATGCGCGACGTGGCGCTGCTGGGCGCGGCGCCGGCGCTGGCGCCGCTGGCTGCACTGGCGCAGGCGTATCCGGCGCGCACGGTGCGCCTGCTTTCCCCGTATGGTCCCGGCGGGTCCAACGACACCTCGGCACGGCTGCTGGCCGAAGCGCTGAGCCGCAAGTATGGCCAGCAGTTCGTGGTCGAGAACAAGCCGGGCGCCGGCACCCGGGTCGCCAACGAAACGCTGGCCCGCGCCGCTCCCGATGGCTACACGCTGCTGTGGGCGGCCGCGCCGTTTGCCATCAATACGGCGGCCGGCCTGCCGCAGCAATACGACATCCACAAGGACTTCATCGCGGTGGGGCCGCGCGTGCTCGGGCCGGTGTTCCTGATCGTCAAGGCGGATTCGCCGGCGCGTTCGGTGGCGGATTTCGTGAAGCTGGCGCGGGCCAAGGCGGACGGCGTCACCTTCGCCTCGCCCGGTGCCGGGTCCGGGCCGCACCTGACCGCGGAACTGTTCGGCGCGCAGGCGAAGTTCAAGGTGCTGAACGTGCACTACCGTGGCGACGCCACTGCCTACACCGAGCTGCTGGCCGGCCGTGTCGACGCCACGCTCACCGCCATCACGACGGCGCTGCCGTTCATCAAGGCAGGGCAGCTGCGCGTGCTGGCGGTAGCCTCCGAGCAGCGCACGCCGGTCTATCCCGATGTGCCGACCTTCGTCGAGCAGGGCTATCCCGGCGTGACCGGCTACGGCTGGTTCGGCCTGATGGCGCCGGCAGGCACGCCCGCGGCGATCGTGCGCCAGCTCAACCAGGATGCCAGCGCGGTGCTGTCCGGCGCGGACGTGCGCAGCAAGCTGGCGGGGCTGGGATTGCAGCCCGAGCCGGGCGACAGTGCCGGCTTTGCGCGGTTCATCGATGCGGAAGTGCGCAAGTGGGCGGCGGTGATCAAGGCCAGCGGCGTGGTGCTGGAGTAGCGGCATGCACGCCGCACGCAGGCGTGCGTGTGGCGTGCGGGCAGGCATTCAGTGGATGCCGAAGGTGTCGTCCGCGCCGTGTTCCAGCATGTCGGCGGCGGCGCCATACAGGCTGCGCGACACATAGCTCCTGACCTGTCCGGCGCGCTGGCGCAGCCACGCGGCCTTGAGCCGGCGCGCCTCGGCCAGCGCGGGCGCATTCCCCGGGGCCAGCGCGAGCACGTCGATCACATGCAGCGCGAGCTGCGTCTCGCCGCGTTCGGCCAGCGCTTGCGCATGGCGGATCAGCGCGCCGTGGTCGGCCACCGCCGCGGCAATCTCCGCGGCGGCATCCTGCGGCGCGGCCGGGTGCAGCGTGGTCGCGTTGCGGTCCCACCAGCCGTTTTCCGAGCGGTAGATGTCGCGCGCGATATAGCTGGGATCGCCGTACGTCGGCCGCATCCACGGCTGCTCGAACAGCTCCGCAGGCGGCTTCAGCGCGGCCAGCATCTGGCGCTCGTTGCACCCGGCGTTCATCAGCCGCACCACCTCGGCGCGCAGCCAGCGCAGCGCGCGCGCGGTCTGGCCCAGCACGCGTTCGCATTCCGCCGCGCCCTGCAGCGTGGGCCCGAACTCCCGCACCACGATACGCGGCTGCAGCGCGGCCATGCGCTCCAGCGTCTCGGCCCAGCGCACGGTATCGCGCAGCGTGCGGAAGGGCGTGCCGACATTGGGAATGGAATCGATCACGGCCGGTCCGCCGCACAGCACGCGCCGCCCCGGCAGCCAGACCGCGATCGCATCGTCGGTCTCCGAGGGCGCCCACAGCAGCTCGGCGCGACGCTCGCCGTGGCCGAGCGTCAGGCCATCCGCGAAGGTCTCGGTCGGCGCGGTATGGTTGAGCTTGCCCGCCAGCGCACCGGCCGGATGGCGGAACTGGATCTCCGCCATCCGTTCCTGCATGCGGGCGGTCTCGCCATAGCGCGCCTGGCGCGCCAGCACGTTGACGTGGGCCAGCACGCGCGGCGCCGGCTCGCCGCACGCGGCGGCATGGTCGAGCCATTGCCGCACGCCGGCGTTGTAGCCCATATGGCCGTGGCTGTAGCACAGTGCCAGCACCGGCAGGCTGGTCTGCGTGCGCAACGCCTCGATCATGCCTGCGGTGACGCGGCCGCCCGGGCCGCTGTCGACCACCAGCAGTCCGCCGCCAACGTCGGCGACGAAGCTCTGTCCCTGTCCGTGCAACAGCCAGACGCCGTCGTCGACCGGTTCGACCCCGGCGCCGGTGACCAGCGCGACAGGCCTGTCCTCGAAATCCTGCATGCGTGACTCCCTGAGCAAAAGAATGGATGCGGCTGCCGCCATCGGCCGGATGCATGCGGCTTGCCCTGACGGCAATGTCGCGCAAGCGGATGGCGCATGGGATTGGGGAAACTCCCCGCAAGCCGACGCGCATCGCCCGTCGGGCCAGCGCCGGCGCGGTGCGGGAGCCGGCCACGCTGGCGCGGTGTGAACCGGTGGTTAGCAGCCGGCGTTGCGCGGCAGTTCCCGGTTGTCGCCTGGTGCGCTAAGGCGGCAGCGAAGCCCGGGATTGCCCGCGGTGCTAACCGTGGGTTTACGCCCCCGCGATCCTGGCATCTGCCGCAAAAGGCGCGGCTGCCACATGATGTCTCCGCATCAACGGAACGGGAGTGGAACGCATGGCAAGCCGGCAAGACCTGCCCCTGGCAGGCATTCGGGTAGCGGAGTTTGGGCAGTTCATCGCGGCGCCCGGCGCGGCCATGATGCTGGCCGACCTGGGCGCCGACGTGGTCAAGGTGGAAGCGCTGCGCGGCGACAGCGCGCGGCGCTTCGACGGCACCAGCCCGCAGAGCCCGATGTTCCTGGCGTACAACCGCGGCAAGCGCGGCATCGCGCTGGACCTGCGCAGCAGCGCTGGCGTGGAGGCGGCGCGGCGGCTGGCACTGTCCAGCGATGTGGTGCTGCATAACACCCGCTACGGGGTGATGGAAGCGCTGGGCCTCGACGCCGGCACGCTGCGCGCAGCGAAACCGGAACTGGTCTATGCCGCGATCAGCGGCTTCGGTACGCGCGGCCCGTCGCGCTCGCGCCCCGGGCTGGACATCGCCGCGCAGGCCGAAAGCGGCATGATGTCCGTCACCGGCGAGGCCGGCGGGCAACCGCTGAAGGCCGGCTTCGCGCTGATCGACGCGGCCACCGCGCTGGCCGCTGGCAACGCCATCCTCGCCGCGCTGTTCCGCCGCTTGCGCACCGGCATGGGCGAGACCGTCGAGACCTCGCTGCTGCGGGTCGGCATCCAGCTGCAGGCGCAGCTGTGGGCCGAGTACCAGTGTTCCGGCGCGCTGCCGGTGCGCAGCGGCAACAGCCAGCCCAAGGCCGCGCCCGCGGCCGACGTGATCGCGGTGGCGGACGGGCACGTGGTGCTGTCGGCATACCTGGACGAGCACTTCGGCCGCCTGTGCCAGGCCATCGGCCAGCCCGCGCTGGCGCATGACCCGCGCTTCGCCAGCAATGCGCTGCGCGTGCAGAACCGCCCCGCGTTGCTGGCCATTTTGCGCGAGGCGCTGCGCCACCTCAGTGGCGACGCCGCGCGAGCGTTGCTGGAGCGCCATCACGTCGTCGTCGGCGTGGTGCGCGACTACCACCAGGTCGGCGCCGCCGATGACGTGCGCGCCGGCGGCATCCTGCGCGCGGTCGGCAACGGCGAGGGCGGCCACCTGGAACTTCCTGGACTGCCGTTCACGCTGGCAAGCATGAAGACTGACGACATAGCCGTCGTGCCACGGCTCGGCCAACACACTGCCGAGGTGCTGGCCGAACTCGGCTACGACGCCGCGCAGATCAACGATCTGGTCCGCGCCGGTGCGATCGGCTGCGAACAAAAGGAGGCGGCATGAGCGCAACCCCGGCCACATCGCCGGTGCTGCTGGTGCGCCATGCCGGCTGGGCCGAGATCGTGCTGAACCGCCCGGCGCGCCGCAACGCCATCGACGCTGCGCTGGCCCGCGCGCTGGCCGATGCCGTCGACACCATCAACGCCGATGCCGAAACGCGCGCCGTGCTGCTGCGCGGCGCCGATGGCGCCTTCTGTTCGGGCCTGGACCTGAAGGCCCTGCAGGCGGAGCCCGGTGGCATGGCCGCGTTTGCGCGGATCTGGGAACGGCTACACGAGTCCCTGTTGCAAAGCCGCAAGGCCTGGATCGTCGCCCTGGAGCGCCATGCGGTCAACGGCGGCGCGGCGCTGGCGCTGGCCGGCGACCTGATGGTCTGCGGCGCCGGCGCCTTCCTGCAGATCGGCGAAATCCGCCTCGGCATGGCCGCACCGCGCAACGCGGCGTGGCTCGCGCTGCGGCATTCCGAAGCGGTGGCGGCGCGGCTGTGCCTGCTGGGCGACCGGGTGCCGGCCGCGGAGCTGTTGCGGCTTGGCATTGCCACAGAAGTCATCGACGACGCGCGAGCCGTGGACCGTGCGCGCGAACTGGCCGCGACCATTGCCGCCTTCCCCGCCGCCGGCGTCGCTGCGATCAAGGGCGGCATGCGCGCCGCCAGCACCCGCCGGCATACCCATCACTGAAGCGAGGCCCCGCATGAGCGTATCCGTTACCCCTGACAGCGAAGCGTCGCTGCTGGACTTCCGCAGCGAGGTGCGCGCGTTCGTCGCGCAGGCGCTGCCGCATGGCGTGCGCGAGAAGGTGCGCCTCGGCCTGGAGGTAAGCAAGGACGAGATGATCGACTGGCAGCGCCGGCTGGCCGAACGCGGCTGGCTCGCGCCGCACTGGCCGCGCGAGTGGGAGGGCCAGGGCTGGAGCGCCGGGCGCCGCGCCGCGTTCCAGGAGGAACTGGTGCTGGCCCACGCGCCGGAGACCGGCGGCATCTCGATCGAGATGATCGGGCCGATCCTGATCCGCTACGGCACGCCCGCGCAGCAGCAGTACTTCCTGCCGCGCATCCTCAATCTGGAGCACTGGTGGTGCCAGGGCTATTCCGAGCCCAACGCCGGCTCCGACCTGGCCTCGCTGAAGACCCGCGCGCTGCGCAAGACCCGTCCCGACGGCACCGAGGTGTACGTGGTCAACGGCAGCAAGATCTGGACGTCCTACGCGCAGTACGCCGACTGGATCTTCTGCCTGGTGCGCACCGACAGCGGAGCACGCGCGCAGCAAGGCATCAGCTTCCTGCTGGTCGACATGCGCAGCCCCGGCATCAGCGTGCGGCCGCTGGTGGGGATCCACGGCTGGCACCTGTTCAACCAGGTGTTCTTCGATGACGTCGAGGTGCCCGTGAACAACCGCGTCGGCGACGAGAACGCCGGATGGGCCATCGCCAAGTCGCTGCTGGAGCACGAGCGCCTGAACCTGGCTCGCGTGGCCGAGAACCGGCGCCGGCTGGCCAAGGTACGCGCCATCGCCGCCGAGCTGGAAGAGGGCGGGCAGCCGCTGCTGCAGCGGCCGTGGTTTGGGCGCCGGTATCGCGAACTGGAGGTGCGTCTGGAAACGCTGGCGGCAACCGTGCTGCGGTTTCGAAAGCGGGCGCGCGCCGGCGAACGGCTGGGCCCGGAGACCGGCATGCTCAAGCTGCTGGGCAGCCGGCTGATCCAGGACATCGAGAACCTGGCCGTCGATGCACTCGGCCCCCAAACGCTGGCCTACGACCGCGCCGCGCATTTCGAGCCGGCGGCGCCGCAGCCGGGGCAATCCGCCTATGCGGCAGCGGCCTCGGCCCGGCGCTTCGTCACCCGCGGCTACACCATCGCCGGCGGCTCCAGCGAGATCCAGCACGAGCTGCTGGCCAGGCAGGTGCTGGGACTCTAGTCCCCGCACGGCTGCAACAGGAACCAATTCATGAGCGACTTTCAGGACGATCAGGACGATCGCCGCATGCTGCAGGAAAGCGTGCGGCGCTATGTCGAACGCGACTACGGCTTCGCGCAGCGTGGCGCGGCGCTGGCCGGGCCGGGCGGCTTCTCGCGCAGGCACTGGCAGGCTTTTGCGGAATTCGGCTGGCTGGCGCTGGGCCTGCCGCAAGCGTGCGGCGGCCTCGGCGATGCCAGCGACCAGGCCTTGCTGGCCGAGGAGCTGGGCCGCGCGCAGCCAGCCGAACCGTGGCTGGCCAATGCCGCGCTGTGCGCGCCGCTGCTGGCCGCGTGCGGCGATCCGGCGCATGTGCCCACTGCGATGGCGATGGCGGAAGGACGCACGCTGCTGGCACTGGCCGCGTGGGAGCCGCAGGGGCGCCATGACGCCTTCGACGTTGCCACCACCGCGCGGCAGCACGACGATGCCACTGGCCGGTGGACGCTGGATGGCCGCAAGACCCTGGTCCTCGCCGGCGGCAGCGCCGACGTGCTGCTGGTGCTGGCCCGCACCAGCGGCGCGCGCCGCGATTGCGACGGCCTGACGCTGTTCGCCGTGCCGGCCGCAACGCGCGGCATCCACATCGAATCGCTGCCGACCTACGACGGCCGCCAGACCGCGAACGTGACGCTGCGCCGCGTCAGCGTGCCGGACAGTGCCCGCATCGGCGTGGTGGATGGCGCCTGGCCGCTGGTCGAAGCGGCCATCGACCATGCCACTACGATGGCCTGCGCCGAAGCGGTCGGGACCATGGACCGTGCCTTCGAACTGACGCGCGACTATGTGACGACGCGCGAGCAGTTCGGCCGCCCGCTGTCCGCCAACCAGGTGATCCGCCATCGGCTGGTGGACCTGTATGTCAGCGTCGGACAGGCGCGCGCCATCACCGAGGCCGCCGCTGCGGCCCTGCACGGCGATGTGCCCGCGCGCCGGCGCGCGGTCTCGCTCGCCAAGGCTTTCGTGTCGGTCGCGGGGCGTGCGCTTGGTGAGGACGTGGTGCAGCTGCACGGCGCGGTGGGCATGACAGACGAGATGGAGATCGGCCACTGCTACAAGCGGCTGGCCGCGCTGGCGAATCTGTTCGGCGATGCAGACTGGCATTACGAACGGCTTGCGGAGTCTGATCAGGCGGCGCAGGCGCACGCAGCCTGAGGCGCCATCCGACCTTACCCGGGGCGCCGGCGAGCGCCCGTTCACAAGAAAGCCGGCAACGCACCGGCACAGCGCGGCCAATGCGCCGCACGGAGACAGCAGCATGTTGAACCATTCCACCGGCGCCCGCCGGGCCGGCTCTGCCCTCATTGCGGCGCTGGCCCTGGCGGCCGCCCCCGGCGCGCAAGCCGAGGCCGCCTACCCCAACCGGCCGATCCGCATGGTGCTGCCCTCGGGCGCCGGCACCGTGACCGACCAGACCGCACGGCTGGTCGCCGAGTGGCAAGGTCGAACAGTTACGGATTTTCTCACCCTATCAGATTCGGATTGCGCGCATTTCATCGCCCGCAAAGCCAACGCTGACAAGGCATATCCGTAACTGTTGAGTCTTGCGCCGTGCGGCTTTGTTGCACCGCGATTTTGCGGGAACCCAAGCAAATTTTTTTCCCCGCACACCCTCTAATCTAACCCTCGTCGCGAAGATTGCAAGCCGCCCCTCAAAGACCAACGGGCAATCCTCTGCGACCGCGGCTATCGCAATATCATTGACTGTGTTTCCTGGGAGGCGTTTTGAAGAACTTCCTCTCGCAAGGTATGATGCGCGGCACTGAGGCTCAGCGGATTTTGGGATGGGAAAGCAGAGAGATTTGCACAAGAAGTGGAAGCGAGCTTGCAAACAGCTTGACGAACTGTTCGTCGCACCGGAGCACACGGTCGTGGTGCATTACTCCTGTGAAAGCTTCTACGACCGCGAGAATCCCCACTCGCCGCGTGTGACCTCCATCGCCGTTCGCAATCTGGATTCTGGACAGACGACTTCATTCTCCATCCATCTTGTGGCCGAACGAAAGGGCCTGCTAGACAGCATTGCGGACCACTATGACGCCCTCGAGTGCGAAATGCTGACGGGCTTCTTCGACAACATGCGAGCCAGGACCCATTGCAAATGGATGCACTGGAACATGCGAGACGCGAACTACGGTTTCGAGGCCCTTGAGAATCGGCATCGGGCCTTGGGCGGCCAGCCAATCACGCTTGACGAGCGCAATCGATACGACCTGTCTCGCATCTTGGTCAGCATGTTCGGGAATGCCTATATCGGACATCCTCGTCTTGAGAAGCTCATGGCGCTGAATCACATCACCACTCGCGATTTCCTTACTGGCCAGCAAGAAGCCGATGCATTCGATGGGCAGGAGTTCGTGAAGCTGCATCAATCCACGTTGCGCAAAGTTGACGTGCTGGCAAACCTCGCCGAGCGAGCTCACAACGGTTCGTTGAAGACTCATGCTACCTGGTGGCAGCGGCACGGGCGCTCAGTTTCCGCGGTGGGTGAATGGCTGAAAGAACACTGGCTTTTGAGCGGCCTAGGTGCAATCATGGGATTGGGCACCGCCATCTATAAAGCCTTGCCCTGGCTGCAGGCCCTAGCCGGTTGACACGAACTCGAACGATATTAGGAACACGGCGGATTTAAGTGCTGGTCGAGGTTCCACTTCCGAGAGTTCCAGCGCGGCATCATCGTCACATCAGCGGCTGGAGCAGCTTGCCGGTCCATTCAATGAGCTTAAAGGTAACATTTTGAGTAGCTTGTTTGAAAACGTCCTCGTTTTCGTCGAAGGATGCGGCGATGATGCTCTGTAGCCCCGACTCGCTGGCCAGCTGTTTGAGGAGCGCGTGTTGGCTATCCACGGCCATCGAATGTTGACCTGGCTCATCGAGCATAAGGACGCCAAGGTGATTGCCCTTGAACTGCATGGTTGCCGATGTCTGATGTAGCGCAAGGAGATAGCTCCAAATCAGACGGACAAAATCGCTCGCGCTGGAATCTGACTTGATATCGGTGCGTATCTCTCGGAGTTCCATCTGTGCCAGACATGGAACGAGGTTGTCGTCCGAAATTTCGATGTCCCGGATTGGCGCACTCTCGTATCCAAAGGAACCGGCGTTGGCTCGAAAATGCTTCTGGAACAGGCGAATGCGCTCGTAGTCGTCCTCGGTGTACGTTTCTTTCGGAAGCTTCTTGCGGTCGATTTGGTTGGCTAACAGGCGGTCGGATACGCCCTTCAGTTGACGCAGCGCCTCCATTGTCGTCGTTTCGGCCTCTTGCAAAGAAGTGACTTCGGACTCAATTTGCACCTGGCGACGAACAATCGCCTTGGATTCGGTGGCACCGGATGTCACGTCGTCTCGCATCGCGACAAGCACGTCGCGCTTGGCCGCCGACCTAGCTGCCAACTCAGCAACCTTGACCTCGGACTCTTGAATCGTGTCCCTCACGCCGGCAATCTGCCGAATCAACATGCGGCGTTGGCTATCCAAGTACGCGATGTTCGCGTCGAGGTCCATTTGCGGGCCGGTGACCATGCCCGCAAGCAGCGTGTCGTCTACAGGCTGACTGCAGGTCGGACAGATGCCGCTCGCCGATTGCAGGCCTTGCCTGGCACCAAGCTCGCGCAGTTTTCGCGCCGCTTTGTTCTTGTCGAAGTCTTCATTGGCTTCTGCCAATAGTTCCTCGAAATCACGCAACGACAGACGTCGTTCACTGGTCGCCGACAGAGCACGCTCGTACAGCATCGTCAAGTGCTGCAACTCTTCCTTGGCTGCGGCGATTTTCTCAATCGCCTCAGTCCCTGAGACTTTGCTGAACTTGTCCGCCTGTGTCTCTAGCGAGCGGTACTCGCTGCGCAATTGAGCTACATAGTCAGCGACCGGCAGAGTCGAGTCACCGGAAAGCTTCTGAAGAGTGAAAACGCTTTCGTCGAACTCCGCTGTCGGGGCGCCAGGAAGCGCTTTCAACTCCAAGCCTAATGGGGCCAATGTGCTGCGAAGCTGCGACGCCAGGCGACGCCAATCGGCGTCAATCTCAAGTGAGTCAATGTTTAACCGGTTTCGCGCAGCATTTGTCTCGAATACGCCCAAGCCGAGCAGGAATTCCACCACCCTCGTTCGAACATCCCTGATGCCGTAGAAGGGAACGTTCGCAATGTAGTCCGTCCATCCGCGCTTCTGTTCGACGGCTAACGCAGCGAAAATGGTCTGCAGATAGAGAGGCGCTTCACCGCCGTTCGTTGTGGGAACGAGGGGCAGCTCAAGGCCAAGAAACTGTGCCAAGAATCTGTGGAATCCCTCCTCACGCTTTGCCCCGCCAGCGTCGTGTAGGTAGGTCGGCTTGCCGTCACCGAAGGCGTTGCGGCTGTTGCCAAGGCGGGTCCCTTCGAACACCTCAATCAGCTTGGCGTCGCGTTGGGAGTCGCGGATTGCGCGTCGCAGGGTAACTACACGCCCTTGGGAGTTCTCCAACGCGAGTAGCGTCTCCGAAGAAATCACCTCCAGGTGCCTATCTTGGTATTCGAATCGCTCCTTCACCGCGTATGGCAGCACCTTTTCGTTCCTGCCGCCGACGAGCTCCTCCATGCCCATGGCATAAAGAATACTGTTGAATAGCGTGCTCTTACCGCTCGAATTCTTGGCTCTAATGACGGTTAGATTCGGTGAAAAAGTATGCGAGAAGCCAAACTCACCTTCAACCGTTGTAGCCCTAACAGGCTGCTGAAGTACTAGCCGCGCAAAAAGCGAAGCTTGCCTCTACAAGGCTGAAGGGCTCGCTATTTTT